>JBCCOV010000039.1:0-29259 GCA_039039985.1 Pseudomonadota bacterium | reverse complement strand
GCTCGAGCGCTGGCTATCCTGCGAGGACACCCTCAGGCTGGAACAGCCATGAGCAATCAACAACAAGCGCGGGCCAGCCGTCTGGCACCCCAGGCCGCGAACGCGGCCCGGCGCGTTGCGCCGCCCGCACCCCAACTCGGGTGTTCCCGAGTTGGGCATTTGAAATGTCGAGATGGCGAACACGCCATCTCGATGGGGCCCGGCCGCTAGGCCGGAACAGCCCGTGAGCGAAAGCAAGCGCGAACGATCAACAACAAGCGCAAGCCAGCCGTCTGGCACCCCAGGCCGCGAATGCGGCCCGGCGCGTTGCGCCGCCCCCGCGGAGGGCCCGAGCGAAGCGAGGAACAGCCCGTGAGCGAAAAAACACTATCCCGACAGCGTCCGCGCAACGGCATCCTTCCAGAGCGCATACTTGCGGGACCGCTCATCGCCGGCCATTTTCGGCTCGAACCGGCGTTCCAGCGACCACGTCCGCGCGAACTCGTCCAGACCGGGATAGAACCCGACCTGCATGCCGGCGAGATAGGCCGCACCGACGGCGGTTGTTTCCAGAACCTTCGGTCGGTCAACCGGCGCGTCGAGGATGTCGGCCAGGCGCTGCATGGTCCAGTCGGACGCGACCATCCCACCATCGACCCTGAGCACAGTCGATCGCGCTGCACCCCAGTCTCCGCGCATGGCTTCGAGCAGGTCGCGGGTCTGATAGCACACCGATTCCAAAGCCGCGCGGGCGAATTCCGCACGCCCCGTGTTGCGCGTCAGGCCGAACATGGCACCGCGACACTCGGCATCCCAGTATGGCGCGCCGAGCCCGACGAACGCCGGCACAAGAAAAACGTCCTGGCCGGCATCTGAAGCATCCGCCAGTTCACCGGAATGGGCGGCATCGTCGATAATCTTGAGTCCGTCGCGCAACCACTGCACGGCCGCGCCCGCGATGAAAATCGAACCCTCAAGCGCATACGTCGGCCGGCCGCCGATCCGATACGCAATCGTCGTCAACAGGCGGTTTTTGGAGAACACCGGCGTATCGCCGGTATTGAGCAATGCGAAGCACCCCGTACCGTACGTGGACTTGAGCATGCCCGGCTCGAAACAGGCTTGCCCGACGGTTGCGGCCTGCTGGTCTCCGGCAATGCCCGCAATCGGAATCGCCGCGCCGAAAATGTCCGCATCGGTCGTGCCGAAGGCGGCGGCGCTGTCCAGAACCTCAGGCAACATCGATTGCGGAACCCGCAAAAGATCACACAAGCTGCCGCGCCAGCGCTGCTCTGAGATATCGTACAGCAAAGAGCGGCTGGCGTTGGTCGCGTCCGTCACGTGCACCTTGCCGCCGGTGAACCGCCACAACAGAAACGTATCGACCGTTCCAAACGCCAATCGTCCCTGCTCCGCAGCCGCGCGCGCGCCGTCGACATGATCAAGAATCCACGCAATCTTGGTTCCCGAGAAATAGGGATCAAGTAGCAGTCCCGTCTTGCCGGTGACCATCGGCTCATGACCGGACGCTTTCAAATGCGCGCACGTCTCGGCCGTGCGGCGGTCCTGCCAGACAATGGCCTTATGGATCGGCTTGCCCGTCTCACGATCCCAAACCAGAGTTGTTTCCCTTTGGTTGGTGATCCCGATCGCCACGATGTCGGTGGCTTCCGCGCCGGCCTGTGCCATGGCCGACCGACAGGTGGAGACCGTCGTGGCCCACAGATCCTCCGGGTCGTGCTCAACCCAGCCTGACTGCGGATAGTGCTGGGTAAACTCTTCCTGCGCGACGGCGACAACGTCGAGTGCCTTGTCGAACACGATTGCGCGGGTCGAGGTGGTGCCCTGGTCGATTGCAAGCACAAACCTGGTCATTGGCGCATTCCTCCAAGGCTTTTTGTCGTTGCCGCGCTTTTCCGCGCTTTGCCGCCTATGCAGCGTGAGCCTGTGCAGGATGACAGCTCAACCAGTCCGCAAGCGCAACCCGCTCCGCCGTCGACAAACGCAATCCGAGTTTGGATCGCCGCCACAGGATGTCATCTGCCGTCATTGCCCACTCGCGGGCTCGAAGATACTCTACCTCCCGCTCCGACAAGCCCGCCCCGAACTGCGTGCCCAGATCCTCCAAGCTCTGCGCGTCTCCGAGAATCTCCCGCGTCAGCGTGCCGTAGCATCGCACGAGGCGCCGCACATGAGATGTCTCAAGGAACGGATAGGACCCAGCAATCGCGGCGGCGAGATCATCGTAGCCGTCGAACGGAAAGTCTCCGCCCGGCAGCGGTTCAGACGCCGTCCAATCGACCGTTTCCCGATCGAATATGCGGTCGACGTCATCCAGAACCGCCTGTGCCAACCGGCGATATGTTGTGATCTTACCGCCGAAAATGTTCAGCAGCTTGGCATCTTCGCCTGTGCCCTCGATCTTCAAGACGTAGTCGCGCGTGGCCTCTTGCGCCTTGCTGGCGCCGTCATCATAGAGCGGCCGAACCGCCGAATACGTCCAAACAACCTGATCCCGCGTAATCGGCGTCGCAAAGTAATGGCTGGCCGCGGCGCAAATGTAGTCGACCTCGGACTCGGACGTTTTGACCTCATCCAGATCACCTTGGAAGTCGTGATCCGTCGTGCCGATCAGCGTGAACTCCTGCTCATACGGTACGGCAAAGAAGATGCGGCCATCTGGGTTCTGGAAAATGTAGCATTGCTCGTGCGCAAACAACTTCGGCACCACGATATGGCTGCCCTGCACCAAGCGGACGTTGCGCACGTCGTTCCGCCCGGCAACCCGGCCGAGGACCTCATCGACCCAAGGCCCTGCCGCATTGATGACCATGCGCGCCGAAACGGACGTCTCGCGCCCACTGTTTTCATCAAGTGTTGTGACCGTCCAGTGTGCGCCGTCTCGGCTAATCCGCGTGACCGCTGTCCGGGTTTTGATCACCGCACCGCGGGCCGCTGCGTCCATGGCATTGAGGACGACGAGGCGCGCATCATCGACCCAACAGTCCGAGTATTCGAACGCCTTTGCAAACCCGGGCTTTAATGGTGCCCCTGCCGGGTCGGTTCGCAGATCCAAGGTGCGCGTCGCTGGTAACGCCTTGCGACCTCCGATATGATCGTAAATGAACAGCCCCAGCCGCAGGAGCCAAGCCGGCCGGAGACCTTGCGTGTACGGCAACACAAAGCGCAAGGGCCAGATGATATGCGGCGCCATCGCCCACAGCACTTCGCGTTCCTTGAGCGACTCGCGCACCAGCCGGAACTCGTAGTGCTCGAGATAGCGCAGGCCACCGTGGATGAGTTTCGTCGACCCCGAGGACGTCCCGCGTGCGAGATCGTCCTTCTCAGCCAGAAAGACCGAGTATCCGCGGCCTGCCGCATCCCTGGCGATGCCGCAGCCGTTGATCCCGCCACCAATGATTGCAAGGTCGTATGTCGGCGCTGTCTCTGCGGATCCGGCCATTGTGTCGTTCCAACATGCTGCGCGGCACCATGCTCGTCCCGCACCAATGCAATGCGAATGTGCGCACGCGTGCGCTCAAAACGAAAAATATCGAGCTTTTTCGAAAGGTCAACCCGGCTAGGCGATTTCGATACGAACTTCGTTATCACGACAAATATCAGCGATTGCGCGCGGTGGCATCGCATCCGTGACGAAGATGTCGAGATCGGAAACGTGACCGATCCGGACGGGTGCGGTGCGGTCCAGCTTCATACTGTCGGCAACCAGGATCGACTTGCGCGCGCAAGCCATGATGGCCTTGGCCACCTTGACCTCGCGATAGTCGAAGTCGAGCAGCGTGCCGTCGAGATCAATGGCCGATGTCCCGATAATCGCGAAGTCGACGCGAAACTGACGGATGAAATCAACGGCCGCTTCGCCGACAATGCCGCCATCTGCGTGCCGCAGCACGCCGCCGGCAACGACGACTTCGATGTCGTCGAAGCCCTGCAAGATGTTGGCAACATTGATGTTATTCGTAATCACCATCAGCCCGCGGTGGCCTCTGAGTGCGGTGGCCACCTGTTCCGTCGTGGTGCCGATATTGATCAACAACGACGATCCGTCCGGGATGAGTTCGGCTGCCGCCTTGCCGATGGCGCGCTTTTCGTCAGGCGCAAGGCGACGCCGGGCCTCGTAGCCGAAGTTCGCTGCACCGGCAGCTGCCGGCACGGCGCCGCCATGATAGCGATTCAGGACACCGCTATCGCACAGCTCGTTGAGATCCTTGCGGATCGTTTGGGGCGTCACACCAAACCGCTCGGCCAGATCCTCGACGGCAACACGTCCTTCCGACTTCGCAAGCGCAACAATCTCAGATTGACGGGGGGAGAGCGCATCCATTCCGTGACGTCCAGGAGTGATTCGAATTTCGCATTAGCCCAGGAAGCATGGCTGATCCATCAGCAAGAGAAAAGACATAGGCGCGCAAATTTTCGATTGACATTCGTTTTTCTTCGACCGTAGCGTCATCGCGCAGTCAAAAAAAACTGGAGGACACCCAATGAGGACGCGATTACTCGCTGCTGCGTCCGCCTTTGCGGTTGCCGTCGCCACAGCGCCGGTGTTTGCGGGGATGGATGAAGCCAGGAAATGGATCGACAGTGAGTTTCAGCCGTCGACGCTTTCCAAGGAGCAGCAGGCAAAAGAGCTAGAGTGGTTCCTTAAGGCCGCGGAACCATTTAAAGGGATGGAAATCAACGTGCTGTCGGAAACCATCCCGACACACGAATATGAGGCGAAGACCCTAACAAGAGCATTCTTTGAGATCACGGGTATCAAGGTCAACCATCAGCTGCTTGGCGAGGGCGAAGTCGTCCAGGCCGTTCAGACGCAGATGCAGACCAAGCGTAATCTTTACGACGCCTACATCAATGACTCCGATCTCATCGGCACCCACTCGCGTCTTCAGCTGGCCATTAACCTGACGGACTGGATGAAAGGCGACGGCAAAGACGTCACCAACCCGATGTTGGACATTGACGACTTCATCGGCAAATCGTTCACGACCGGCCCGGATGGCAAGCTCTACCAGCTGCCGGACCAGCAATTCGCCAACCTCTACTGGTTCCGTAAGGACTGGTTCGATCGCGCTGATCTGAAGGCGAAGTTCAAGAAAATCTACGGCTACGATCTCGGCGTTCCCGTGAACTGGTCGGCCTATGAGGACATTGCCGAGTTCTTTTCGGTTCACGTCAAGGAAATCGACGGCGTCCGCGTCTACGGACATATGGACTACGGCAAGCGCGCACCGGACCTTGGCTGGCGTATGACGGATGCTTGGCTGTCGATGGCCGGTGCCGGATCAAAGGGCCTTCCGAACGGTCGCCCGATCGATGAGTGGGGCATCCGCATGGAAGCCGGAAAGTGTAATCCGGCTGGCGCATCTGTCTCGCGCGGCGGCGCAACCAATGGTCCGGCTGCCGTTTACGCGATCCGCAAATGGGACGAGTGGCTGCGCAAGTATGCACCTCCGGGTGCGGCCGACTACGACTTCTATCAGTCGTTGCCGGCGCTCAGCCAGGGCAATGTCGCCCAACAGATCTTCTGGTACACGGCATTCACCGCTTCGATGGTAAAGTCGAAGTCCGAAGGCAATAACACCGTCGACGATGCCGGCAATCCACAATGGCGCATGGCACCATCGCCGAAAGGTCCGTACTGGGTTGAAGGCCAAAAGCTTGGATACCAGGACGCCGGTTCGTGGACACTCTTCAAGTCGACACCTCTGAAGCGCCGGAAGGCAGCATGGCTCTATGCGCAGTTCGTCGTTTCCAAAACCGTCGACGTTAAGAAGAGCCACGTCGGCCTGACGTTCGTCCGCGACAGCACCGTACGTCACAAGAGCTTCACCGAGCGCGCACCGAAGCTTGGCGGCCTCGTCGAGTTCTATCGCTCGCCGGACCGGGTCAACTGGACACCGACCGGCGTCAACGTGCCGGACTATCCGAAGCTGGCACAGCTGTGGTGGCAGAACATCGGTGACGTCAACTCCGGCACATTCACGCCGCAACAGGCAATGGACCGTCTCGCGAAGGAGATGGACTCGGTGATGTTGCGGATGCAGCGGGCTGACGAAAAGGCGAAGGTCTATGGCGGCTGCGGCCCACGCTTGAATGCCGAGAAAGACCCATCGGAATGGCTCGGCAAGGGCGGCGCAAAGACGAAGCTCGACAACGAGAAGCCCAAGGGCGAGACCGTCAACTACGATGACCTGGTCAAGCGCTGGAAAAAGGGCTGATTGCGGTCCTCCAGAGCGCGCTTTAGGCGCGCTCTCACCTTCCGCCGGTGTCGTCCCTCCCTCCGATGCCGGCGGTTTCTCTGACAGACGTTGCGATGACGGTGTTAAGCTGTGCGCGCTCCAAGTACCCGAGCGCGTCGCGGTAAGGGGAAGTCGTGCCGTGACATTGGAACTCAAAAACGTCAGCCTCACTGTCGGAGGCGAAACGCACATCTACCCGACGTCATTGCGCCTTGCGGACAGTGGTTTCAACACGCTGTTGGGCACAACGCTCTCGGGCAAAACCACGCTGATGCAGCTTATGGCCGGCCTGATCAAGCCGGCCGAGGGCGAGGTCTGGTTCAACGATCGCAATGTGACCGGCGTACCCGTGCAGAAGCGCAATATCTCGATGGTCTACCAGCAGTTCATCAACTACCCGAACCTCACGGTCTACGAGAACATTGCTTCACCTTTGCGCGTAGCCCGCGTTACCCGCTCTGAGATCGACACGCGCGTGCGGCAGATGGCAGATCTTATGAAGCTCGGCCCGATGCTGCAGCGCAAACCTGCAGAGCTTTCCGGCGGGCAGCAGCAGCGCACAGCGATTGCGCGCGCACTTGTCAAAGACGCCGATCTCGTCCTCCTGGACGAGCCGCTAGCAAATCTCGATTTCAAGCTCCGCGAAGAGCTGCGCGATGAACTGCCCCGCATGTTTGCCGACCGGCACTGCACCGTCGTGTACGCCACCACCGAGCCCAGCGAAGCGCTGCTGCTTGGCGGGCATACCGTTGCCTTGCACGAGGGGCGCATCGTCGAGTTCGGTCCAACGAGCCGCCTCTATCGCAACCCCGCGACGCTGTTGGCGGCAAAGGTGTTCTCAGAGCCGCCGATTAACGCGATTCCCGTCACCAAGCAGGGTGCGCGCTTTGCAATCGATGAGGCCTCGACCTGGGACGCTCACGACGACGCTGCTGCGCTTGCGGACGGTCCTTACGTCATTGGCTTGCGCCCGCACCACGTCTCGCCCATCGCAAATGGTACTTCGTCCGTTGCGATCGATGGCCATGTGCTGATCACTGAGTTGAGCGGCTCGGAAAGCGTCGTTCATTTCTCGCGCGCCGACGAGACCTGGATCAGTCAATCCCACGGCATTCACGCGATCGAAGTCGGCGAAACCGCGAAATTCTACTTTGATCCTTCCAACGCCCTGCTGTTTTCCCCGTCCGGGGAGCGCATCGGCGGTTCAGCCAGCGGAGGAGACGCGTAATGGCGCGCATCACGCTCGACAATCTCCGCCACAGCTATTTGCGGGCGCCCAAGTCTCGCGACGACTATGCCCTCAAGCAACTCAACGTCGCGTGGGAAGATGGCGGCGCCTACGCCCTGCTTGGCCCGTCCGGCTGCGGAAAGACAACGCTGCTCAACATCATCTCGGGCCTGCTTCGGCCAAGCGAAGGTCGGGTGTGGTTTGACGACGATGACGTGACGGACCTGCCCCCTGATGCCCGCCACATTGCGCAGGTTTTCCAGTTTCCCGTCGTCTACGACACGATGACCGTGTTCGACAATCTGGCGTTCCCGCTGCGCAACCGCGGCGTCAACGAAACGGTCGTGAAATCTCGCGTCCAAGAGATTGCCGAGATGACGGACCTCACGGCGATGCTGCACCAGCGCGCGTCAGGCCTGACCGCTGATGGGAAACAGAAAATCTCCCTCGGCCGCGGGCTGGTGCGCGAAGACGTCAACGTCATCATGTTCGACGAGCCGCTGACAGTGATCGACCCGCATTTGAAATGGCAGCTCAGGTCCAAGCTCAAGGAACTGCACCATCGCATCCAGACGACGATGATCTACGTCACGCACGACCAAACAGAGGCACTGACGTTCGCCGATCAGGTTGTTGTCATGCACGACGGAGAAGTCGTCCAGATCGGCACGCCGGTCGAGTTGTTCGAGCGGCCGAAACACACGTTTGTCGGTCACTTCATCGGTTCGCCCGGCATGAATGTGCTCCCTGCCAGTGTGGCCAACGGCGCCATTCATTTCGCCGGTATCCCTGTTGATGTCGACAATCCAGTCGATCTCACGGCAGGACAGACGGCTGAGATCGGCGTACGGCCCGAGTTTGTGAGATTTTCAGACGACGGCATTGCAGTCGAAATCAACAAGATCAGTGACGCAGGCCGATACCGCGTTGTGAGTGCCAGCGCCGATGGCCACCGGATCAATCTCCTGATCGGCGAGGATCAGGATATCCCTGCGGCAGGTGCACGTGTTGCCTTCGATGCCACGCAGACGCGGCTCTACGCCGATGGCTGGCTCGCCGGCGAAGGAGCAGGCCAATGACCACGAAAGTCGAGAACCAGAAAGGCTGGCTCTTTGTTCTGCCCGTCGTCATCCTGGTCGCATTCAACGCGGTCATCCCCTTGATGACCGTGGTCAATTACTCCGTCCAGGAGACATTCGGCGACAACGTCTTCTTCTTCGAAGGCGTGAAGTGGTTTGAGCAGGTGCTCAACTCCGAGCGATTTCATGCCGCGCTTGGGCGCCAGCTGTTCTTCACGTTTACGATCCTGCTGATTGAAATCCCCTTGGGCGTTATCATCGCGCTGACCATGCCGCGAAAAGGGCCGTGGGTCTCCGTTTGCCTCGTGCTGATGGCGCTCCCCTTGTTGATACCCTGGAACGTCGTCGGCGCGATGTGGAACATCTTTGCGCTGCCCGACATCGGCCTACTCGGCAAGACGCTCAACGCAATGGGCATCGACTATAACTTCACGCGCCAGCCGGTTTCCGCTTGGATGACGCTCATCGCGATGGACGTCTGGCATTGGACGTCGCTGGTCGTCTTGCTGGCCTACGCCGGGCTGTCCTCCATCCCCGACGCATACTATCAGGCAGCAAAGATTGACGGCGCCTCGTCGTGGGCAGTCTTCCGGCACATTCAACTGCCGAAAATGAAACGCGTTTTGACGATCGCCGTCCTGCTCCGCTTCATGGACAGCTTCAACATCTACACCGAGCCGTTCGTGCTCACGGGTGGTGGCCCGGGCAACTCGACCACGCTGCTCTCGATCGACCTCGTCAAGACCGCGCTCGGGCAGTTCGATCTCGGCCCGGCGGCAGCCATGTCGATCATCTACTTCCTGATCATTCTGCTGCTGTCGTGGGTCTTTTACACCGTCATGACTCGCGGGGAGGAAAACTGATGCGGCGTCTCAGCTGGCTGGTGCCCACCCTCTACATCCTGTTCCTGATGCTGCCGATCTATTGGCTCGTGTCGATGTCGTTCAAGACGACAAACGAGATTCTCGGATCGTTCACGCTGTGGCCGCAGCAATTCACGTTCGACAACTACATAACCATCTTCACCGATCCGACCTGGTACAACGGCTACATCAACTCGCTGATTTACGTGTCGATCAATACGGTGATCTCCGTTGCCGTCGCGCTGCCGGCCGCATATGCATTCTCGCGCTACCGGTTCATTGGCGACAAGCACCTGTTCTTCTGGCTGTTGACCAACCGCATGGCGCCGGCCGCCGTCTTCGCGTTGCCGTTCTTCCAGCTCTACTCGGCGATCGGCTTATTCGACACGCACATTGCGGTGGCGCTTGCGCACTGCCTGTTCAACATTCCGCTCGCGGTCTGGATCCTCGAAGGCTTCATGTCCAGTGTGCCGAAAGAACTCGATGAGACTGCGTACGTCGACGGCTACGGGTTCTGGGGCTTCTTTATCAAGATCTTCATTCCGACCATTGCCGCCGGCATCGGCGTCGCGGCCTTCTTCTGCTTCATGTTCTCATGGGTTGAACTGCTGCTGGCGAAGACGTTGACCTCCGTGGCGGCAAAACCGATCGCGGCAACGATGACCCGCACGGCGTCGTCGTCGGGCTACGAACTCGGCCTGCTTGCGGCTGCCGGCACGTTGACCATTATTCCCGGCGCCGTCGTGATCTACTTCGTGCGCAATTACATCGCCAAGGGATTCGCGCTCGGGCGTGTCTGATCGAGCGCACCCGATTGGGCTGTTCGACGTGACGTAAGGAGGAATTGCGATGGGCCTCAGCTGGATGGCCTGGACGTGGCAGACGGGATTATTTTTCGGCGTGATCGCCGCACTTCTCGTCATCATGACAATTTGGGAACTGCGCCGACCGGGCGGCAATCCGCGGCGCGGCATCCTGGCGATCGACACCACACGCGGCGACCGGTTGTTTATCTCACTCCTAGGTAGCGCCTTCATCCACCTCGCCTGGCTCGGGGTGTTCGGTCCGCCGCTCTGGATCACGCTCGGGATATCGGTCGTTTACGCGTGGTGCGTGTTCCGCTGGGTGTGAGACCCCGCGCTGGTCGTCACGCGCTGTCTACGTACCGTCGCAAGCTGGTGAAAACGCCGTCGCGCCAAAGCGCCGTGATTGCGTGAGAGAATGCAGCCGCAAACACAGGCTGCTGGCCAAGAGCACCGTAAATGTCGGTCATGCCGAGCCATGCGGACGCATTGTCCTTGGCCATCCTGGCGACAGACTGCAGCCGATCCCAATTCGGATCGTTCGGCGCAATCACCTCGCCGGCTTCCGTCTCGCCATAGCAGTAGCGGCACCACAACGCCGACTCGAGGGCCAAGCCATCAACCGGCATCCCACGGTCCAGTCGGTCGGCAATGGTTGGAACAATGAACTTCGGCTGCCGGCTGGAACCGTCCAGGCAAAGCCGCGTGATGGTGTCGCCAATCTTCGGATTGGCAAAACGTCGCCGGATCAGGCCGTGATAATCGTCGTGGTTCGTATTGGGCACCGGTGGCAAGATCGGGATGATCTCGTCCCGCGTAACTTTGTCCAGAAAGGCCGCGATAATCGGCTCTGCCATCGCGTCGTGCACGAAGTGAATACCGAGCAGCCCGGCCGGATATGCAATGATCGCGTGACCACCGTTGAGGATGCGGATCTTCATAGTTTCGTATGGGCCAACATCGCGCACGAATTCAACGCCGACGGTCTCGAGCGCCGGCCGCCCCGCCGGAAACTGATCTTCAAGCACCCACTGTGAAAACGGCTCACAAAACACCGGCCAGTTGTCTTCAACACCAAAGTTCTCAGTCAGAAGACGACGCTCGCGTTCACTCGTCGCCGGCGTAATCCGATCGACCATGCTGTTCGGAAATGCGACCTCGGCTGTAATCCATTCGGCGAGCTCCGGATCGAACAGACGCGTCAGCCCCGCAACAGCGTTTCTGGCCACAACGCCATTGTGAGGCACGTTATCGCACGACATCACGGTGAACGGCGCAATCCCAGTCTTCCGACGCTGACGCAATGCCGATGAAATCAATCCAAAAATGGTCTTCGGCCGGTCCGGTGCAGCCGCATCTGCGACAACTGCCGGATGGGTCGGGTCGAACGTGCCTGTCGCAGGATCGACGAGATAGCCGCCTTCCGTAATCGTGAGCGATACGATCCGCGTTGCCGGATCCACAAGACGCGCCAATTGCGCCGCCGTATCGCGGGGCTTGATCATGGCGATCATCGCCCCCGTCACACGCGCGGTGGAATGGGTTGCGTCTTGTTCTACAACGGTCGTCAGATAGTCCTGACCAGCCAGAATCTCGCAAGCTTTGGCGTCACCGGACATGACGCCGGTCCCAACAATCGCCCAGTCATGATCGCGACCCTTTGCGAACAGCGCATCGAGATACACGGCCTGGTGCGCGCGGTGAAAGTTTCCCACGCCGAAATGTACGATGCCGCACGACAGCCGATCTCGACTGTAGATCGGTCGCGCGACGTTCTCAGGTAGCGAACCGAGGTTCGCCAGGCTCAGCCGCGTTGCCATCGGCATCTCCAATGTCAGCTTAGCCAGTTTCCACCGTCAACGTTGTAGGTTTGTGCCACAACGTAGTCGCTCTCCTCAGACGCGAGGAACACGGCCATGCCGGCCAGGTCTTCCGCCTGCCCCATCCGTCCATAGGGAACAGCCTCCCCAACAAGGCGCTTCTTTTCACCAAGCGGGCGGTTTTCGTACTTGGCAAACAGCGCATCCACGCCGTCCCAGTGTTCGCCGTCGACGACACCCGGCGCAATCGCATTGACGTTGATACGATGCTTGATGAGATCCAGGCCGGCCGATTGGGTCAAGCTGATAACGGCCGCCTTGGTCGCACAGTAAACAGCAACCAGCGGTTCACCGCGGCGCCCGGCCTGGCTGGCCATATTGATGATCTTGCCGCCGGTGCCGCGTACGACCATGGCGCGGGCAACCGCCTGCAGTGTAAACAGCGTGCCACCAACATTGATCGCGAACAGGCGATCATAGCTCTCTCGCGAAATCTCAACAATCGGGGCAAGGTCAAACAACGCGGCGTTGTTGACCAAGATATCAATGCCACCGAAAGCGTGATCAACCTCAGCCACGGCCCGTTCGATAGATGTCTGGTCCGTCACGTCGATTGCAACAGCACGAGCAGGCTCGCCGATTGCCCCGGCCGTCTCTTCAGCTCGGGCGATATCGATATCCGCGATCGCAACGCGCGCGCCCTCGACAACAAATCGCTCAGCGAAGACCCGTCCGATACCCCGCGCAGCGCCAGTGATCATCGCAGCCTTACC
The DNA here is from genome assembly GCA_039039985.1 of Pseudomonadota bacterium. GTDB lineage: Bacteria > Pseudomonadota > Alphaproteobacteria > Rhizobiales > Hyphomicrobiaceae > JBCBWG01. The sequence goes on along the minus strand of JBCCOV010000039.1, from coordinate 16,451 downwards.
GGCAAGACGAGCGGTCATAGGGCCTTCCCATCAGCATCGAACCGATGCAGCTTCTCGGGGTCAGGCGAGAGATAAATACGATCGCCGTGTGTCGCATGAACCTCTCCGGTTGCCCGGGCCGTGATCGGACTGAGACCGTCGACCGTGACATGGAGGAACGTATCAGACCCGAGATGCTCGGCCACGGTAACCACACCGTTCCAGTTGCCTGCATCGCGCGAGATGATCATGTGTTCCGGGCGAACACCAATCGTTGCCGCGCCATGCTCGGCCGCCGCCGCACCGTTAATGAAGTTCATGCGCGGTGATCCGATAAACCCGGCCACGAACTGATTGGCCGGGCTGCGATACAGCTCCAGCGGCGTGCCGTACTGCTCGATCCGGCCTTTGTTCAACACCACGATTTTGTCGGCCATGGTCATCGCCTCGACCTGATCGTGCGTGACGTAGATCATGGTCGTCGAAAGCGCGTGATGAAGCTCCGTGATCTCAAGCCGCATGGCAACGCGCAAGGCTGCGTCGAGATTCGACAATGGCTCATCAAACAAGAACGCCTTCGGCTCGCGCACAATAGCGCGACCGATGGCAACGCGTTGGCGCTGCCCGCCAGACAACTGTCCCGGGCGACGGTCCAGATATTCGGTCAGGTTGAGTGTTTCGGCCGCCGCACGGATCTTTCTGTCGATCTCGCCCTTGCTGACACCGGCCATCTTCAGCGGAAACGCGATGTTCTTGTACACGCTCATATGCGGGTAAAGCGCGTAGGACTGGAACACCATTGCGAGGCCGCGTTTGGCCGGCGGCACCGTCGTTGCGTCGGCGTCGTCAATCAGAATACGGCCGCCGGTCACATCCTCGAGGCCCGCAATCAGGCGGAGGAGCGTCGATTTTCCGCAACCCGACGGGCCAACGAACACAACGAACTCGCCATCGGCAATTTCGAGATCAATCCCCGGAATGACGGAGACGTCACCAAAGGTCTTGCTTACGTTTTCGAGGCGGATGCTGCCCATCTCGTTTTCCTCACTTCACGGCGCCGAACGTCAGGCCGCGCACCAGCTGGCGTTGTGAAAACCAGCCGAGGATCAGAATCGGTGCGATTGCCATTGTCGACGCAGCTGAAAGTTTCGCCCAGAACAAACCTTCGGGGCTCGAGTACGATGCAATGAACGCCGTAAGCGGTGCGGCGTTGGTGGTTGTGAGATTCAACGTCCAGAATGCCTCGTTCCACGCCAGAATGACGTTCAGCAGAAACGTCGATGCGATTCCCGGTATGGCCATTGGCGTCAGGACGTGAACGATCTCCTGCCAAAGCTGCGCGCCGTCCATGCGCGCGGCCTCAAGAATATCGCCTGGGATCTCCCGAAAGTAGGTGTAGAGCATCCACACGATGATCGGCAGGTTGATCAGCATGATCACCACGGTCAGCCCTAGGAGACTGTCGAGAATGCCGAGATCACGGAAGATCAGGTAGATCGGCATTAACACGCCGACGGCCGGAAGCATCTTGGTCGACAACATCCACATCAGAACGTTCTTGGTGTTCTTGGTTGGCGAAAACGCCATCGCCCAGGCCGCCGGAACGGCGACCAGCAAACCCAGCAGGGTCGAGCCCACCGAAATGACCACCGAGTTAAAGAAGTGGCGGAGATAGTTCGACCGCTCCTGCACTTCGGCGTAGTTCTCAAACGTCCAATCAAAGAACAGGATGCTCGGCGGGATTGCGACGGCTTCGCCTTCCGTCTTGAAGCTCGTCAGAACGGTCCAAAACACGGGGAAGAAAATCAGCAATCCAACCGTCCAACCGACGATGGTGAGGACAATCGTACGACGTGTCGAAACTGCGCGGGCCATGAGCGATGTCCTCCTATCGGTCCAGATTCTTGCCGATCAGGCGAATGAGGAAGATGGCGACGATATTGGCGAGGATCACTGCGATGATGCCGCCGGCCGACGCCCGTCCTACGTCAAACGCAAACAGCGCTTCCTTGAAGACCATGTATGTCAGCGTCGTTGACTGGGTTCCCGGACCGCCAGCCGTCGTGACGAATATCTCTGCAAAGACGGAGAGCAGAAAGATCGTCTCAATCAAAATCACCACGGTGAGCGCGCGCGACAGGTGCGGGAGCGTGATGTATATGAAGCGTGAGAACGCGCTGGCCCCATCCATTTCGGCGGCTTCAATTTGTTCGCTGTCCAGCGACTGAAGTGCCGTCAGCAAAATCAGCGCGGCAAACGGCAACCATTGCCACGACACCATTAAGGTCACGGACAGCAATGGCAGGTCGTTCAACCAATCGACCGGCTCCAGCCCGAATATCCGCGAGACATAGGAAAACAGCCCAAACACGGGGTTCATGAGCATGTTTTTCCAGACAAGTGCGGTCACCGTCGGCATCACAAAGAACGGCGCGATCACCATAAGGCGAACGATTGTGCGCCCTTTGAACTGCTGGTCGAGAAGTAGCGCAATCAGCAGGCCACCCACGACGGAAATGACCAGCACACCGCCAACCAGCAACAGCGTATTGATGACGGCGGGGTCGAACGTCGGGTTCGTGACGAACCGCTCGTAGTTCCGCCAACCCGTGAACCGCATCTCGCCGCCATCCAGCAGACGATATCGCTGGAAGGAGAAATACAGCGTCATCGCGAGCGGCACGATCATCCAGACGAGCAGCAGGATAACCGATGGCGCGACCATAGCGCGGGCCGTGCTTCGCGTGTGCAGCGTGGCCATAGCTCGATTCCTAACAGAGGAGGCACTCTCCCCGACCCGAATGAAGCCGTACCAGTACAGCCACCGCGTCCACCAGGACCTGGGAGCCTAGCACCAGAAACAAACACCGGTGAAGGGGACGGCTAAAGGAATGCGGCGGTCTAGAGTGGTCTGGGAGGGCGACCGCCGCACGACCAAAGTGCAGACAAAAAGTGCCGCTGCGCTACTTGATGTAACCTGCGTCTTCCATTTCTGCCTTGGTCAAGTCCTGAGCCGCTTTCAGCGCATCATCGACCGATTTTTGGCCTGCGAGCGCCGCAGCGAACTGCTGACCGACATCTGTCCCAATCTTCTGAAACTCGGGAATGGCCACGAACTGAACGCCAGTATACGGCACCGGATCGACTGTCGGCTTCGTCGGGTCGGCGGCGTTCATGCTCTCAAGCGTCTTTGCGGCGAACGGCGCGGCGTCCGTGTATTTCTTGTTTTCGTACAAAGACTTGCGTGTTCCCGGCGGAACGTTAGCCCAGCCTTCTTTCGATGCTACGAGTTCCGTGTAAGCCTTGGACGTCGCCCACGAGATGAACTTCTGCGCAGCTTCCGACTTCTTGGTGCCGGCCGGAACACCGAGCGACCAGGCCCACAGCCAGTTCCCGCGCTTGCCCTTACCCGTGTCCGGCGCGAGTGCGAAACCGACCTTGTCAGCGACTTTCGAGTCTTTGGCGTTGGTGACGAACGACGCAGCAACCGTCGCATCGATCCACATGCCGCACTTGCCCTGCTGGAACAGCGCAAGGTTCTCGTTAAAGCCGTTCGACGATGCGCCCGGAGGTCCAGCGTCATTCAGTAGGTTGACGTAGAAGGTCAGCGTATCTTTCCACGGTTTGGTATCGAACTGCGGGTTCCACTTTTCATCGAACCAGCGCGCACCAAACGAGTTGGCCGTGGCCGTCAGGAACGCCATGTTCTCGCCCCAACCCGGCTTGCCGCGCAGGCAGATGCCGTAGATCTCGTTCGTTTTATCCGTAATCTTGCGCGCCGCGTTCGCGATGAAGTCCCATGTTGGCGCACCCGGCATCTTCAAGCCGGCTTTTTCGAACAAGTCCTTGCGATACATCACAAATGAGGACTCGCCGTAAAACGGAGACGCGAAAAGTTTGCCGTCAAGGGACAGACCAGCCCGGATCGCAGGCAGAAGGTCATCCACGTCATAGTCGGCGCCAAGCTTGTCGAGTGGCAGCAACCAGCCCTTCTTCGCCCAAATCGGAACCTCGTATGTTCCGATGGTGATGACGTCGAACTGACCGCCCTTGGTCGCGATATCTTGAGTCACTCTCTGACGGAGAACGTTTTCTTCTAACGTCACCCAGTTCAACTCGATACCTGGGTTCTTGGCCTTGAAATCGTCCGTCAGTTTCTGCATCCGGATCATGTCACCGTTGTTTACGGTGGCGATGGTCAGTGTCTCGGCGCTTGCAGCTGTCGACAGACCCACGGCAAACCCCGCCGCCAATAGGCAGCTCTTCAACCTCATGCGTCACTCCCCTTCAACGGTTTATTGTCCGGTCAAGCCGGATCGTTGCCAGACCATGGAACGCCTGCTGCTACCATTTGTCAATAAATAAATCCAGTTGATTTGCTTATTGCAACGCGAGAAGCTGTGCCGGCGCGACGTGCGGGTCTTTTTGCTGATGGGGCACAATGGCATTTGATGCCGTGCACCACCGTTGCGACGGGGTGGGAAGAGAGCTCCCGCCACTGGTAAACTGGTCCGACATGTCCGCCTCGGCAGATAGCAGCGCTTGTCCCTGCGCGGGCAAGGCGCCAAGAACAATGGCAGCTGACGGCGCTGCCGCTTGGAAAGAAACAATCCATGACAGAGGACCAGCGCGTGTTTTTGGTGTGCGGCGAAGCCCTGTTCGACTTTTTCCAGACACAAGAGGAAGCAAAACGCCTGAGCTTTGAGGCCATAGCCGGCGGCTCACCGTTTAACGTCGCCATTGGTATTGCGCGGCAAGGTGGCCGCTCGGCCTTGCTGACCGGAATCTCCAACGATCTTTTGGGCATGCGTCTCATGTCCGCCCTGGAAGCGGAAGCCGTCGACACGCGTTACGTTATAAGGTCTGGCAGACGAACCACATTAAGCCTCGTCGCCTTAACAGGTGACGGCCATCCGGAGTACGCGTTTTACGGCCTGGGATCGGCGGACTGCAGCCTGACACCAGACCAGATGCCAGACCTTGATGACACGATCAGCGGCATACACTTCGGCTCATACTCCATTGCCGTTTCTCCCGTGGCGGACGCTTTTGCGCATCTGGCCAGCCGTGAACGCGATCGGTTCATCTCGCTCGATCCGAATGTCCGGCCGACCGTGGTCGCCGATCCAGCCATCTGGCGTCAGCGGATCGACGCGCTTCTGCCGCTCACCGACCTTGTCAAAACCAGCGCTGAAGATCTGTCGATGCTGTTCCCGGACACCGAGACCGGATCTGTCGCCGAAAACTATCTGACAGCCGGCGCAAAACTGGTCATCATAACCGATGGCTCGAATGACGTGGCGGCCTACCGGCGCAGCGGCAAGCTGACCGTAACACCGCCGAAGCTGGACGTTGTTGACACGGTTGGGGCCGGCGATGCGTTCCAAGCATCCCTCCTGGCGCAGTTGATGGCACACCGGGATCCGCAGCATGCGTTAACGGCACTGTCCGACGACGCCATGGTCGACATTCTCGCCGGAGCTGCACGTGTCGCGGCGGTGACGTGCACGCGGCGCGGCGCAGATATTCCGGCACGAGAAGCAAGCCGCTGACTTCGCGACAGAAGCGGTGATCCCAAGGCGGCGCGACGTGCGCGACGTTACCGCCACGTAAGTCCAACTCGGCATCCGAGATTTCAATCGCGCAAACGTAGATAGGCGGCACGGAACCGCTCGTAGGCTTCTTCAAAAGCCCCTTTCAATGCCTCGTCCGGCGCGACGGAGTGGAGGATCTCGGGCGTCACGCACACGGCCGATGGTGGGCAGCCTTCCGCAGCAATCTGCGCCAAGCGGGCCGCGCCAAGCCCGGCACCAAACCCGCCATCTGCGGGCACATCAATCGTGACATCGAGAACAGTCGCCAGTGTCGACTGCCAATAGGACGACGCCGCGCCACCGCCGGTTATCGTAACACGCGAGATACGGACGCCTGTCGCCTCCAACGCCCGCAAACAGTCCTTCAGCGCAAACGCCACGCCTTCGAGCGTAGCCCGGGTGAGAGCTGACCGATCCATGCTGCGATCGAGGCCCAGCATCGCGCCCCGGATCCGCGCATCGTTATGCGGTGTCCTCTCGCCGGAAAAGTACGGTAGGACCAGTGCACCCGTCGGCGGCTGCAACGGCGGCCCCAACTCTGCCGTGAGATCTTGCGGGCTGACGCCGGTGAGCATCGAAAGCCAGCTTAACGAGTCCGTTGCCGAAAGGATGACGCCCATCTGATGCCAGTGACCGGGCAGCGCGTGACAAAACGCATGAACGGCGTGCTCCGGATTGGGTCGAAAGCCGTTGTTGGCAACAAACAGCACGCCCGACGTGCCCAGCGACACGAATGCCATGTCGTCGGCCACGATACCAAGCGCCACCGCGGCGGCGGCGTTGTCACCGGCACCGCCGGCGACAGGTATTGAGCCGTCCAGTCCCCAGGCATGCGCAAGTTCAGATCTGAGCTGGCCCGAACGCTCGGTGCCCTCGACCAGTCGTGGCATGTGTGAAACATCAAGATGGGTGGCAGCAAGCAAATCCGCCGACCACTGCCGCCGACTGACATCCAACCAGCTTGTCCCGGACGCATCCGAAAGATCGGACGCATGCTCGCCCGTGAGCCACAGGCGCACATAGTCCTTTGGCAACAAGACCTTGCGAACCTGGCGATAGACATCGGGCTCGTGTGTGGCGAGCCAGACGAGCTTTGGCGCCGTGAAGCCGGGGAACACAATGTTCCCGGTGACAACACGAAATCGCGGGTCGGCATCGAGAGCCGCTGCTTCAACATGGCTTCGCGTGTCATTCCAGAGAATGGCGGGACGCAACGGATTGTCGGTTGCATCGAGGACGGTCGCCCCGTGCATTTGTCCGGAAAGACCGATACCGCTTACTGCGGCGAAGGCGTCAGGATGGGTTCGCTGGAGTTGGGCCACAGCGGCCTCGCAGCCACGAATCCAGTCGTCAGGATCCTGCTCCGACCAACCAGGCTGGGGGTTTTGAACGGTTAGCGGCGCCGACGCGGTCGCGACCACGTCCCCCTCGGCGCGCATCAGAAGCGCCTTGATTGCCGATGTTCCAAGATCGATACCGAGATACACTGCCCAAGCTCTCCAACACCCAACCCGGGCTTTGAGGTATGCTTACAACAACGTTACGCGCACCTCACCTGACGAGATGCGCATAGATCTCAGATTGAAGCGGCCCGCAACCGTTCTCAACCAGCAAAGGGCGCAGCTAGGCTTCCCAATGAGTCACATGAGCCAACAGCCGACACCCCGCAATACAGAGAATTCGGAACTGAAGATACGCGTTGCATGCCCCGATGACGGCGCGGCAATCGCCACAATTTACGTACCGATTGTCCGCGACACGTTTATCTCATTCGAAATCGATCCACCGACGGCGGAGGACATGTCCGTCCGGATCGCAAGCACCCTGGCTCAGTATCCCTGGCTCGTTGCCGAGGACCGCGGCACTGTTATAGGCTATGCCTACGGAAGCGCGCATCGCAGCCGCTCCGCCTATCAGTGGTCGTGTGATGTCAGCGTCTATGTTGATGCGAACTCTCAGGGACGCGGTTTGGGCCGCCTCCTCTACACGGGGCTACTGGCCATCCTGAAACGCCAGAACTATGCCGCCGCATATGCCGGCATAGCCCTGCCCAACGATGCGAGCGTCGCCATACATGAGAGAATGGGATTTCGTCTCATCGGCGTCTATCCGAGAGTCGGATTTAAGCACGGTTCTTGGCGCGACGTCGGTTGGTGGCACTTGCCGCTGGCCGACTTAAGTGACGAACCACCCGGGCCAATTCCGTTCCCGCAACTTGCGCCATAGCCGTTCTTATTGCCGAACGCCCCCCTCGCGTTGAGCTGGATCCGCCCCCCGAGGTTACCAGAAACCGCATTGGATTGCCGGGTGGCGATATCCGGCTCAAACTGAGAACAAGCCACGATAAGCCAATATTCGCGACACATTCACGTCATAGATCTGTGACGAAGTCGTATGGGGTGCGTATTTCCTATTATATCCGGCGTCTAATCCCTAGACCGGGTTGCAGCCGGTTAGTGCGTTTCGCATCGATTGGAGCGATCCTTCCAGTTTTTCCATTGCCGTTCGGGGGACGACATTTGACGATGGGAAAGCCGCTCATACTGCAGGAAGTCCGTGCGATGCGGAACGCACGCATCGTATTGAGTCGCACACCCCGAAGCAGTTTCTCATTATACGTGTTGGTTGCGAAACTGTCGGCGTGCGCCATTATGATGGCTGGCATTTCCGACAGCGCAATCGCTGACGGTCACCATACGAAAGTCATGGGCCCGGACGCGTGTGGCGAGTGTCATAATCGTGAGATTGAAAGCTGGAAACTCAGCCGTCATTATCGTGCGTTTCGTGAGATGCCGCGCAAACCTGAAGCGCGGCAAATCGCGGATGCACTGGGCATTCGACGCATTAAGAAGGACAAACTCTGCCAGAGCTGCCACTTCACAACAACCGAAAACCGCGGGCGAACCAAGGCCGTGGCAAGCATCTCATGCGAGTCGTGTCACGGACCGGGCGAGGATTGGATCAAAACCCACAGTTCGTTCAGCGGTAAAGGCAGCAAAGAAGCGGAATCCAAAGCCGAAGCCGAAGAGCGCTGGAAACTGGCTGTTGCCGCCGGCATGATTCGTCGCGACGCATTCTATAAGTTGGCAAAGAATTGCTACAGCTGCCACGTTGTTCCAAACGAAAAGCTTGTGAATGTCGGTGGTCACCCGCCTGGAAGCGACTTTGAACTTGTCTCGTGGTCGCAAGGTGAGGTTCGACACAACCTCTGGTATTCAAAAGGCAAATCGAACACCGCGGCGTCGGAAAAACAAAAGCGCATGCTGTTCCTAATCGGCATGGCGGTTGAAATCGAAACCGGATTAAGGGCCATAGCCGTTGCGACCGTTGCAAAATCTTATGCCATATACATGGCCCATCGCGTTAATCGCGCGAGAAACATGATGGCCAAAGTCGCAGCGGCCATGCCGAACGTTCCACTGTTGGCCGAGATCGTCCGCCACAGCCATTCAGCCGGCCTGAAACTCAATAACAAAAAATCTTTGTCCGAAGCCGCCGACGCCGTGGCGAAGGTCACGCAACAGATGGTCGCCAAATACGATGGCAGTCAGTTCGCCGCACTCGACCGATTCATTCCAAAGGCGAACACGTACGTCGGCAAGGCCTCGACCGGACAGTGATTACAACACGGCCTCAAAGAGACGGACGGGAGTGATACGATGCGAAGCTTCGTGGTTTCGGGTGTTGTCCTGTTTTTCGCATGCGCCGGCATGCTTGTATTGGAACACAAGTTTCAGGCGCGCCTTTGGGATCCCGTTTTCATGACGGGATGGTGCCTCATCATTGTCATGGCCCTGCAAATCCTGATGCGGCTGCGGGCAAAGCAGCCTGGGCGCTTCGCCGGACGCGCGACCACGTGGCGCCTCATTCATGTCGTCACCGGCATTTTCGGTGTGTTCGTATTCGCATTGCACACCAGCTCCGGACTACCAGACACGGCACTGGAATGGGCGCTATGGATTCCGTTTGTCATAATTGCGAGCAGCGGGATCGCCGGCTTCATAGTCCTGAAAGTCTCCTCCAATCGTTTGGCGGAGACGGACACGCGCCTGCCGTTCGAACAGATTCCGGAAGCCAGGCGACAACTGGCACATCAAGCAGCTGCAACAAGCATCGAGTCGCTTGAACGCACACAGTCCGATCGTTTGGCGCAACTCTACGCGGACCGCTTGCATAGTTACTTCCAAGGCCCACGGCACCTGTTTGCGCACCTGACACGATCGCAGCTGCCGATGCGGCGCCTCACATTCCAGATCGACCAGATCGGAAGTACGGCAACAACGGCAGAGCAGGCCGTTCTCAGCGATTTTCGGGACATGATCGAGAAAAAGTTCGCTCTGGATTTCCGTTACGCAAATGAACTGCTGGCGAAGGCTTGGCTGCTCGTCCACCTCACCGCGAGCTACGTCATCATCGTTCTGACAGTCGTTCATGTGCTGATCGCATACGCGTTCACAAGTGCTGCGCCACCAGCGCAATAGCGAACACTGGGCTGGCGCCGTGATCAGGCGCAAGCAAGAGACTGGCATCCAGGGGGACAGGTATGCCGAATGCGACGAACACGCAGGAGCCGGATACGCCGGGTCCAGACACGCAGCGACCTGACCAGGCGAAGGTCCGCGACGTCCGGGGACGTGTCGCCGGTTGGGCGATGATCTTTTCACTTGGCGCCATTACCCTTGCGTTCGGTTATTCGGCAAATCACGCCTTGCTCATGCCGGGACCACTCACCCCGCCCCACAGCACCGTCAAGGACTGCAAGAGCTGTCATGCCAATGTCGCGGACGGAACGTTGGGATGGGTTCACAACGTCATCACGACTAGCAGGTCAAACGACGACAGCACCGCCTGCCTCGCCTGCCATCCGTCCGACCGGCATGCGACCGGTCCGCACGGTCTGCCGATACCCGAACTCAAACGCGTGTCCGAACGACAATCCGCCAAGCACCCCACGGCCAAAAACGCCACGGCCACGGACAACAGCGACGCGGTCGCCAGCTTGGCGTTTCGCACAGCGTCAATTCACGAATCCGGGCACGATAAAGTTGCCTGCGCCACGTGCCATCAAGAGCACCGCGAACCCACATCGAATAACGCGCAATGCCAAGCTTGCCATCGGGTGCGGTTCGATGCGTTTGACGGCGGGCATCCGGAATTCGTCGGCTACCCATTCCAATCGAAAACGCGCATTACGTTCGATCACATGAAGCATTTCAAACAGCATTTTCCGGAATCGCGGAGCAAGCGCCCGGATACGAGCCTGATCCCGGACAACTGCTCGCACTGTCACACCGAAAATGCGGCAACCGCCAACATGGCCGTGAAGCCCTTCACCGAAACCTGCGCCACGTGCCATCTGCCGCAGATCGTGGGAGTCGATCGCGCAACGGGGCCAAAGGGCGTTGCGCTTCTCGCTCTGCCGGGCCTGGATCTCGAAACACTGCGCGAAAAAAATGCCGCAATCGGATCCTGGCCCGCAGACTCCGAGGCGGATTTCCCGCCGCTCCTCCGTTTCCTTTTGGCGGCGGAGACAAAGCATCGGGCGATCCTTCGCACCGTCGACAAACTCGATCTGCAAGATCTGAGTGAGGCCTCGCGGGACGACATTGCAGCCGTGACCGACTTGGTCTGGGCGATCAAGTTCCTCGTCCATGATCTGGCCACCAAACGCGCGTCGCAGATTCTCAAACGCATCGCAGGTGCGAAATCCCCCAAGATTGATCGGCGTCTTCTGGTCAAGCTGCTAGGGACGCTGCCACGCGACGTCGTGCTGGAAGCTCAACGAAAGTGGCTGCCGAACCTGGCCTCGGAGATTGAATTCAGAGCACAGCCGAATTGGCGTGTGGCCATTCTCGCGCTCACGCAAGCGCAGGCCGTGGCCATCCGGACCAAGAGGCCGAGCAAAGATCGCGATGATGAGCGCGACACGAGACCTCAAGACAGGCTTGTTAAAAATCCCAAGGCCGGTCGTTGGTATGTCAGCGTGCTTGGTGAGATCGTGCAGGAGGGTGGGGAGTCGGAAGAAACCTTGCGCGCAACAAAGGGTGACATCGAGCAGCCCAAACCAAAGCCGACAGCGCGCGCGGCAAACCCGGCGAGCTGGGACGTGCGCAGCAAAACCGCTCCCACACTCAACACCGCCAGCGTTGACGATGAGAGCTGGGCAGAACTCGGCGGATGGTACCGTCAAGACCACGCAATTCTCTATCGGCCGACAGGACACGCGGACGTCTTCATCCAGGCCTGGCTCGATCTTCTGAGCCGGCAACTCAGCAACATTCCGGATCCCGGCTTGAGCGAGGCGTTCACCGCGCTCACCGGAAAGGACGGCCCGGGTCGCTGCGCCAAGTGTCATAGCGTCGAAAAGACAGAGGACGCGAAAATCACAATGCATTGGGCGCCGGCGTCGTCGCGGATAAAGCGCGAGCGGTTCACCAAGTTCCGCCACTCGCCGCACTTTTCACTGCTTGACGATCGCGGTTGCCTCACATGTCATGAACTCAGCACGACCGACAAGAAAACGGCCGCGGCCAACGCGACCACAGACCCGCACGCGTCTGTCGGCAACTTCAAGCAGATCGAAAAGGCAACCTGTACGACGTGCCACAATACAGCGACCAACACCCAATCGTGCGACCTCTGCCACACGTATCACGTCGCACCAATCTCAACGCCCGAGGCCAGCAAGCGCGTAAAGAGCATCGGCAATATCCAACCGAGATGATGGGATTGTTCTCGCTCGCGGGTATTCCTCGCTGCGCTCGGGCCCCATCGAGATGGCGTGTTCGCCATCTCGACATTTAAAGTGCCCAACGCGGGTGTTCCCGCGTTGGGGTGGGCGCGGCGCAACGCGCCGGGCCGCATCGCGGCCTGAAACGGTGCTCGCAGGATAGCCAGCGCTCAAGCCGCGAGCCTGCGAACAGAGCAAACGAAAGACTCTGCAATCTACATATCGAGAACGAGATTACTGGTCGGGCGTGCAATGCACGGCAGGCATTTGCCTTTCTCAACCTCGACCGCCGGCTTGGTTGTATGAGAAATGGTTCCCGATTTGATCCCGACTTTGCAGGTTCCACATTGCCCAGATCGACAACCGAAGCGCGCGTCAACTTCACTGGCCTCGGCGAACTCCAGCAACGATCCGTAGTGCGGCAGCCACCGGGCTTTCTTTCCGGCTCGGGCGAATTTCACTTCGAATTGGCTGTCGTTTGCCGTCTGGCGCTGCGTTGCGGCGTCCTGGCCCATGGGGCTGAGGTGATCCGTCGGTCTTGCGGCCACACTCGCAAACGTCTCCACAAAAACATCGGAATCTGCGACGCCAATTCGCATGAGTCGCGCCCGAACGTCGGCCATGAACTGGTCCGGACCACACATGTAGAACTGCGGCCGCTGCGACGTCAGCAACGGTTCAAACTCATCGAGCTGCAGGCGCCCCGCGTAGTCGAAGTCAACACCCTGGCGACAGGACACCGTCGGACGCGAATAGAACGTGACGGCCTGAAAGTTGCCAGCCATCCGCGACAGCTGATGCAGCTCATCGTAGAAGATGTGCTCGTTGCGGTTTTGGACACCATAAAACAACCAAACACTCTGGCGCCGGCCCGACATCACAAGCCATTGGATCATGCTCATGAGTGGCGTTATGCCAACACCACCTCCGATGAAGACGATCGGCCGGGTCGATGACGGGTCCAGACTGAATGCACCGGCCGGACCAAGCACATCAAGGCTGTCACCAACATCGTACGCATCGTGCAGGATGTTGGAGACCGTTCCAGCGGCCGCCCCGATCGGCGCGGTCACCGGCCGCAACAGTCGTTTCACCGTGATGCGATAGTAGTCCTGTTCCTGCTTTGGCATTTCCGACAGCGAATAGCACCGCGTGAGCATCCGACCGGTCTGCCGATCCGGAAGCCGAACCGACAGAAACTGCCCCGGCTGGAACGTTGGCAACGGCCGGCCATCCGTTGACTGAAGATAGAAACTTACGGTGCTGCCGGACGAACAGGCCGGAGCCCGGTGGACAATGCGCATCGGCAAACTGCGTTGCACAGTTTGCCGCGCAGGCTCCGGCGCAACGACGACGCGCTCGCCTTTGCTCGCGCGCTTCATGGCGTCTGTGACGGTTCTCCGCAGTGCCCAAGACTCACGATACGTACGTGCGCGAGATGCCAACGCGCTGCCGACCCAACTTGCGGTGCGCACACCGCACACCCCGACCAACAGCCAACCCAACACCACGATTGCGCCGTCCAGACCCATCGATGCGATCCTTGAATTCAGTAGACGATTTGCACTTCCATACGGGCGCCGCTGGCATCGCCACCGACCTCGTTCCACGTGTAAAAGCCCTCGAATTGCAATTGCACATGCCGTCCAACGGCCTGCTGCAATTGAAAGCCGACACCCGCGCTGTCACCTTCGTTGCCACTTAGATCGAACTTGAAGGCCGCCTCCAGAATCAGGTTCCGGCGATTGTTGTCCCAGAACGCCTGATACCCGATGGCGCCGCCGACCACATCATCATTGGTGAACGGATTGATCTCAGCCAGGTAGGTCGACAAGTTGGGCGATGCGAACAGAATGCCTGTGTTCGCCAACGGCCCGCCAACAACCGCTTCCCGACCGGCCTGGGTGAAGTTTCCGATACCGAGGAATGAGTTGAAGTAGACGATATCATCCGATCCCGGCACCGTTTTGGAGAGCTCAGCCGTGATCAGCGTTCCATCGCCGACGACGTTTCCTTCGACTTCTTCGTTCAGCGCAAATGAACTGTTGACACGAAAGGCGGTGCTGATCCCGCCCAGAAATGCGAGGCGCTGGATCGCGGCAATGCCAACATAGAAACCGTCTGCGTCACCCTCGTCATCAACATAGATCAAGTCGAGGTTCCAAGTGCTGACATGAGCGTCAGCCGCAATGAACAACCCGAACATGTTCTCATCGCGCTCATTATCTTGATCATTCCGATCCAGACGGTTCCAGCCCCACATTGCGGACACGCGAAAGTTCGACGTCCCGGCAAAAGGTATGTTGTTACGAATAATGCCAACGGCATCGATCGTATCGTTGATCAGAATGCCTTCCTGGAAAACGATCGGCTGACGACCCACCGTAAATCCGAAATCAATCGGCAGAATCCCGGCTTTATCCAGATTTGGAAAAAGGCTGCCGAAGTCACCCTCGAAAAACAGCGTCTCGACATTAAATCCGAATTCGTCGTTGAATCCTTCATTTGCGCCAGAAAACGTGTACCGACTAAATAGATCAGGCTCGTTATTGTCAGTCGGGCGCAAACCAAGCAGGATTTTCTCAGTGCCGGTCAACTGCAGGTTAACAAACAAATCTAGCCGATTGGCGATTTCCGTTTCACGCTGACGCCCAGGCTGCCCATTATCAAACGTTTGAAAGGCCAGTCGATTTATCGCATAGGCCCAAAGCCTTGGCTGCCACACCGCGCCGGTGAACGGGACCTCGAACCCGCTATGCAGCTTACCGGTGTCAAGAAAGCCGTTTCCGGCCTCGACCATGAGCTTCGGTCGCTGTGGCAGCAGACCATCCTGAGCCCGATTCCCGGCCGGATTTGCTGGCTTCTTCGCTGGCTTCGGCTTCGCGCCAGGTTCTTTCAGAACCTCTTCGCGGCTGGACATCTTATCTTTTTCAGTGACAAACGGGATATACTTATCACTGACGGTCTCAACGTCTTTTCTATCGCCGATCGGCGCAAACCACGGAAACCAGGATTTTTCGCTCTTGTGTTTGGCTTGGGCGGGCTCCTTCGAGCCCGCCTCAGCAGCATCCCGGGCAGCGTCCCCCGCTAGAGCCCCCGAGATACCGATACCTAAGCTGCTATGAATAGCAACCAAGCCAACAGCAGCTATATAAAGTTTTCGGTTCAAAAACAACTCGTCCCCCAACGAATTATTTCACCGTATCAACAGAAAAAGCGTCGCCTCACTTGGATACCTTGAGCGTTGCTTTTCGAGTCCACAGTGTTTGCGTACCGGCAATGAGCTTGTCGACGATCTGTTTCGGCGTCATCGCGTAATCGAAGCCGACTTTCTGCATTGCAATAACGAGATTGACGGGTATCGGTTGCGCCATCAGCTTGACCGTAACGGTGTATGGTCCCTTACCCGTGAGGGCCGACGCCGACACGTTGTAAGCGGCCCAACGGTGACCGTTTGGCTCAATACCTTTTTTATGGTTGCGCTCCGTCGCAGGTTCGCCGGTGAACACTAGAGATGTCGTCGACGGCAGAACGCGCGGCAAAGCAAACGTCGGATACGGGATCGGAATAACGTGCTCGATCTCACCGCCGCGGCCGTTCTGCGTCACGAAGATCGACTGCAAGCTGAACAGATACGGATCACGCTTCATCCGGCCCGCATGCACATAAGACGAGTGCCCATCCAACAGGTCACCGTTGGGATCACGGTGTCCCGACTGGAAGATCACCGTCCCCGCGCGGTCTCTGACCTTGACGTCAAGCCAGATCAACCGCTCGCCAGTGAACCCGGTCGGAACATTGTGCCCGTCGGTGCCGTTGCGGACGCGGACACGAAACGCCAGGCCACCACGATCGGATCGGGTTACATTGATCGGATCCAGCAAGAACCCGACACGCATGACTTCCAAGCGCTTGATCCTGGCAAAGTCGAGAAGCCGGAACTGCTCGTTCAGGATTTCGCGCGCGTCAAAGCGGTCATCCGCGCTCTGCCAGCTCTTCGGGAACTTGTATCCGCGCGGAATGTTGTTCTCGAATTTGGCCGTCCCCCAACCTTCCTCGTGCTTGAACTGCAGCCACTCGCGCAGTGTCTTGAAGGCAGCCGCACGTTCGTTGTGTGGGAAGATGCCTGGATGCACGAGCGGATAATC
>JBCCOV010000038.1:0-29680 GCA_039039985.1 Pseudomonadota bacterium | reverse complement strand
TCGCCCCACGTTTCGACGATGGAGAACAATGGTAGCGCGTGCCAAATCAGTTCTGCCGTTCGCGTGGCATTTGGCACGAGCAACAATCGCGCATCGCCGATCGTGACCGCGATTCGGCGCTTGTCCAACGCAACGGGGCTGCGCGCTTTCCCGGATGGCTTGGATTTTGGTGACGGCCTGAGGAAGTTCGTTGGCATCGGCCTGGCTCCAGCAGTTCTGATCTCGACTGCAGACCAAGCCGTAGGCGCGCCAATGTCAACGCGGCCCCAACCTCACGGTCAGGCCGGTGGCGGCCCGAACACCAGGACCGTGTTCAACCCGCCGAACGCAAACGAGTTCGACATGGCGTAGTTGACCTCGCGATCCCGCCCAACGTTCGGCACGTAGTCGAGATCACACTCTGGGTCGACTTCATCCAGGCCAATGGTTGGCGGCACCCAGTTTTCCTGCATCGCCTTGATCGAAAGCACGGCTTCAATGCCGCCACCAGCGCCCAACGGGTGGCCATGCATCGATTTCGTCGACGAAATCGCAAGATCATAGGCATGCTGACCGAACAGCTCTTTAACGGCGTTGGTCTCGTTCTTGTCGTTGATTGTCGTCGCGGTACCGTGAGCGTTGAGGTAGTTGATATCCGTTGGCGCCACACCCGCGTCGTCAAGCGCCAATCGCATGGCCTCGCGCGGCCCTTCCACGCCAGGGTTGACCATGTCACGCGCGTCGGACGTCATCCCGGTTCCGCACAGCTCGGCCAGGATCGTCGCCCCACGTTCCTTTGCATGTTCATAAGATTCCAGCACGAGGATCCCGGCGCCTTCGCCAAGGACCGTTCCGTTGCGGCGTTTCGCAAACGGAAAGCAGCCTTCGGGCGATAAAACGTGCAGGGCCTGCCAGGCTTTCATCGTGCCGTAGTTGATCACCGACTCTGAGGCACCGGCGATTGCGACGTCGACCATGCCGTGGCGAATGTAGTCGGACGCCGAGATCAAAGCATGCGTGGCCGTCGAACAGGCGCTGCACGTCGCAAACGTCGGGCCCTTGACGCCAAACTCGATCCCAACATGGGCGGACGCCGACGAGCCGATAATCCGCAATAGCGTTAACGGATGCGTGGCGCGCTTGTTGTCAATAAACAGCGACCGATAGGACTGTTCGTACGTGACGAGCCCGCCGGCGCCGGATCCGATGATGCACGCTGCGCGATACCCATCATCAAACGGGACGTTAAGACCCGACATTTTCACAGCTTCATCTGCCGCTGCCGCTGCAAACCACGAATAACGATCGGCATGCAGTATGATCTTGTCGCGCGAAAAGTGCTTCAGCCGCGCCTTATGATCAAAGTCTTTGATCTGAGCAGCGATCAGAATTTTTAGATCATCCAGCGGGAAGCCGCCGAGTTCACTGACCCCGCAACGGCTTTCTTTCGCGCTGGCCCACAGCGAATCGACGGTCTGGCCGATCGGCGTTACTGCGCCCATGCCGGTGACAACAACCCGCCGCGCGCCCTTTGCATCACTCATTCGTGAAATGTCCTACACAGAACCGCGCAATTGTCAGAGCGCAGCTCGGCCGCCCACTCATCGCCTACGCGAATAGATTTCGTGTGCGGGCCCACGATACGTGCCCACTTCGCCGACACGACGTCGTCGCTCAATCAATCACGCGCTAGCGCTCGCCTTCGTCTCTTCCACGAGTGCGCGAACACGATCAACGACGGATCCGACCGTTTTGAAATCGGCCGCTTCCTCATTGGCGTTGTACGGAATCTCAATGCCAAACGCATCCTCGATGTCAAAAACGATCATCGCAAGATCAAGCGACTCAATCTGTAGATCAGTGAGCTCAGTTGACAGCGAGATATCGTCACGCGGCTCTTTCATGTGCTTTTTCAAGATTTCGATGATCTTGGTAGCGACGTCATCCATACGTGTCTCCCATGAGCCTTACGTCGGAACCACCTGACGGCCCATCCAATTTGCAACGTCAGTAGTGCATAGGGATTGCGCTCACAAGCCGGGCCGTCACATAACCGTAAATAATATGTCTGTCCAGCAAGGGTCTGCCCGATTTATCCTGCCCTACACACCAGCAACAGATATGGATCTACGCCGGACACTGCGAGTCAAGCCTGACAGATTAAGGTGTTATGACGAAACGGAGGCTAAGACGAGCGACGGCGCGGCAGCACCGTACCGGATCAGTCATCTGAATCGCGGCGGGCTGGACATCGCACCGAACGATACGAGCCCACAACGATAAAAAACGTCGCAGGAGGAACCAGCATGTCAGACGTCAGTGCCCATCAGCCGCCTGCAGGCGCCGACGCGCAGGACGCTCATCTGTGGCTGAGCCACTATCCGCATGGTGTCGACTGGTCGATGGATCTGCCGGCGCGCCCGCTGTTTTCGGTGCTTGATGACGCTGTCGCCAGCTTTGGCACGCACACGTGCACAAATTTTCTCGGCAAGTCGTTAACCTATACAGAAATTGGACAGCAGGTCGCGCAAGCAGCGGCCGGCCTTCAAAAGCTGGGCATCAAAAAAGGGGATCGGGTTGGCCTGCTTCTGCCCAACTGCCCATCATTTATCGTTTACTATTATGCCAGTCTTCGCCTTGGGGCGATCGTCGTAAACTATAATCCACTTTATACCGTCGAAGAACTCGCAGACCAGGTGCGAGACAGCGGAACCGTGGTCATGGTGACGCTCGATCTCAAGCTGCTGTTCGACAAAGCTGACGCACTCTTGGCCGACGGCACGCTGGAGCGCTGTGTCGTATGTTCGTTTCCAGCGCTTCTTCCGGGCACGAAGTCGGTCCTTTTCAAACTCTTCAAGGCCCGAGATCTCGCGCGCCCGGACCGCTCAGCCTCCCGCGACCGCATTACCTTCGATACGGCACTGCGGAACAACGACGGCGCCTTTACCCCGGCATCCATCGATCCGCTGACGGACGTCGCGGTTATTCAATACACAGGCGGCACAACCGGCACGCCAAAGGGCGCGATGCTGACGCATGCGAATCTCTATGCGAACGTGCACCAGGTTATCGCTTGGGCGCCGGGCCTGGGCCACGGCGCCGAACGCGTGCTCGGCGCTCTGCCGTTTTTCCACGTATTCGCCATGACGGTCGTCATGAATTTCGCGATCGCCCGCGCGGCAGAAATCGTGATCATGCCGCGCTTCGTGCTGGACGATGCGCTGAAACTGATTACCAAAACTCGCCCGACCGTGATGCCCGGCGTTCCGACATTGTTCAATGCGATTATGAACCACCCGAAACTGGCAAGCTTTGATTTGTCATCGCTGAAGTTCTGCATTTCAGGTGGCGCGGCGCTTCCCGTTGAAGTCAAAACCCGCTTCGAAGCGTTGACGGGCTGCAAACTCGTCGAAGGATACGGCCTGTCCGAGGCCTCCCCCGTGGTCAGCTGCAACCCGGTCGAAGGCGCTGCAAAATCGGGATCGATTGGGCAACCTCTGCCCGGCACCGTGATTTTGTTGCGCGATCTTGAGAACCCGGAAATGGAGGTGCCGCGTGGTGAAAAGGGCGAGATTTGCATTCTCGGCCCGCAAGTCATGCCGGGTTATTGGCAACGACCGGATGAGACGGCCGCAACCTTCGTCAACGGCGCCTTGAGAACCGGTGACGTTGCCATCATGGATGACGAAGGCTTCTTCTTTATCGTCGACCGCATCAAAGATCTCATTATCTGCTCCGGCTACAACGTCTATCCGCGCCGGATCGAAGACGCGATCTACACGCATGCGGCCGTGGAAGAAGTGACCGTGATTGGCATTCCGGACGACTATCGTGGTGAGGCACCGAAGGCCTTTGTCAAAGTCCGGAAAGGCGAAACGCTTACGGCCGATGAGTTGATGACCCACCTCGAAGTCAAGCTGTCAAAGATCGAGTTGCCGTCGGAGATTGAGTTCCGCGCGGAGTTGCCCAAGACCATGATCGGCAAGCTTTCGAAAAAAGAGCTGCGCGAGGAAGAGGCGCAACGCCAGCAATCGCCCACGCCATCATGACGGTCACGGATATCGGCGACATTGCGATATCCGCATGACGATGCCAATCGGACTGCAATCGAGCGTGGCCTCTGGATATCCCGCGCTCGATATAAGCATGAACCGTCGTCAAGCAGCCGAAGGGGCTCCAGCACCTTCGAAGATTGCGGTCACGCCCATCCCACCGGCCGTGCAGATCGAGATCAGCGCCCGACCACCGTGTTCGCCGACGAGCTTGGCCGTATTGGCGGCAATCCGAGCGCCGGTTGCTGCGAACGGGTGCCCAAATGCCAGGGAAGAGCCTTTAACATTCAGCTTGTCCCGATCGATCGCGCCGAGCGGTCCGGAACGTCCAAGCCGCTCAACACAGTACCTTTCGTCCTCCCAGGCCTTGAGGGTCGACAGAACTTGGGCCGCAAACGCCTCGTGGATCTCGTAGAAGTCAAAGTCCTGCAGCGTCAGCCCCGACCGATCGAGCATCTTCGAAACAGCGATCGTCGGCGCCATCAACAAGCCTTCACCGGCCACGAAGTTGTTCGCTTCAGACTGGAAATCGGTGAGATAGGCAAGGATCGGCAAATCCCGGCTCCGCGCCCACTCCTCCGACGCGACCAGAACCGCCGCGGCCCCATCGGTGAGCGGCGTCGAGTTGGCGGCACTCAACGTACCGCGCTCTGAACGCTCGAACGCATTGCGCAACGTCGCCATCTTTTCCAGGTCGATGTCGTCGCGCAGATTGTTGTCGCGAAACACGCCGTTATGGGGAACCAAAAGGTCGTCCATGTAGCTTGATGCGTAAGCTTCCGACGCCTTCTTGTGGCTGCTGTAGGCGAGTTGGTCCTGTTCCTCGCGGCTGACGTGCCATTCCTGCGCCATCAACTCACAATGCTGGCCCATCGACAGCCCCGTGCGCGGTTCGTTGACCGATGGAGGCTGAGGCGCGAGTTCTCGCGGCGACAAGCCTTTGAACGCTTTGATTTTCTGCCACGAGCCCTTTCTCTGGCTCATGTCAGTTAGCCGAGACGCGAACTTTTTGGAAAACACGATTGGCGCATCCGACGTGGTGTCGGAACCAACTGCGATCCCGCACTCGATCTGACCGAGGGCAATCTTTGCGCCAATGCCAAGCGCCGCCTGTAAGCTGGTGCCACACGCCTGGATCATGGTGACACCAGGTGTTGTCGGCGCCAGCTTCGACCCGATCACCGCCTCGCGCGTCAGGTTCCAGTCCTTGGAGTGGGTGACGACCGCGCCACCGGTAACCTCGTCGATATGCGTATCCGCGAGATTGTATTTGTCGGCGAGCCCATTGATTGTCGCCGTCATCATTTCAAGATTGGACTGATCGGCATAGAGCGTGTTCGACCGACAGAACGGGATCCGCACCCCGCCGACGACCACGATCCGGCGTGGCAACTGCGTCATGGATTTTTCCTTCATGTTCTCCGCATCACATGCCGGTGGCACAGCACGGAAACGCTTCGGCGCTCCTCACTCGGCCGCTTCGCGTGCCGCGGCGACAGACGCGCCAGACGTTTTGCTCTTGATACTGCCGCGATAGTGCAACGGGCCGCCGCGGAACGGTGCGAAGCCCGTGCCGAAGATCACGCCGGCATCGACCAGATCAGCTGAAGCGACAATGCCCTCGTCCCGGCATCGTTCGCACTCGACAAGAAGCGGCTCAACCAGCGCCCGACCAAGCGTGGCCAGATCGTTCTTTTGCGCGACCTCAGCCCGCTGCGGCTTGCCATCTTTCCACGTATAGAAGCCCTGGCCGGACTTCTTGCCCAACTGTCCCTCCGCGACCAGCTTCTCGAGTTGCGAACCTTCTCCCGAGGCGCCCAGAATCTGGCCGACATGTGCGCAGATATCGAGCCCGACAGTATCCGCCAGCTCGATCGGCCCCATAGGCATGCCGAAGACCTTTGCGGCTTCGTCAATGCGCTCTTTTTGCTCGCCCTTCTCAAGATATCGCATGGCTTCAAACATGTACGGCGCGAGCACGCGATTCACGAGGAACCCGGGCGCACTCTTGACAATCAACGGTGACTTGCCGATCGCCGTGACAAACGCGCAGCCCTTGTCGAGTTCATCCTGGCGGCTGTCCTGCCCCTGCACAACTTCGACCAGAGGCATAAGCGCGACCGGATTGAAGAAGTGAATGCCAATCAAGCGGCCGGGATCCGAAAGCCCCTGTGCAATGTCCTCGATCATGATCGAGGACGTGTTGGTTGCCATAATCGCGCCGGGCTTCAGCTTCGGCTCCAGATCTCGGAACAGCTGCTGCTTGATCTCAGCCTTCTCAACAATGGCCTCGATCACGACATCGGCCCGCCCGATATGCTGTCCGTCCGGGTCGGCAATCAACCGCGCCCGAGCTGCCGCCAACGCCGTAGGCGAGCGGAACTTGCGCTTCAGCGTTTTGTCTTGCGCCTTGATACCTCTGGCAATCTGCTCAGCTGACAGGTCCTGTAGCGTCGCGAGCATACCGTTCGCCACGCACCACCCTGCAATATCGGCGCCCATGGTTCCGGCACCGATCACGTGAACCCGCATGGGATGGAAGTCGAGCCCCTTCGGTGCTTGCGCCTTTAAGAGCTCCTGAAGGTGGAACACGCGCCGTAGGTTGCGCGATGTCTCCCCGATGATCAGCGGGGCAAACATCTTTGCTTCATTCTTCTTCAAGTCGCGGATGCTGCCGCCATGTGCAGCAAACAGGCGCAACAGTGCGTAAGGTGCCGGATAATGATCCTCGCGGGCCTTTTTCTTCACTTCCGCCCGCATCCTGCTGACGAGTGCCCCCCGCAGCGGCGACTTCGCCAGCATCATCGTCATGGCCGACGCCGGCTTGGATTTCCGCTTTTGGACAATCGCCTTCCGGACGGCCCAGCGAAGCTGAAGCTGATTATCAACCAGCTGGTCGATGTAGCCCGCAGCCCGCGCCGCCGGCGCGCGCAAGAACCGGCCTGTCAGCATGTGGTCCATGGCGGCAATCGGGCCGGCCTGACGGATCGAACGCGCGGTGCCGTGAAAGCCCGGAAAGATACCAAGTTTCACTTCCGGGAAGCCGATCCGCGTTGCGTCGTCGCGTGTCGCAATCCGGTAGTGGCAAGCCAACGCCAGTTCGAGACCACCACCGAGGCAGAAACCATGAATCCCGACGACCACGGGAACCTTGAGGTTTTCGATCCGATCAAACAAAGCCGTCACCGTCGTGATAGACGTCACGACTTCGGCTTCGGAGGTGATGTCTTCAAATTCCTTGATGTCGGCGCCAAGTATAAAGCTCGCCGGCTTGCCACTTAGGAGCCCCAGACCACGGATCGCTTTTGCCGCTGCCGAGCGTTCCGCCCAATCGATGATTTTCGCCAGTTCCTCGAGTGGGCGCCGCCCCAGTGCATTCACACTCTCACCGCTGCGATCAAACACAGCCCACGCGATCTGCTCGCGATCGATACTCAAAGACCAGTCAGTCAATTCTGGCAGCGACGGCGCGGTGTCCTCGGTCATCTCGCATCCCTTTCGGCGCTGAC
The DNA here is from genome assembly GCA_039039985.1 of Pseudomonadota bacterium. Classification (GTDB taxonomy): domain Bacteria; phylum Pseudomonadota; class Alphaproteobacteria; order Rhizobiales; family Hyphomicrobiaceae; genus JBCBWG01. The sequence continues at coordinate 22,140 of JBCCOV010000038.1, read as the reverse complement.
GGCCCGCCGACGGACGGTTCAGCGCAATGCTCTGTAATCTGTGCGGCGCCGATGATGGAACACCATCGTTACTCGGCTGCTGCCACGTCGGGACCTGCCGACCTTACGTTATGTCCCGCTGTCATATAATTTGGTCTGACCTCTTCCGGATCAAAATCATCCACCGCAATCACACGTGCTGACAAGGTTTCGGCCGTGCGAACCAATTCGGCTTCGGCCTCTGTCACGATCCCTTTGGTCACCGCATCACCGATCCAGTCCAGGCCATGGAAGCGCTGGATGTCCCCTTTTCGGATGGCTCGCTCGATCCGCTTCTCAGCGTCTTCCGCGGCAATAACAGCCTCCATGGCGACTTCGAGCACCCCCGTTGGGTCATCCGGATCTCGGGATATGAAGATATCCCGCGTTAACCGATCCCTTTGGTCGCCCGGCACAATCACATTGCGAATAATGCGGTGACCCAGTTCGTCCGGCGCCCGTTTGTAGTGGCGCCCCAACGGGTAGACGAGCCAGCGCATCGCGATCCGCACGGGCGCCACCGGAAAGTTGTCGATCGCACCGGTCATCGCCGTCTGGTAGCGATCGAGACCGTTCATCATCGCCAACGCAACAATGGCCTGGTCGGCCTCCGGCCGCCCATCATCCTCGAAACGCTTGAGGACACAGGACAGCAGATAGAGTTCCGACAAGGCATCCGCCAAGCGTCCCGTAATCTTCTGCTTGACCTTAAGGCCGCCGCCGAGCAATGCCACGGTCAAGTCCGCAACCAACGCAAAATTCCGGCTCGCACGAGTCAACTGGCGATACCATTCGGCGTTGGCGCCGGCGTTCGCTGGCACATGCGCGAAGATGCCGCCCGTCAGGTTATGGAACACGGCACCCGCAACATTCGAAACCGAGAATGAAACATGAGACAGGAACGCACGCTCGAACTGCGTAAGCCCAGCCGTGGCACTTTTTGACTGCGCCGCGCGGATCTCATCATAGAGATAGGGATGAGATCGCAGTGCACCTTGCGCAAACGTAATCAGCGTCCGGGTCAGTATGTTGGCGCCTTCGACAGTGATCCCAACCGGGACCATCTGGTAGGCGGACTGCAGATAATTCGTCGGGCCATCGCAGATCGCTCGGCCGCCATGCAGATCCATCGCGTCGTTGACGGCTGTCCTGAGACGCTCCGTCGTCTGGTACTTCATCAGCGCAGAGATGACCGCCGGCTTGTCGCCACGCGACACCATCGCCGCCGTCACACCGCGCGCGGCTTCGTTCACATACGCGGTCTCGATCATCCGAGCCATCGGCTCTTCCAGACCCTGCATGCGGGCGACCGGGAGACCGAACTGTTTGCGAACGCGCCCGTAAGCCGAGGAAACGCGCAGCATGGCTTTTGCGCCGGCGGCGGCCGAGGCCGGTAGGGAAATGGCACGTCCGGCCGCGAGACACTCCATCAGCATCCGCCAGCCCTGACCGGCCATGGCCTGTCCGCCGACAAGAAACTCCATCGGAATGAAAACGTCTTTGCCCCAGTTCGGGCCGTTAGGAAACGCAGCGCCACACGGCAAATGCCGGCGCCCGATATTGACACCCGGATGGTCCGCCGGGATCAGGGCGACGGTAATCCCGACATCCTCACCGGCGCCGAGATGATTATCCGGATCCGTTAGGTAGAACGCGAGGCCCACCAGCGTGGCTTTCGGCCCCAGCGTGATATAGCGCTTGTCCCAGGTGACGCGGATCCCGAGGACCTCTTCGCCATCGTACTGGCCGCGCGTGACAACACCGATATCACGCATCGAAGCCGCATCAGACCCCGATGTCGGCCCGGTCAATGAAAAACACGGGATCTCCTCGCCGTTCGACAGGCGCGGCAAGTAGTAAGATTTCTGGTGCTCGGTCCCGTACTTTTCAATGAGCTCTCCCGGACCGAGTGAATTCGGCACCATCACGATTGTGACGGCGTCCGGCGAACGCGAAGCAATCTTACCGAGAATAAGCGACTGCGCCTGTGCCGAAAATCCAAGCCCGCCATGCGCCTTGGATATCAGCATTCCGAGAAAACCGTTCTGTTTGACGAATGTCCAGATCGGCTCAGGCACCTCCCGGTTCGCATGCCGGATCTGCCAGTCGTCCAGCATGCGACACAAGTCTTCCGTCGGCCCATCCAGAAATGCGCGTTCCTCATCGGTCAGCTTAATCGGCGGAACGGCGCGCAAGGTCTTCCAATCCGGTCGACCACCGAACAGTTCCGCGTCAAATCCCACCGTGCCGGCATCGAGTGCGGCCTGCTCCGTCTCCGATACGGTCGGCAGCGACGTACGAACCAATGAAAACGCCGGTTTGACGATCCAGCTGCGGCGCAGGGCCGGGACGCTCAACAATACCAAAACGACGGTTGGCAGCCAGCCGAGCAGTACGCCGATTGACAGCGTCGGCGTCACCAGGTTCCCATGCAGAAGACCCGATTGCCAGGCCAGCGTTACTCCGGCAACGCCTATCGCCCAGAGCACCAACGGCGCCCGGCGCATCGCGAGAACCATTGCAACAGCGACACAGAGACTTAGAAATAGGGCCAGAGCCATCGATGCTCTCCACGTCGGCGGCGCAAACTTCAGGCTGCACCAATGTGAGGGTGTCGCGTGCGTCTCACAAGCGCACGCGCACGTCAATGTGGACGGTTCAGAACGATTTTGAAAACACCATCCGCTATCCAACGATCACGACTTCACGAGCGAGGATGGCGAAGATCGCGACTAAAACTCTCATTCCACATTGCGAACTATTGGCCGACACTTTATTGCGCAACGCGCGTTGGCTGGCCGTCCACACAAATGACGCGCAACCGTCGGCGTATTCTTGACAGGCCAAGGGAACCCTTCGTTCTTTACCACCGGCAACCGACATTGAGGTCAGGCAATGGCAGACGAACCTGTTGTGGCGCAAACCGGTCCCTATCAAGCCGAGCTGGAGGAGGGAAAAGCCTACTTCTGGTGCGCATGCGGGAAATCCCAGAAACAGCCGTTTTGTGACGGATCGCATGCCGGCACGGGAATCTCGCCTGTTCGCTTTGTGGCCGAGGCGACCGGTACAGCAAACCTATGCGGCTGCAAGGACACTGACGACCAACCCTACTGTGATGGGTCCCACAACCTTCTCTAGCCGGAAACGCGCACATGGTCGGTAGCAAGGGGGGACGTAACGCGCTGCAAACATGCTACCAATCGGTAACGCCAACACGAATCTGATCGCTTACGCACTGCATAGACTTGTACGGAGTGGAATTGGCTGCGTAAGCTCCCACAACCAACTGGACCGCGAGTCGGCAGCGCACTGACGAACCAGCCGCGCTGCAACACGAGGGAGGCGTATGGAATACTTCGTCCAGCAGTTGATCAACGGGGTCACGCTCGGCTCGATCTACGGTCTGATCGCAATCGGCTACTCCATGGTCTACGGCATCATCGGCATGATCAACTTCGCCCATGGCGACATCTTCATGATCGGTGCCTTTGTCTCCTTGATCCTGATCCTCCTCCTGCTCTCCATCGGCATGACATCTGGAGTGCTGCTGATCCTCGCCCTGCTGATCGTACTCGCGTTTGCGCTGATACTAACATCCGTTTGGGGGTTCGCGGTGGAGCGACTGGCGTACCGACCGCTCCGCGGGTCGTTCCGGCTGGCTCCGCTCATCTCGGCAATTGGGATGTCGCTATTCCTGCAAAACCTGGTGCAGATCATCCAGGGCGCACGCGTGAAGCCGTTACAACCGCTGATTTCCGGCGGTTACACCCTGATGGAAAGTAGTGCAGGCTTCACCGTCAAGATATCGAACATGCAGATCTTGATCGTGATTACGACCATCACACTGATGGCGATCTTCACATATCTGATTACCCGAACGTCGCTTGGTCGTGCGCAACGTGCCTGCGAGCAGGATCGCACGATGGCCGCACTCACAGGCGTGAATGTCGATTTGACGATCTCGCTCACCTTCGTGATCGGCGCGGCTCTGGCATCCGTCGCCGGCATGATGTTCCTGCTTTATTATGGCGTGATCGACTTCTACATCGGGTTCTTGGCGGGCATTAAAGCCTTTACGGCGGCGGTGCTCGGCGGCATCGGCTCGTTGCCGGGCGCCATGCTCGGTGGCTTGATCATCGGGCTGATTGAGGTTTTCTGGTCCGCCTACTTCTCCGTCGAATATAAGGACGTTGCCGCGTTTTCGATCCTGGCCATCGTTCTGATCTTCATGCCGTCAGGGCTGCTTGGCAAACCGGAAATTGAGAAAGTCTGAGGGGCATGGCGGAGATCTCGGAACCCGGCCCAGCGCAAACCGTGGAGACCTCCTCCGCAACCCGCAACCGGCTGGTCGGTCATTTGCGCATCGCCGTGACCGCCGCGTTTGTTGTGCTCCTGCTTTGCATCCCTCTCATCGCATTCCGAACGACGGATACGCCAGGCGGGCTGGTTCTTGAAACCCGCTGGGATCTGGTGGCGACACTTGTGATCGTTGCCCTTGTGTTGCAGTTCGTACTGCGCATCACGAAGGACACAACAAACAGCAGCACCGCAACCAGCGTCTTAAAACCGGTCGGCCAAGCCGTTTCGAGCGCCATTCCATACTTTGGTGCTGCAATGGTGGCGTTTGCCATCATGCTACCGTTCATGCCGTTTTCGGACCGCTACATTATGGATCTGGCGGTCCTGGTGCTGACCTACGTGATGCTGGCCTGGGGTCTGAATATCGTGGTCGGGCTGGCCGGGCTTTTGGATCTTGGCTATGTCGCGTTCTACGCCGTGGGCGCGTACTCCTACGCATTGCTGGCACAATACTTTGGGTTTTCCTTTTGGATATGCCTTCCTCTCGCAGGCATTCTCGCCGCGTTTTGGGGCATTCTGCTTGGGTTTCCCGTATTGCGCCTGCGCGGCGACTATCTTGCGATTGTCACCCTCGCGTTCGGCGAGATCATCCGGATCGTCCTACTCAACTGGTATGAGTTCACAGGCGGCCCCGACGGCTTATCGTCGATCCCGCGGCCGTCGTTTTTCGGTTTGGAGTTCAAGCGCTTCGGCGATGGGACCTTTCATCAGTTCTTTAATTTGGAGTTTTCGCCGCTCCACCGGATCATCTTTCTTTACTATCTGATCCTGATCCTCGCGCTGATTACGAACTGGGTCACCATACGCCTGCGGCGCCTGCCATTGGGTCGCGCCTGGGAAGCCCTGCGTGAAGACGAAATCGCGTGCAAGTCGCTGGGCATCAACATCGTCACCACGAAACTCACGGCATTCGCGATTGGCGCCATGTTTGGCGGGTTCGCGGGCTCCTTCTTTGCCACCAAACAGGGATTCATTTCGCCGGAGAGTTTCACGTTTCTCGAAAGCGCGATCATTCTTGCCATTGTTGTGCTGGGCGGCATGGGCAGCCAGATCGGCGTCGCTATCGCCGCCGTCGCGCTGATCGGCGGGCTTGAATATCTTCGCGATGTTGCGTTCCTGAAAGTCGTCTTTGGCGACAGCTTCGATCCGAAACAGTGGCGGATGGTGTTCTTCGGTGCGCTTATGGTGCTCGTCATGGTCTGGCGACCGCGTGGCCTGATCGGCACACGAACGCCAAGCGTCGCGCTCAAATCCCGCAAGACGATCGGCTCCGACCTTGTCCAGGAGGGTAAGGGCTAATGGCCGCCGAAGTGGACATCAACGCGATCTTAAAGGTCGAACACCTCACCATGCGGTTCGGCGGCCTTATCGCTGTGGACGACGTGTCGTTCAGCGCAAGTCGCGGCGCCATCACGGCAATTATTGGTCCCAACGGCGCCGGTAAAACGACGGTTTTCAACTGTCTGACGGGTTTTTACAAACCCACTGTCGGCATGATCACCTTGCAGCGCGCGAACGGCCAGTCGTTCCTGCTCGAACGCTTGAGCGATCACCGGATCAATCGCGATGCCGGCGTCGCCCGCACATTCCAGAACATTCGCCTGTTCCAAGGCATGACCTGCCTGGAGAACCTGTTGGTTGCTCAGCATCGTCCGTTGATGGCCGCTTCCGGATTTACGATCGGCGGCATTGTCGGTTTGCCATCATTCCAGGCTGCGGAGCGCGAGGCTATTGCCAAGGCCTCGCGCTGGCTGGAACGCATTGATCTGATTGATCGTGCCGATGACGCCGCCGGTGAACTGCCTTACGGCGACCAGCGACGCCTCGAGATCGCACGCGCCATGTGCACCAACCCTGAACTGCTTTGCCTGGACGAACCGGCAGCCGGCTTGAACCCGCGTGAAAGCGCGGAGTTGAACAAACTGCTGCTCGACATTCGCCGAGACGATGACGTGTCGATACTTCTGATCGAGCACGACATGGGTGTGGTGATGGAGGTTTCAGACCACATCATCGTACTCGACTACGGAAAGAAAATCGCCGACGGCACACCGGATCAGGTCCGCTCGGATCCGCATGTCATCGCAGCTTATCTCGGCGTTGAAGACGAGGAAGTTGATGCGGTGGAAGAGGAGATCGCAGGGTGAGCGAGCCGATCCTCCGCATCCGCGGCCTTGAGACCTACTACGGCAATATCCAGGCCCTGCGAGGCGTCGACCTGGATATCGCAAAGGGTGAGATCGCAACGATCATTGGTGCCAACGGCGCGGGTAAGACCACGCTCATGATGACCGTTTGCGGCAATCCACGCGCGCGCAAGGGCAGCATTCGCTTCGAGGGCCATGAGCTGACCGAACTGCCGACACACCAGATCATGCATCTCGGCATGGCCCAGGCGCCGGAAGGCCGCCGCATCTTCCCGCGCATGACGGTCTTTGAAAACCTTCAGATGGGCGCCATTCTCAACCCGGAACACGAAACCACGTTCGATGAGGACGTCGCCCGGGTGCAGGATCTATTCCCGATTCTGAAGCGCCGCGGAAACCAGCGCGCCGGCACGCTGTCTGGCGGCGAGCAACAGATGCTGGCAATCGGCCGCGCGCTGATGGGCCGCCCACGGCTCCTGATGCTGGACGAGCCGTCACTGGGGCTCGCACCACTGATCGTGAAACAGATCTTCGAGGTGATCCGCGAACTGAACGGCAATGACGGCCTCACCGTGTTTCTGGTCGAGCAGAACGCGTACCATGCCCTCAAACTGGCCCATCGCGGCTATGTCATGGTCAACGGTCAGATTACCATGTCCGGGACAGGAGACGAACTGCTACATCGCGAAGAGATTCGCGCTGCGTATCTCGAAGGCGGCGCGCATTAGGTCATTCCCGCCATGGGCGGACTCGCTTTGCCGGCCCACCCCCCCACTGCCCTGCAACGATCGAACCGAAAGCTTTTGACCGTGCTGTACGAAAACTCTCTCGCAGCCTTCATAATCATAACGCTTGTGCTCGGAGGCGGCGCCGCGTGGTTGACCGGCCGGGCGATTGCGCTCACATGGGCTCCGAGATACGAGGCGCTCGCCTATATGCTCCTCTTGGGTCTCGCAGCCAGGTTCCTGCACTTCGCTCTCGCCAATGGTCTTCTGCTCTCAATCTATTACTACGCCGTAACGGCTGCCATTCTCGCCGCGATTGCGGCATTGGCCTATCAGGTGACGCGCGCGTGGCAGATGGAGACCCAGTATCCTTGGCTCTATAAACGAACCAGCCCAATTTCATGGGCTCGTGTTGACTAGTAAGACTCCACTGTATGTCGTTGATGAGCATGCAGAACGAAAAGGAACCGCGGTGCGTTTTCTGAGGGCTAGGACCGTTTCATGGCACAAAACGACGTTCGGTGCCCGCGCTGGCCACGTTTTGGCCTCAGTGACTTTATTCTAACCAGGTGTCCGCTGCGTCGCTGTGTTAATAAACAGCCTGCAGCTCACGTGTCCGTCTGTGGTCTGCTGTAACCGGGAGGTATCCTGTATATGAAGAAACTGCTGCTGACGGCAGCGTTGACGACGGCATTGGCCGGCTCAGCGTTTGCCCAGGAAATCTCAATCGCGACAATCGGCCCGATGACGGGTCAATACGCTTCATTCGGTGCCCAGATGAAAGCTGGCGCAGAACAAGCGGTTGCCGATATCAATGCTGCTGGTGGTGTTAACGGCAAACAACTGAAACTCATCGTCGAAGACGATGCGTGCGATCCAAAGCAGGCCGTCTCGGCCGCTGGCAAGCTGGCTGCAGCCGGCGTATCCCTGGTCGCAGGGCACTTCTGCTCTGGCTCCTCTATCCCGGCATCGAAGGTCTACGCGGAAGAAGGCATCATCCAGATTTCGCCAGCCTCAACCAACCCGAAACTAACGGATGAGCGGGCCGGTCCAAATGTGTTCCGCGTCTGCGGCCGCGACGACCAGCAGGGCCAAGTTGCCGGCGCCTACATTGCGGAGAAGTTCGCCGGCAAGAAAGTCGCTGTGCTTCACGACAAGACCGCCTATGGCAAAGGCCTTGCGGACGAAACAAAGAAGTACATGAACCAGGCCGGCCTCAAGGAAACGATGTACGAGGCATACACGGCAGGTGAGAAAGACTACTCTGCCCTGGTTTCCAAAATGAAGCAGGCCGCAATCGACGTCGTCTATGTCGGCGGCTATCACACGGAAGCTGGTCTGATCATCCGCCAGATGCGCGAGCAAGGCATGAATGCGCAGCTGATTTCCGGTGACGCGCTTGTCACGCAGGAGTACTGGTCTGTCACTGGCGATGCCGGTGAAGGCACGCTGATGACATTCTCACCAGATCCACGCAAAAACCCGGCCGCTGCCGATCTCGTCAAGAAGTTCCGTGACAAGGGCATCGAGCCGGAAGGTTATGTCCTTTACACGTACGCTGCGATCCAGGCCTGGGCGGCAGCCGCGACAGAAGCGAAAACCGAGGATCCGGAGAAGGTGATCGGTAAGTTGAACACCATGGAATTTTCCACGGTGCTCGGCAACTTCAAGTTCAACGAAAAAGGCGACCCGAACTTGCCGCCGTACAAGTTCTACGCATGGTCGAAAGGCAAGTACGAGCAGATCAATTGATCTACAGATACATTACGACAAAACAATTGAGCCCGCGCATTGCGCGGGCTCTCTTTTTTGACAGAAAAAAGCTTGACTGTGGCCCAATGCCACAAGACGGCCGTTATCGACCTTGAGATTGAGCCATACATTCGACTTGAATAGCTCGCTCGACACGCTTGAGGTCGTCGGGGATTGCTTGACCAGACGCGATGAATGAGTCCATTCGGGTCCTCACCTGCTGGTAGCAGGCCCGTGGATCATCTTTTATTTCATCCTCGCTCGGTAGATGGCCGAGTTCCGCCGCAGTCTCGTGAGCGGGCATCAAGTCCTCCCTGATTGTCGAATCGCCAATAGTGTCATCAGTGCGGTGTGATCGTAGACCGCAATTCGGTAAAAGTAGCGAGGAACTTGCACGCTCCAAGAGGGCATTCACAGCTTTGCGTCAAAAAAGCGCGCTTTTGCTGCACTGCACTTCACCAAACGACCAAACTTCGGCACCGCAAAAGCGGTTTTCCACAGTTTGTGTTGCGATGCACGATTTAGAACATCGCGAAGTAAACACGCGCAGCGCCAAAAATCCTGGCCGAGGTCACCAGCGCAAATGCCCAAAAATCTCATAACTGATATCGCTGGTGTTTGCGTCGGACATGCGCACGACCTCAATATTCTCACCGGCGTTAAAGCCGTTTTGTTTGATCGGCCGAATGTGGCGAGCGTCACGGTTCGCGGTGGCGCACCCGGCTCACGCGAGCTCGCCATCCTAGAACCCGACGCGACCGGTGACGGCGTTGACGCCATTGCCCTGACCGGTGGTTCGGCCTTCGGCCTCGATGCAGCCGGCGGCATCATGGCGGTGCTGCGCGACCGAGGCATTGGCGTAGCTGTTGGCGCGGCCCGCGTGCCCATCGTCGCCCAGGCCATCACATTCGATCTGCTCAACGGCGGCGCCGACCTTCCAAAGCGCGACCCGCTGTACTGGCGCCTCGGTGTCGTTGCCGCCGACGCCGCACGCGACGGCGACTTTGATCTGGGGTCCGTCGGCGGCGGAACCGGTGCAACAACGGCAACATTCAAGGGCGGGATAGGTTCAACAAGTGCGACGTCGCCATCAGGATTTGCGGTTGGCGCGCTTGCGGTCGTGAATGCTGTCGGCAGCACCACCGCTGGAGACGGCCCGCATTTCTGGGCGGCACCCTACGAAGTCGGCGCTGAATTCGGCGGTCATGGCCTGCCGAAAACGTTCAGTTCTGGCGATCGCGCACTCTCGATCAAGGGCGGTGCGCCGCCGTCGACCACGATCGCTGTTGTGGCGACTGACGCCGTGCTCACGAAGTCTCAAGCGAAGCGCCTCGCGCTGATGGCCGACGACGGTCTCGCCCGCGCCGTCCGGCCGGCGCATGCGCCTATGGATGGCGACACCGTGTTTGCCGTTGGGCGCCAGGCGAGACCGATGGCCGATCCGCTGGCAAATCTAACGGAGATCGGCAGCTTGGCCGCAGACTGTCTGGCCCGCGCGATTGCACGCGCCGTATTTGAAGCCGCAATCCCGGCCGAATGCTATAGTGGCCCACCGGCTTACCGGGACCGCTTCGGTGGCGGTTCCGAAGACGGCAACACGAAGAGGCTCTGATGACGCCGGCACGTATCACGATTGCGATCTCGGTCGCCATCGCGCTCGGGCTTCTGATGCTGTTCAATACGTACCGTTGGCAGCTCGTCCAGGCCTGCCACGAGCGTGGCGGCATCTGGGACGGCGCTGACTCGCGATGTCGCCTTATTCCCTCGGTCATCATCAAGCGCGACCTTGAGCGCAGCTGACCCGACAGGATTGTCGCGGGGGTGCGGTTGCGCTGCGTTCTGCTGTGTCGATCGTTGCCGGAGGTGACACCCATGCTCATTGATCGCCGAACGTTTGCGGCCGGTCTCGCCGCAACCACCGTCACCGCCAGCACAGCAACACTGGTCACGGCGCGGCCGACATACCGCGGTCCGAATGTGATTATCGTTCGGTTTGGCGGCGGTGTCCGGCGGCGCGAGACCGTCGAGCCCGGCACGACGTTCGCACCCTACCTTCTGAATGTGCTGGCGAAGCGCGGCGTACTTATTCCCAATGTGACATTGGCCCAATTGGACGGCGTGGACACAAGCCATGCCGAAGGCACACTCAACATCCTCACCGGCCGATACGGCGCATATCGAGATGCCGGCTCGCGGTTTCTTGCGCGCCTTATGGAGCCCACCGAACCAACTCTGTTCGAGTACCTCAGACGTACATTCGACGTCCCGGCACACCAGGCCTTGCTGATCAACGGAGAGGACCGCCCCCAGGAAGAGTTCTTTTCCTACGGAGTCCACAAAAGCCACGGCATTGCCTACCGCAGCGATGTCCTGAGTCTGTTTCGCTTCAAGTTGTGGATGCTCAACGATCGTCTGTCCAACCAGCGCGGCACGGACCAGGACATCGCGGCCACCCGCAAGCAGCTCCACAAACTGGAGCAAGGCGTCTATCGGCCGGACGGTCCGGCCCCTTCGCGGGAGATCTCAAAGTTCTGGAAGCATTGGCAGCAGCGCTTTGGAGATAGCGGCCTGAAAAATCCGCGTGGTGATGACGCGCTCACAGAACTCGCGGTTTGGGCCCTGCGGCGTCTCCAACCTCGTCTGATGATGGTGAACTACCAGGACCCAGATTATGTCCACTGGGGCAACGCATCCCACTACACGCGGGCCATTACCCGGATCGATCGCGGGCTCGAGCGGTTGGTGAGCCTGATGGACACGTTGCCTGCCTACCGGAACCGAACGGTGCTCGTTGTCGTTCCCGATTGCGGCCGCGACGCGAACCCGCTCATGAGCGTTCCATTCCAACACCACTTCAATTCGCGCTCGGCACACGAGATCTGGGCCCTCATCGTCGGCCCAGACGTGACGCGCGGGCGCATTCTCGACAAGGCCGTCGATCAGACCAGCATCGCCGCAACCGCTGCTGCCGCCATGGGGTTTACCGCACGCCGCGCGGAAGGCCGGGTGCTGGACGAGGTGTTTCTATGAGCGCTGTCGATACCGCATCGACACCCTTCGACGCCCGCTCTGAAGGCAAGCGCGGCCTCCTGGGCCACCTCGCATCGTTAGCGCGACTGTTTGTGGGCGTTCTCTTGTGCCTGACTCCACTGACCGCGGTTCTGGCTCTCGGCTGGCTTGTTCGCATGATGGAACGTGAGACGAGGTGGGCAAGCCGGCGATTGCGGCACGCGCATCCCGAATCGATCGGCAGCCGCCCACATTTGCCGAACTGGATCGCATTGGAATCTGCAGGCCTCGCGCCTGTCCTGACCAGATGGTTCGGGGCACTGATCGCCAACGCGCGACGCGGTGTCGCCGCAGCCGTCACGCTCGCAGCCGCAACGCTGCCGTTTACGATCCTATGGCTGTTGGCCTGGTGGGCCGGTTGGAACAACTCATTCAACAAGGGCTATGAACAAGCCTGGGTCGGACCAACACTTGGTCTCCTGGGCGTTGTCATAGCGTTGCCGTTGCTCTCACGCCTGCCGATGGCCCTTGCGCATCAAGCGGCAACCGGCCACATGGCCGCATTCTTTGCCGGGCATGACGTTCGCCAACTCATCCGCGCGGTCGGCTGGCGCTATGCGGGACTGTCGTTGCTGTTCGTCGTCGCCGCGCTGCCATTGGGCATCCTGAAATCCGCCCCTGTCTTCGTCGAATTCTGGAGCCCTGGCTTTCTTGAGCGCAACGCCGCTGAGGTCGAGGCCTTTGCCGACAGCTACCAGTTCTGGGCAACCACATACCTGCTTCTCGTTCTGATTTGGTTGCGCCGTGCCAGTGCGCGGCTCTATGCACGCGCGACCCTCGTCGTGGCAAAGCGAGCACCTCAGTCAAAGCCGGGCCTCCTGGCAGGCTTGGTGACGATGCTGCAGTCAGCCTTGCATTTCGTGATTTGGTTCGGTCTCGTCGCCCAGGTTTTCGTGACCCAGTTCTTGCACCATCAGTGGGTCGCTTGGCTGAACCCACCACTCGTCGCCCTACCCTGGTTCCCACCTCTCGGCACTGCGTTTTAGGACGAAGACGGGCGCATTGCCCGCACTCACGACACGACAAGACCCTGAACCGCTTGATCAATCAGAACCGCGTAATTGCGTACGGCGTCGGATCCGTCAGCAGGTCGTCCTGTTTCATCATCTGTGCCAGCAGCCGCCCCGTCACCGGACCAAGCGTCAAGCCGAGATGATGGTGCCCGAAGTTCGTCCAGAGACCTTTATGGCGCGGCACAGGCCCGATCACCGGAATGAGGTCGGGGGTGCATGGGCGCGCGCCTATCCACGGCTCAGGGTCGAGGCGTTCTGCCAAAGGAAAGATCTGGCGCGCAATCGCCTCAACCTGATCCAACTGCACCGGCGTCGGCCGGGCGTCCCGAAACGCGAATTCGGCACCGGTGGTCACCCGCACGCCGCGATCCATGGGCGCCATGGCAAACCCGTACGTGACATCGAGCAGCGGATGATTGAGCGTTGCATTCCCACCGGCACGAAAATGCATATGGTAGCCGCGTTTGACTGCCAATGGCACATCGATACCAAGCCCGCGGAGCACATCGCCGGACCAGGGACCCAGCGCAATCACCGCATGGTCTGCTGTTATCGGCCCCGCAATGTTCTGCACCTGCCAGCCACTGCCATTCGTCGACCGGCTCAGGGTGCGTGCATCACCGGTCTCCAAGTGCCCACCGCGTTCGGCAAACAACTTGGCGTACGCCCGCGTCAGGGCCTCCGGATCGGCAATCGACCCGACCTGGGGCAACACGATGCCACCCACGAACTCCTCCCGCAGATGCGGCTCAATCTGTTCCAGCTGATCGGGATTCTTCACTTCAAAGTCGATGCCGTATGTGTCGTGCAAGCGCGACTGCTCAGCCTCATCCGCGTCCAGATCTTCGGTGTCGCGATGCAACCGGACGTAACCGGTGCGGCGGAGCATGTCTGCGCAGCCGGCCTCCGCCATCAGGCTCTCGTGCTCGGCGACGGCCCGGAGAACAAGCGGCGCATGCGCCGCAGCACCCGCCGCCAGTCCCTTCTCGCCGGAATTCCGCCAATAGCGCCACAACCAGGGCGCGAGCCGCAGCACGGCACGGTAATGCAGATGCGCTTGCGTCGACTTGTTGCGCGCCATGGTCAACAGCGTCCGCCAGTCCCGCGGCATCATGTAGGGGACAACGGCCTCGTGTTGGATCAGGCCGGCATTGCCGAATGACGTGGCCTGTCCCGGTGGCTGACGGTCGATCAAGACAACGTCATATCCGGCCATCTGGAGCTGGCAGGCCGTGGACACGCCGACAATGCCGGCCCCGAGCACAATGCAGTCGTGTTTGCGTGCCGTCATCTCGTTCACTCACTGATCTCTTTGTTCGGGCCATGCCTTCACGCGACGTGACTGTGCGTGATCAAGCCTTGCGATTTGCCTGCCTGACTATGTCTCTGCTAGCGCTGCACTCTGAACGCAAGAACCGGTTAGGGCCGTCGCACATGATCCCGCGTTACTCACGACCAGAAATGGCGTCCATTTGGGCACCGGAAACGCGCTTTCGGATTTGGTTTGAAATCGAGGCCCATGCCGCAACAGCGATGGCCAATCTCGGCATCATCCCGCCGGCTGCCGCTGAAACAATCTGGGCAAAAGGAAATGCAGCGACATTCGATGTCGCACGTATTGACGAGATCGAACGCGAAACCAAGCACGACGTTATCGCATTCCTGACCCATCTTGCCGAACATGTCGGCCCGGAGGCGCGCTTCGTGCACCAGGGCATGACATCATCGGACGTGCTCGACACATGCCTGAACGTGCAACTGGTCCGCGCGACTGACTTGTTGTTGAGCGATGTCGATCGTCTCCTGGCGGCGCTGAAAAAGCGGGCAATCGAGCATCGGCACACACTGACGATTGGTCGCAGTCACGGGATACATGCCGAACCCACGACCTTCGGCGTCAAGCTTGCGTCGTTCTACGCGGAGTTTGCGCGCGGCAAGGCACGCCTGCTTTCGGCGCGCTCAGAAGTCGCAACATGCGCACTCTCGGGCGCGGTTGGGACATTTGCAAATATTGACCCACGTATTGAAACCCACGTTGCAGACGCCCTGGGACTGGCGCCCGAACCGGTCTCAACCCAGGTTATCCCGCGCGATCGCCATGCCATGTACTTTGCAACCCTTGGCGTCATTGCATCGTCGATCGAGCGTTTGGCGACGGAGATCCGCCACCTCCAACGCACGGAAGTTCTGGAGGCCGAGGAGTACTTTTCGCCGGGCCAAAAGGGCTCCTCGGCAATGCCGCACAAGCGGAACCCTGTTCTGACCGAGAACCTCACGGGACTGGCACGTGTCGTCCGCAGCGCCGTGATCCCAGCTCTCGAGAACGTCGCCCTCTGGCACGAACGCGACATTTCACATTCCTCCGTCGAGCGCATGATCGGCCCGGACACCACCATAACGCTGGACTTTGCCCTGAACCGTCTCGCCGGTGTGGTTGAAACGCTGGTCGTTTATCCAGACAACATGCGGAAGAATCTGGATCGCCTCGGAGGCCTGCACAATTCTCAGCGCGTGCTCCTTGCCCTCACCCAGGCCGGTGTCAGCCGCGAGCAGGCCTATCAGCTGGTGCAACGCAACGCGATGAAGACCTGGCAAGAAGGCAAGGACTTTCTGTCAGAACTGAAGGCGGACCCGGATGTGACAGCACATCTGGCTACTGATGCCCTCGAAAACATGTTCGATCTCGCCTACCACACGCAGCACGTGGATACGATCTTCGCGCGTGTGTTTGGCGCAGATCACGATCAGACCTGAGCCGGAGTTTGCCATGAAGGCGCGTGAGGCTGACATTCTGATATTGCCCGGGCTCGGCGGCGGCGCACCGGATACGTGGTATCATCGGTGGCTACCAAAACTCGGGACGGCGCGGCGGGTCGAGCAGCCGGATTTTTGGGCGCCGGACCGCGATGTCTGGGTCACCAACGTGCTCTCGGCGGTCCACAACGCCGAACGCCCCGTCGTGATCATTGGGCATTCCGCCGGCGTCATTACCGCCGTTCACGCAGCCGCCATGGCACCGGCCGGGAAAATCCACGGTGCGTTCTTCGTCGGCACGCCAGACCTCGCATCGCACCTTGAAGAGTTTCCGCAGGCTGCGACCTTGCTGCCGCTGCCGACGGACAAGCTTGCGTTTCCGTCGCTGATGGTCGCGAGCCGCACGGACCCCTATTGCGCTTACGACGTTGCCGCCGGATTCGCAGCATCCTGGGGCTCTCGATTGATTGACGCAGGCGACGCCGGCCACCTGAACGCTGATTCCGGACATGGCCCTTGGCCTGAGGGATCACTCACATTTGCGCGCTTTATAAGCTCGCTTTGAACCTGATTGCCGGCATATACCGTTTGTTGCCGCCGCGGCTATAGATCGGGACACGAAAGGTTCAAAAGTACCGGATAGTCAAAACACTAGGTCATTTCCGCCCAAGGCGGACTCACGTCGCCGGCTCACACAACCCGCTCACCTTACGACACGGTGTCGTAGAGCGCCGGGTCGATGTGGGAGGTTTCAGCTAACCACGAAAAACTCTAGGCTCGTTTGCTTTCACTTAAGACCGGAGACCGCCAATGCTTCGAAAGCTCGCCTCAAGCATGCTTGCTGCGATTGCAATCGCGCTGATTTCTGGGCCTGCCATGGCACAAACCGGCATTTCACCATTCCCACTCAAGCCGAAGTCCAAAACTGCAAGTAAGTTGCTTGGCGGCGGCGTTTCTATTTCGGTCAGCTATCAGTTCTTCATGGAGGGCAATCCTCGGTCGATCGAGGAACAGGCCGTTCTCTCGGAGAAAGGGCGGCGGGCCGTTTACACACTTCTGGCAAAGGAGTGCGCCGCGCTTCTGGAGACAATCGCGTCATCTTGCAAAATCAGCCGGGCGAACGTCTCAAGCCAAATGAACACCAGTACATCGCGCTATCAAGCGCGCGGCGTACGCGTGTCCGGATCGGCAACCTATCGCATTTCGCTGAAGCCGCTATCGAAGCCCGCGCCAAACAGCGCAACCGGAACGCCCCAGTGATCGCCCGATGAGGCGGCTCCCGAACACACTGGAAATAAGGGGCCAAACTGGCCCCTCCCAGTCTCACTGCGCAATGCGCGCGCGCACGACCCCGATAGCCACAGGCAGTAGATGCACGGACATCCAGACGCGTCGCAATGACGCATATCTGCTTGGCACTCAGCCTTTGCTCTCAATCTGTTCGACAGCCGCGCGCAGGAACGAGTCCATTTTGTCGCGCAGTTCGTCATCTGTCACGTTAACGCCTTTCGCATCGAAGTCGGCCCGGACCTTGCGAAACACATCGTCATCTCCGGCTTCTTCCAGGTCGGCGCGGCGGACGTCTTTGGCGTATTCAGCGGCTGCATCGCCGGTGAGGCCCAGCTTTTCGCCCGCCCAATCGGCCAGCATCTTGTTGCGCCGGGCTTCGGCCTTGAACTTGAGCTCTTGGTCGTGTGCGAATTTGTTCTCAAACGCACGTTCCCGATCGTCAAAAGTCGCCATCTCGTTCTCCACAGCTTCAGGCACCGGTCGGATCGACGCAGGCCCCGACATCCCATAACTCGCCCATATCGTGTAACGGCACGTATGGTGTACAGCCAAATCCCAAGACCGATCGGCGCCAACACCGTGAAACTCACCGGCATAGGCCGTGTTCGCAGCATCGACAGCCAGCGTATTGCCATCGCTTTGGCCTATTGCCACTAACATTGTGTCGTGACCAGTTTTCAGCTAGGGGCCACGACCCAAGTTCTGCGACCGTTTCGGCCGCGCAGTTTTTGCGTTCAGGCGCCCTGGCTGCTATCGGTCTCAGCAGCACAAAGCATCAACCGCTGGCAAAACGCTGCGACCGCAGGACTGGCGCGCGTTTCCCAGCCGTCGCGCGCAGCGAGAGTTGGCAACTCTGGTCCAAGGCCGCCAGAGCCAATATCGCGTTCGGCGCACCCAGGGGACAGACGGAATGAATAGGCGCCGCCGCGTTTATGAAGGCAAGGCAAAGGTTCTGTATGAAGGTCCGGAACCGGGAACCCTGATCCAGCACTTCAAGGATGATGCGACTGCGTTCAATGGCGAAAAGCACGCGCAAATTGACGGCAAAGGCATTCTGAACAACCGGATTTCGGAGTTCTTGTTCCTGCGCCTGGGCGAAATCGGCATTCCGACCCATTTCATGCGCCGCATGAACATGCGCGAGCAGTTGATCCGCGAAGTCGAGATCATTCCGATCGAGGTTGTTGTTCGCAATCTTGCGGCTGGCTCGATTTCCAAGCGCCTCGGCCTTGAGGAAGGCACGCCGCTGCCGCGTTCGATCATCGAATTCTATTATAAGAACGATGAATTGAACGATCCGATGATCACGGAGGAACATATCACCGCCTTCGGCTGGGCTTCCCCTCCGGAAATCGACGAGATCATGAGCCTGGCGCTGCGCGTGAATGACTTCCTGGTCGGGCTGTTCCTCGGCGTTGGTATCCGGTTGGTGGACTTCAAAATGGAGTTTGGCCGGGCCTGGGAGAACGACGTGATGCGGATTCTCCTGGCCGATGAAATCAGCCCGGACAGCTGCCGACTGTGGGATATCCAGACACAGAACAAGCTTGACAAAGACCGATTCCGGCAGGATCTCGGGAACGTGCTCGAGGCCTATCAGGAAGTCGCGCGACGACTGGGTGTGCTCCACGAAAGTCGCCCTGCTGTTGGTCAAGGTCCTGTTTTGGCGGTCTCAAATACGGACAAGCAGTCCGAACCAGCCGGAGAATAGACCAGCCGGAGAATTGAACTGCGTTGCATAGATGCCTGCCTGACGCGCAACGTCGCGAGACATCGACAGCGGGGAAGCCGATGAAAGCGCTGGTCAAAGTCACACTCAAGCACGGTGTGCTCGATCCTCAGGGGCTTGCCATATCGAACGCGTTATCCGGTTTGGGCTTCACCGGCATCGACAGCGTGCGACAGGGCAAGTGGATCGAAATCGAACTTGCGGAAACGGATGCCACCGCTGCGCGCGCGGCAGTGGAAAACATGTGCGAACAGCTGCTGGCAAACACGGTCATCGAGACCTATGCCGTCGAACTCGTCGAGTGATAAGCGAACATGAACCCCACAGTGATCGTTTTCCCCGGATCGAACTGCGATCGCGACTCGAAAGTCGCGATTGAGAAGATTTCGGGCCAACCCGTTCAAATGGTGTGGCATGGCGAAACCGAGTTGCCGCCGTCGTCGCTCATTGTCATCCCGGGCGGATTTTCCTACGGCGATTACCTCAGATGCGGCGCCATCGCCGCGCGGTCCCCGATCATGCGCGCCATCGTGGACGCCGCGAACACGGGTACGCCGGTCATTGGCATTTGCAATGGTTTTCAGGTGCTGTGCGAATGTGGGCTCTTGCCCGGCGTCCTAATGCGCAACGCCTCGCTCAAGTTCGTCTGCCGCGATGTTTACGTCCGCGTGGAACAGACTGCAACGCCGTTCACCAACACATTCCAGCGCGGCCAGGTTTTACGAATGCCCGTTGCCCATCACGACGGCAACTACTTCGCGGACGAACAGACCCTACAGCAGCTTGAGGACGACGAGCAGATCGTCTTCCGATACGTTGCCCCGGACGGCGCGCCGTCACCATCCGCCAATCCCAACGGGTCTCAGAGCAACATCGCCGGCATTTGTTCAAGGCAACGCAACGTCGTAGGCCTGATGCCGCATCCGGAGCGCCTGTATGAGGCCGCCCTCGGTGGCAGTGACGGCCGCGGATTGTTTGAAAGCGCTCTGGCGCTGGCCGCGTAGCGCAGATTCCCGCGCGGATTCGCATCTCACACATTGCAGTTATTCTACGTCGCAAGAACCTTATGGTCTGGCAGATACGTCCACAGCGGCGTCGCAACTGACGCGAATCCAGCCAGAAGACACGACCTTCTCGTCTGAAATACACTGCCGCAGCCGCCACCAGCAGCCTTCGAACCGGGTCAGAGCCTTGTGAACGCGGCAAACGCGAGTTGATCGCTTCCTAATGATCTTTGGCAGCTCTCCCGATGCCGTCGAGAGCGCGGCGATGCGCTGCACAGCGGCATCTGTGTGCTGAGCGGGGTCGGAAACGCCCAAACCCGCGGCTGCCGCGGCGGCGATCAGTGTCACCATTCCCGAGATGCCGATCAGGGCCATGACCGTACTTGCAAGCGACAATCGCAGCATAACAACTCCGTCTGCGCAGCTTCGAACGTGCGCGTCCAAGTGGCACCACGCAGTTGTGTGTCGCGTTACAGGAGAGATCGGTTCCCGAGATGAGTTCGGGGCCGTGTCCGTCGGGTTGGCATTGCGCCGTTTCCCTCGGAAATTGCTGCGGGCAGAAATGGTTCAAGAGCCACGACAACACGGCATCGCAACGTTATAAGCGGCTCACGAGGCGGGAAAACGTGGTGAACATATGAGCGCTGATGGTTCGGAAAACGGCGGGTTCAAGATCACATCGGAACTGGTGGCCGAACATGGCTTGAAGCCTGACGAATATGACAAACTGCTCAGTATTCTCGGCCGTACGCCGTCGTTAACCGAGCTTGGCATATTCTCGGTCATGTGGTCAGAGCACTGTTCGTATAAGTCGAGCCGCGTCTGGCTGCGCGAACTGCCGACGGAGGGCCCGCGCGTTATCTACGGCCCCGGCGAGAATGCCGGCGTTGTCGATCTGGGCGACGGGGATTGCGCCATCTTCAAGATGGAAAGCCACAACCATCCCTCGTTCATCGAACCGTATCAAGGCGCGGCCACCGGCGTCGGCGGCATCATGCGCGACGTATTCACCATGGGTGCCCGACCCGTCGCGAACCTCAATGCGCTTCGGTTCGGCGCACCCGATCATCCCAAAACGCGCCATCTCGTGTCGGGTGTCGTTGCCGGGATCGGCGGCTACGGCAATTGCGTTGGCGTCCCAACCGTCGGCGGCGAAGTGAATTTCGATCCGTCGTACAACAACAATATTCTCGTCAACGCGATGTGCGTTGGCCTTGCGCGCACCGACAAAGTCTTCACATCGGCTGCGAAAGGTGTTGGCCTGCCCGTCGTCTATGTGGGCGCAAAAACTGGCCGCGACGGCATCCACGGCGCGACAATGGCATCGGCCGAATTCGACGATCAAACCGAAGACAATCGCCCGACGGTGCAGGTCGGTGACCCCTTTACGGAAAAACTGCTGATCGAAGCCTGCCTCGAATTGATGGCATCCGATTCGATCATCGCCATCCAGGATATGGGTGCGGCCGGGCTGACGTCCTCGACGTCCGAAATGGCGGACAAAGGCGGTGTGGGTATCACGCTGAACTTGGACCTGGTCCCGCAACGCGAACACGCGATGACAGCCTACGAGATGATGCTGTCAGAGAGCCAGGAGCGCATGCTCATGGTCCTGCGGCCGGGTTCTGAGCCAACCGCGGAAGCCATTTTTCACAAGTGGGGCCTCGACTTTGCGGTGATCGGCGAAACGACCGATACCGGCCGTCTGATCGTGAAACACAAGAACAACGTCGAAGCCGACATTCCGGTTGCGACGCTGGCGGACAGCGCACCGCTCTACCGACGGCCATGGGTTCCGTGCGAAAAACCGCGGACAATTCTGGCCGAATGGGTGCCGAACGCGGGCGCAATCCTCACTGCACTACGGAAGATGATGGGCGGACCACATTTGTCGTCCCGCCGGTGGGTTTGGGAACAGTACGATCACATGGTGATGGGGGACACGATCCAACGTCCCGGTGGTGACGCCGCAGTTGTGCGCATTCACGGAACGAACAAGGGAATTGCGGCAACGTGTGACGTCACGCCGCGCTATGTGGCAGCGGACCCGGACGTCGGCGCACAACAGGCCGTTGTTGAAACGTGGCGCAATCTCACGGCCGTCGGCGCAGACCCCATCGCAATCACCGACAACCTGAACTTCGCGAGCCCGGAGCGACCGGAGATCATGGGGCAGTTCGTCGAAGCTGTTCGTGGAATCGGGATTGCCTGTCGCGCGCTCGACTATCCGGTCGTGTCGGGCAACGTCTCGCTCTACAATGAAACGAATGGTGCCGGCAT
>JBCCOV010000037.1:0-29912 GCA_039039985.1 Pseudomonadota bacterium | reverse complement strand
GTGTGCGAATGAACGGGGGTGGGGTAACACATTTTACCCCCTCCCAAACGGGCCCCCCGGGGCTTTGGGCCGGGGGTCCACGTATCAGCGAACTCGAACGGCCGCGAGGCCCGACTGCGGCACAGTTTTCACGTCCAACCAACATCTGAGCCCGCTGCACCCTGGATCCCGGTGACAAGCACCGTGATGACGCCTGTGGGCGTGGCTGATCGTGAGCGATAAACAACCAGCGCGGTTTAGCCGTCTAGCACTGTTTCAGGCCGCGCCAGCGGCCCGGCGCGTTGCGCCACCCGCAACCCCAACGCGGGCGTTCCCGCGTTGGGCACTCTAAACGTCGAGATGGCGAACACGCCATCTCGATGGGGGCCGGCTGCAGGCCGGAACAGCCCGTGAGCGAAAGCAAGCTTGCGGCACGCAATCAGGCGAGCAGGCTCTAAAACTTGTCGCCTGTCCAAAAATCATCGTCATCGTCAAAGTCGAACATGTCATCCAAATCGAACAAATCGCCCAGGTCGAACGGCGGGAATTTCTGGCGGCGGCGGTAAGGGTCTGCCGGGCGGGAGCGCCGGGATTGCCGGCGGCGGGTCCGCGCCCAGTACTCCGCACCTGTGATGGCGCCACGGATCAGCTCGCCGAGGACAACCTTGACGAGATCATTGCCGCGGAATTCGGAGGCACTGTCGTCGTAGCGGTTGCGGCGGAAGTCGGCAGCGATGCGCAGGAGTTCGTCCCGGCGCTCGAAGACCTTCTCCAGTTCGGCCGTCTTGCTGTCGTGCTCAGCCGACAGCTCTTTGATGCGCCGGTCGAAGCCCGAAATCCGAGCTGCGATCTCGTCGTCGGCCGGGCTGGGAGTCTGTCTGGCAACTGCCACCAGGTGCTTGGTCGCGTGCTGGCTGATGAACTCCGCTGACATCTTAATGGCCTTGGCAAAAGCAGGGTCGTGGCCTTCGGCGTACTTGTTCAGCTGCTCGCCAAGGTCGGAGAGTTCAGCGGTGACTGTGGCGATATCCTTTGACATCGCCGACTCCTCGTCGCGCAGCGCGCGCAACTCGCCCGTCAGGTCGCCGTCGGCCAGTTCGCGGATCATTTTGGCCTGGCGCGCTTCAACCGCCTCCTGGCGCTGGTCAAGAGTCGCGGCGAGCCGGTCGACATGCTCGTCGAGGCGGGCCGGAATCTCGTTCAGGACAGCATAATTCGCGCGCGCGCCGGAATAGCTGACAAGTCGTGCCACCCAGCTGTCAAGCCATCGCACAATGCCCGTGGCGCTGTAGTCCGACTGGCCATAGCTGCGCTGCCACAGATACATGAACAGCGGGTCGTCCTCGTAAGCGCGGCCCTTCGTGTCGCGGTCGGCATGAGCGCGATCGGCCTTATCAGTCGCCTTGTGGTGGATCGCGCGTTGTTCCTCGAGCGCCGCGATGGCTGCGCGGTAGACGTGATCTGCAGATAGCGCCTCACGGGCCTTGAGCGCGAGTTCGTCGAGCCGTTTCTCCAGAGTGTCCGTGCGTCCGAGCAGCTGATCCCGCGCATCAATTGCGTCCTGACGGCGCCGGTCCGCGGCGCCCTGTCGCTGACGCAGGGCGTCGATCGTTTTCTGGCGAGCGGAGAGCAACTCTGCGACACGGCTCGACAGACGGTCGGCCTCGTCGATAACGCCATCGGCAACTGCACTGCGGGCCCGCGCCTCGGCGAGTTCGCGGTAGACCTTGAGGCGCTTCGTCATCTCGTCGGCCCGCGCCGCCGTCAAGCGTTGGAGTTCGTCCTGCAGATCGCCTTCCCGGCGTCGCAAGTCCTCTATGGCCTTCTCAATCGAGGCAAGCGTCTCCCGACCGGTGGTGACGGCGCCGGACGATTCATTGCGATTGCGCCGATCCTCCTTGCGGCCCCGTCTGCGATGCCTGTTACGGCGCCGTTTTACCATTGCGTGATCTCACCTCCGGCGCGCGTGATGCGCCAGTCGGGGGCCGGACGTCCACGTACTTTGGTCGCGACGACGGGCTCGTCGACGATACCGTCGGCCTCCTTGTCAGCACGCACACGCTCGAGCACCTCCTGCGGCACCCTGACCGCCCATTTCTTGACGGTTTCGCGCCGGCCGGTCTCCTCGCTCAGAATCGTCTGCGGCATGACCTTTCCGTCCGAGCCAATGGCCTCCACGACAAGGTAGTAGTTCCGCCCCTCGGGATTGACTTTCGGGACCCGCCATAGCCCGCTGACCTCGCCGCGGCGCGAGACGATCCGCACCTCGTAGACGTCGCGCAAACGGTTCAGACGTGCCTCAAGGTTGTCACGCACCTTGCGCGCTTCGGTCAGGTCGCCAGCGCTTGCGGCAGCGAGTCCGCGACGCACGGCCGTGGCGAGGTCCGGCGGCGGTCCGCCTGTTGTTTCGGCGCCGATCTGCGTTTCGAGTTCCTTCAGACGCTCCGGAATCAGTCGGGTCAGCTCGGTGTGGCGGGCGGTGGCGGCACGCTGGCGAGGCGCTTCGTAAAGCGCGTACCAGGCGAGCCAGATCGCAAGGATTGCAACAACGCCACCGAGCACGTAGCGGCCCCAACCGAAGCGCGTAACATAGAGGCGTGCCAGCCGTGTTTCGAACGTGTCTGCCGGCGGGTTGTAAACGAAGCGGTCTTCCTCGAGTGCCTGGACGCCCTCCTCAAGGATGCGGTCTGGCACCTCAATACCTTGACCGCGGTAGATTTCGCGCAGGCGCTCGATCAGCCTTGCCTTGCGCTCATCCTCGCCCAATTCGCGCTCGACCACATAGGCGTCGTGGCGCAGCGTGTCGACGACGTCCATTGCGATCATGACGTCGTCAAGCGGCGCGCGGGTTGGCTCGGACGACGGTGCTGTCGGCGCGGCTCGCTCACCGCCTGGTGTGGTGTCGCTTTCCGCGGTCATCTGACACTCATTCCGAGGTCGGAGCGAACCCCGACCATGTCCTCACGCATCGGATTGCGCTCATATCACAAGCGCGTTGCCGTCAGCGGCGAGACGAGCGAGGCGGCGCTTGCCGTCCTCCACGGCTTCCTGGATTTCCTGAGAGTTACGAGTTGCGAGGACGCGCATTTCCTCAATGATCTCGCGCGAGCGGATCTGGAAGTTGATAACGGAGTCCACAAGCTTTTTAACGGATTCAGCCTTTACAGTCGGCCCATACCCGGCCTTGATCGCTTCTTCCTGAACCGCCTCACCGACCTCCGAAAGCGTGTCGAGGCTCTTAGAAATGCCCTCTTTCATCGCCTCGAGCGTCTTGGTCGACTCGTGCAGGCCGAACATACCCGTGAACGAGGCCTTGAGCGCAGTCAGCACGGCTTCGTTGGTCGAGAAGAACGCGACCGACTGGGCATAGACGCGCTCCTTGGCACTCGTCGTCTGCATCAGGCGCGACATGATAACCTCGGACGTGTTGTAGCCGATCGTGAGGTTGTCGGCCAAATCCTTGGCGATCTGATAGCGCTTCTCCTCCTCCTGCAGCGCGCGCAGCGCATCGTCACGCGCCATCTCAAGTTCAGCGACCTTTGAGGCCTCCTTGCCCTTGAAGCTTGCGACCGTGTCCGAGGCCTTTTGGAGCACGCCCTTGGCGGCGCCCAGCTGCTTTTCCGCCTTTTCCAGCACTTTAAGCGCCATGACCTGGGCCTGTTTGTAGGCGCCGCGGAAGTCGCGATAGGCATCGAGGATGCGACCTTCGCGCACGATCTGGTCCTTCGAATCCTTCGCTACCTCCTGATAGGCGTAGCGGATCTCGTCGAAGCGGTCGGCAATGTCGCCGCGGCGCACTTTCATCCAAGCGTTTGACATGCGCTCGAACGTATCGATTTTGCCGTCTTCGAGCTGGTCGACCAGGCGTTTGGCGTCGTCGCGGATCGAGTTGAACGCCGCCACGATCTCATTGTATCGGGCACCAATCTCCATCGCCGATATCTCGTTACGCACGATCTCATTGAAGACCTGAGATTCCGTCAGGGTACGGGCAATGATCGCCACGCTCTCCCGGTCGATGTCGTAGATCTGGTCTAAAAGGCCGGCGATCGGGGCGTCGGCGGCCGGCTCGGTCTTGAGGCCGAGGTCGCGCAGAGAACGTTTCGCTTTGTCAAGACGCTGCAAGGGCGTTGTCTTGGGCATGGGACTCTCCGGAAAGATATGATCGCGTCGTGCCCGGGATTGCGCACCAGCCTTGTCCGGCAGACTCCCGCGGCCCCGTCGCGATAATAGTAGGTACTGCGGCGGGGTGCGGCAAGGCTGTCTGGCAGTGCACAGTCCGTCATGTCTTAACCGACAGTGCTCATGTTTTCATGTTTCATGCGAGGCTGGCTCATGGCGGAAATGATCCCGGAGCGTTTGCCGCAGAGCGCTACCGTCGGCGAATGGCGCATGTTTGCAATGTTGCAGCGCCTCCCTGACGGTTGCCTAGTCTACCAAGAGCCGGCCATCAGAAACCGCCACCCCGATTTTGTTGTTGTCGCGCCGTCGTTGGGTGTGCTCGTCATCGAAGTGAAGGGCTGGTACCCTGCACAAGTCGTTATGGCTGACGCCGATGACGTTGTGGTTCAAATTCGGGATCGCAATCAGACTCACAAGCATCCGTCGCGCCAAGTTCGCGACGACATGTTCCGTTTGATGGACGAGGCGCGCCGCCATCGGTTCACCGTTCAACTGCATTAAGAATGGTCAGCCGCGATTGTCCTATGGGCCGACTTGCTTCCCATGTCGTTCGCACTGCAACAGATTCAGTCCGATCGCAGCCTCCTCTACATCACAATGACACGGGCGGAGGACATGCTGCTTTTGACCCGTTCACGAGGCTCAAGCTTCACGCGGGAGATTGCAAGACTGCCTGGGCAGGGCAACGTTTGACGACGTTGATGTTTGAAGACTCTAGCGTTTGACGACTCTGGCGGGACCGCCAGCGTCCATTGGCCGATCATTGGCCGAAGTATCGGGCCCGAACGTCCGGCGTATGCCCGCGCTTTTGCAAGGCTTTGAAAAACAGATAAATGGAGAGTTGGTGCCCCAGGCCCGACTCGAACGGGCACTCCCTTGCAGGAACCAGATTTTGAGTCTGGCGCGTCTACCGGTTCCGCCACTGGGGCATTCATTGTTAGATCGCGACGCACGCATCGCAGAGCAGCATCGCATATACCGTGCAGCGCTTGGGGTCAACGACGGCGCGGATGGTCAAGCCGCAGCGTCCGTGCGTACGACCAAGCTGACAATATCTCTCATGATGTCATTCAACTGGAAGTTCTTCGGCGTATAGACGGCGGCAACCCCCATGGACCTGAGCGCGGCTTCGTCATCCGGCGGAATAATGCCGCCGACAACGATTGGGATATCGTCCGCAGCTTCCGCGCGCAGCAGATCCAAAATCTCGCAAACAAGCGCAACATGGGAGCCGGACAGGATCGACAGACCAATGACATGCACACTTTCGTCAACTGCGGCGCGAACAATCTGCGCGGGCGTCAGTCGGATACCCTCGTAGACTACGTCCATGCCGCAATCCCTGGCCCTGACGGCAATTTGCTCAGCGCCGTTGGAGTGACCATCGAGGCCCGGCTTGCCGACAAGAAACTTGATCCGTCGCCCGGTGCCGTCGGCGTGACTTTGGACGGCTGAACGAATGTCCGCCAAACCTTCGGCAGGTCCGACATGCGCAGCGGACCCAACGCCGGTCGGCGCACGATACTCTCCAAAAATACGCCGCAGAACCTGACCCCACTCACCCGTGGTAACCCCAGCCTTCGCGCAGGCAATCGATGCCGGCATCACGTTACGGCCGTCTTGAGCCGCGGCTTCCAGCTCCGACAACGCAGTTGAAACGGCAGCTGGATCTCGCTGATCACGCCAAGCCTGAAGTCTTGCAATCTGGTCGGCTTCCACTGTGGCGTCGATGGTCTGAATCACACCTTCGCCGGTCGACAGCGGAGAGGGTTCGGATTCCGTAAATGCATTGACACCGATGACGACCTGATCCCCACGCTCAATGCCGGCGACCCGCTCGGCGTGGCTCTCGACAAGTCGGCGCTTCATGTAGTCGATCGCGCGGACGGCGCCGCCAAGCCGTTCAATCTCGGCAAGTTCGACGCGCGCTTGGGCCTTGAGATCCGCGACCTTAGCTTCAATCTCGACAGAGCCGTCGAAAATGTCTCCATACTCAAGCAGGTCCGTTTCGTGGGCGAGAATCTGCTGCATACGAAGCGACCACTGCTGATCCCAGGGGCGTGGCAGGCCAAGTGCTTCATTCCATGCCGGCAACTGCACGGCGCGGGCACGGGCCTTCTTCGACAGCGTCACGGCCAACATTTCGAGCAGAATCCGGTAGACGTTGTTTTCGGCCTGCGGCTCGGTCAGACCGAGAGAGTTTACCTGAACGCCGTAGCGGAAGCGGCGCAGCTTTGGATCCGTCACGCCGTACCGGTCCGCGGTGATCTCGTCCCACAGATCCACAAACGCTCGCATCTTGCACATCTCTGTGATGAACTTCATGCCGGCGTTAACAAAGAACGAAACGCGACCAACAACCCGCGGGAAATCATCGTCCGGCACATCTCCGGACGACTTAACCGTATCAAGAACGGCTAGGCCGGTGGCCAAAGCATACGCAAGTTCTTGAACAGGCGTCGCGCCTGCTTCCTGCAAGTGGTATGAGCATACGTTTGTCGGGTTCCACTTCGGCACCTCGGCATAGCTGAATACGATCGTGTCTTTGATCAGCTTCAGCGATGGCTCCGGCGGGAAAATGTAGGTGCCGCGCGACAAGTACTCCTTAATGATGTCGTTTTGAATCGTGCCTGTCAGCGCACCACGATCAACGCCGGTCTCATCAGCACATGCGATGTACAACGCAAACAGCCATGCAGCCGTCGCGTTGATTGTCATAGATGTATTCATGCGGTCGAGCGGGATCTGATCAAGCAGCATCCGCATGTCGCCGAGGTGGCTAATCGGCACGCCGACCTTACCAACTTCGCCCCGCGCCAATAGGTGGTCGCTGTCGTAGCCGGTTTGTGTGGGCAGATCGAAAGCGATGGAGAGACCCGTCTGGCCCTTGGACAGGTTCGATCGATAGAGGGCATTCGACTTTTCCGCCGTCGAGTGCCCGGCATAGGTTCTGAAAATCCATGGTCTGTCCCGTCCGGGCTGATCCCGATGAGGCGCGTTGCGATCGGGCCTGTCTTGCGGGGGCATATTGCCGGTTGATCCATGTGTGGGCTTGGCCGGGGCGGTCATATCTACGCTCTTCGCATCTGCAGCATTATCTGCACGCTAGCCGATGATGGGCCGATCCGGAAAGCGGATTATCCAATGACGCGCGTCCGTGACCTTAGGTGCGGTCGCTGATAAGCAGGTGGATCTTGTAGATCATCAGCGCCGCGAGGAATGCGGCCGCCATGCCGACAGCTGCGCCGAACACAATGTCCGTCGCACGATCGCCGATCAATACGATACCGTTGTCTTGCAGAACGTTATGGCCGATCAACCCGGCGAGGAAGAACATCAGCCAGCTGATCACAACGTAGACGGTCGATGGGAGGTAGTCTTTCACACGATAGGTCGCAAGGCTGGCAATGATCCCAACCAGAATCAGTGCGATGGTGCTCGTCGCAATAAGGCGAAAATAGTACTCTTCAACCATAGTACGCGCCCGTGGATGCTTGCGTCGACAAAGATTCCGACACGCCGTGTGAATAGCTGTTGCGTCCGAGTTCTCAGTGCGGCTCGAAACACAACAGATCCGGCATAACCGCACGTATTCTGTAGAAATTGCGTTGATAATTCCCTAATTCCGACAGCCGCAACCGCCGCACGCCACTTAGAGTTGTCGCGCGTCGGCGCACTCTGCTGCCTTTGTCGGGCTGTTCCTGCGCACAGATTGCAGGTTATGCAATGTTGCAACGCAACATGTGCCCGTGCTGAATACCAGAATGAGACGCGGTAGGGACTCATATCCGTCGCATAAATTTGCGTGAATTGCCCGTATTTGGACGGTTCGCGATTTTGCACTCGGGCCAGTTCTCTGTGAACGCACCCAAGCCTTGTGAACGGGCAAGCGAGCTAAAAGGATGGCAGTCATGGCTGATGTAGCGACCACAACGCACGCTGAGGGCGCCCAAACAGCAGACGGAGCCCCCGTTAAGGACCTCTACGAGATTGGTGAAATCCCGCCGCTGGGGCATGTGCCGCGGCAAATGTACGCCTGGACGATCCGGGAGGAACGGCACGGCAATCCGGATACGGCCATGCAGGTCGAGGTTGTGTCGACTTGGGATCTCGACAGTCACGATGTGCTGGTGCTCGTGATGGCGGCCGGCGTGAACTACAACGGCGTATGGGCGTCGCTGGGAGAGCCGATTTCTCCCATTCGTGACGTGCACAAACAGCCGTATCACGTCGCCGGGTCGGATGCGTCCGGTATCGTTTGGGCGGTGGGGTCCAAGGTCAAACGCTGGAAGGTGGGCGACGAAGTCGTCATTCACTGCAATCAAGACGACGGCGACGACGAAGAGTGCAACGGCGGTGATCCGATGTTCTCGACCTCACAACGGATTTGGGGCTACGAGACGCCGGACGGGTCGTTTTCTCAGTTCTGTCGCGTGCAGGACCGCCAGCTAATGGAACGGCCACGTCACCTGACGTGGGAAGAAGCGGCCTGTTATACACTCACGTTGGCGACGGCATATCGGATGTTGTTTGGCCATCGCCCCCACATCCTTAAACCGGCTCAGAATGTGCTCGTGTGGGGGGCGTCCGGAGGGCTTGGGTCGTTTGCGGTCCAGCTCTGCGCCACCGCCGGCGCAAACGCAATTGGTGTCGTTTCCGAACCCGACAAGATTGACTTCGTCCAGAGCCTTGGCGCGAAGGGCGTGCTGAACCGGCGCGACTTCAATTGCTGGGGACCGTTACCGAAGGTCGGAAGTGACGAGTACAAGAACTGGTTTGGCGAGGTTCGTAAGTTCGGCAAAGCGATCTGGGACATCACGGGCAAGGGTGTGAATGTCGACATCGTGTTCGAGCATCCCGGTGAGGCGACATTCCCAGTTTCGACGTTCGTATGCCAGCGCGGGGGCATGGTCGTCATTTGCGCTGGCACGACCGGATTCAACCTCACAATGGATGCGCGATATCTCTGGATGCATCAGAAACGCGTTCAAGGCTCGCACTTCGCGAACCTGATGCAAGCCAGCCAAGCGAACAAGCTCGTCATCGACAGGCGCATCGACCCCTGCATGTCGGAAGTCTTCCCGTGGAGCCAGATCCCGAAAGCCCACATGCGGATGATGAACAACGAACACAAACCGGGCAACATGGCCGTTCTCGTCTCGTCACCACAGACCGGCCTGCGCACGATTGAGGACGTTCGGGAAGTGAGCCAGGCGCGCTTCGGGTGAGTGACGTGCTGGCGCACGCCGTGACGAACCCTGCGCCGTGTCCGCGCCGAACCAAGCGCTACTGGTCAGCTTCGGCCAAGAGCGCGTCAACGTCGAGGCGGTGGGTGTGCATGGATAGCTCGCCGCGCTCATTGCGCGGCCAGTCGTCTGGCGATCGATCTCGGTAGAGTTCCAGTCCATTGCCATCAGGGTCACTCAGATAGAGCGCTTCGCTGACGCCGTGGTCGCTGGCACCGTCGAGTTCTATTCCGGCGTCCGTCAGACGTTTCAACGCATCTGCGAGCGCGGCGCGGGATGGATAGAGAATGGCCGCGTGAAACAACCCCGTCGCGTTTTCCGGGGGCCTGGGGCCGGCCTTGCTGCGCCATGTATTGAGCCCGATGTGATGATGGTATCCACCGGCTGCAACGAATGCCGCGGAGTCGCCATAGCGTTGTTTGAGTTCGAAACCGAGGACACCGCAATAGAATGCCAGCGCACGATCGAGGTCGGCGACCTTCAAGTGAACATGCCCGATGCGAACACCTGGATCGAGCGGGCGTGGCGTCAAGTTTGTTTCAATTGCCGGCAATGAAATGGCTTCTTCGACCATGTCTTAACTCCTCTCGCAGAGTTCGAAGTCGCAATGGATCTCAAACCAGGGGCGTGTCGTGTTGAGTTCCGCAGCCGATACCTATCTCGCGTCGCTCGATCGCATCACGCCGGTTTCCACTGCTCATGTTGAACGCGTCCTGATTGACGAAGGTGCCGATCCCTGGCCCGCCTGGCTTGCGTTTCATGAGCGCTACGCCGGTTACGTTCAGCCGATTGCTCTTGATCGCGCCGTCTGGGGGATCGTGCACGTTCGCAGTCACTGGATCATGGAAGGCAGATGTGCCGTCGTCGATCAAGGCCAGGCAACGGAGACAGTGTGTTGCGCAGACGTGCACCCGTCTTACGCCTACGAACTCGATCGGCAGGGTCTGTTCTCCGGCGGGCCGGCGGACTCGTTTGACGTGTATGTGGAGCAGTTGGCGGCCTGGTGGCATTTCGTCGGGAAAAGCTATCGCCCGCGCAGACTGTGGTCAGTCACGGACCCGGCGTGGACCCACATCATACGCACGCAGGCCGAACGCGTTGATCGAGCGTCCGACAGCTTTCACGAGGTTTTCAGCAGCGATCGCATTCACGCTGTTTGGGATATCGAGCTTGAGCGTTGGGATACCATCCTGACGCGCTGACACACCATTGGTCAGCGCCTACAGCCCCCATGCGGACGGATCATGTCACGCGGACAGATCACGTCACGCGGGCAAATCGCGCTCCCGTTTTTTGATGTAGCCGTACTTCTTGAGTTCCATCAGGCCGCGATTGATCTCGGCGCCGAGAATGATGATGACCGCCGTCACCTGGAAGAAGATTAAGGCGACCATGACCTGGGAAAGTCCTGCATAGAACCTCGTGTAGTCAGCGAAACTCAGATAGTACGAATACAGAGCCGCGGTCGTCAGCCAGAGCACGACGGAAACCACGACGCCCGGCAGAATCTGGTCAAGCCGGCGTTTCCCTGCCGCCAGCCACTTATGCGCAGTCAGCAGCAACAGTGCGATCACGGCACCCGCCACGCCGTAGCGAACAAGCGCATCCCACCAACCCGTCTGATGGATCGGCTTGAGCCACTCTGGCTCGAACTCGCTCGCAATCGTCGGGGCAACAACCGTCAGCCATGTGATCATCAGGCTGCCAACGGCGTTCACGATCACGTACGTTGCCGAGATCAGCAGGCAGAGCGGGTAAGGCCGCGTTTCTTGCTCGCGATAGGCGTGATTGAGCGCGTTTCTCAGCGTTTCGATGCCGTTGGTGGCGAAGAACAGCGCAATCGCACCACCAATCGTAATCAGGTCAACACGGGTTTGTCCGATCACGGCGTTGATTTGCGGTGCCAACGTTTCTGCGACCTGCGCCGGAAGGATCTCAAACAGGCGTGTAATCGCCTGCTCGGCAAGGTCATGGCCACCAAACACACCGGCTAATGCACCGATGAATATGCAGAAAGGGAACAGTGCCAGCACAAATGAGAACGCAACGGCACCAGCCATGGTAAAGCCGGAGTGCTCGTAGGTTCGATAGAGTGCGGAAAGCAGCGTCTGTGGTCGCGCTGTTTCATAGGCTGACTCGTAAGCGGAGGCGAAAACGCCGGCCGCTGTCGTGCCGCCGCTTGACTCGGCATCGGCTTGGAAACTGTCCCGTTGGCCGTTGGGGCCTTGATCGTCCATCATCAATGAAATCGGCCGCTTCTCAGTCAACGGCACATCCCGCTTCCAGTTTTCGTCCGTTTACGCCTCAGGCGCGCACTCACTCTCCGATCAACTCGGATCTGCAACCGTTAACCCGTGAAGGTGTTCCACTTTGCGACACCTATGTGACCGTCCTGCGCCATGCAATCAAGCCGAAGCAGTGTTCTGCCGTTGCTTCTTGGTGGCAAAATTATGGCGACAACCTTCTCGACGTTAACGAATTTGCGATTTATCGTCCCGATATCAGGTATTTGTACCTAAGCGTGATAACTCACAGATGAGCCAGAGGGCGAAATGAGACCTCACGACGACGACGTGGGCTCCGTTCGGTTGCTACAGCAACGCCTGAGCGCGCGCCTCACCCAGCACGCGGACTGGCCTCAGTTTGTACAGACAGGCCAGCCGTCGTCGACGTTGCGACGCACCGCCGACTTTCGAGCCTGGCGACATTTGTCAGAGGCAATTCGGGCTTTGGAAGCCTCCGACGAAGCGCGATCCGGCGGTGACGAGGCATCACGCGATGATGCGTTGGTTCCACAGTCGCAGGATTTGGCGGTATTCCGTACCCGCGTCACAGTTCGGAAGCGTTCATCGACCACGTCATCTGCGTCGGGACCGGCAAACGATAACACCTCACGGCCGCGCACGGGCCAGGGCGCGGCCAAATCGGAAACGTCCACGGCGGCGAGCCGATCAGAACCTGCAGCGCCTGCAGCTCAAGAGCGTGGGGGGCGATCTCTTCTCTCGCGGCTTGAAGCCGTCCGAACACCGGATCACCCCGATTTGCTTGATATTCGCGGGATCACACCGGAGGTGAAGCGGCGCCTGGGTGCGTGCGGTGTTTCGTCTGTAGCGGACATCGCCGGCTGGGCCACTGACGACGTGCGCAGAATCGGCGCGCGCTTGGGCGCAGCCGCTCACATCTCAAAGGCGTGCTGGATTGAGCAGGCGACAATTCTCGCGCGCGGAGGAGAGACGGCCTACAAGCGGTTGCGCGCGAATGGCGCGGTTGGTGCTCTTGTTCCGCCACCGCGGACGCGTTTGCCGTGGCTGCCTCGCCTGCGCCTTGCCAGTCTCCAACTGGATGCCGGTGTAGACGGCTCTGCACCGGAAAGCGGAATTGCAGACGAGCGTGCGTGCGACCCGTTGCCGGAAGCTGGAGGAGAGCGGGCTGGCGCGATGGTTGGCCTCCGGCGCAGCGATAGCTTGGCTTCGCGCATCCGGATGGCCCACGTCGACGCGATCGTTGAGCCCAGTGCGAGTGACCTCACCGCGACTGCCATCAATGTAGCCGATCATGTCCGTCGGGATGGTGCGGGCCAAACTGCGTTGCCCACGCGCATGGCGGCCAGACACGATACCGAACGCGGATCGCAAGGCGGGGCGCTTGATGACGACGCATTCGAAATCTCGGAAGACAGCGTGAAAGAAGCCGACGTTATCATCCGTTCGACGCTCGGCCGTCATCCAAACCCGAAGGTTATCGCGACTGATGATGCGCCTGGATCACGCACGGGACGGCGTCGGTTTGCGGCCAGACGTTCCGACGACATGGCAGAAGACAGCGAACCACCTGCTGTCGCTGTTGTGTCGATCCGGCGTCCAAGCGCGGAACCGGATTCAGAGGGCGATGTCGCGTCACCTCGCGAACTTGCCCGCAGACTTCGCAGTCTGAAGCGCAGGAGTATGCGCCCGGACACACCGCCCCAGCCAAGCGCGCTTGATCAGCCCGAGGAGGCGTTGGTCCAGATCGTGGCACGGGGCGCGACATTCGGCGCTGCTGCACCGTCTCACCCGCGTCGCAGCGATCCGGCGACCGACAAAGAGGATCGCGGCCGTCCCCGACGATCGTAGGGACAGTCCCGCTGCGCCTTGCGCGTAGAACCGGCGGGGCGCTATGCTGCGACGCAGCAAATCGTCCATAAGGCGGGAGCCGATATCGTTATGTTACTGGCAGCGCAGGCCACTGAAGTTGAGCTCTCCGCACTCGCAAACGCTGATCTGATTGCGGAAGCACAGACCGTCA
The DNA here is from genome assembly GCA_039039985.1 of Pseudomonadota bacterium. Classification (GTDB taxonomy): domain Bacteria; phylum Pseudomonadota; class Alphaproteobacteria; order Rhizobiales; family Hyphomicrobiaceae; genus JBCBWG01. Next base: position 16,221 of record JBCCOV010000037.1, on the reverse strand, counting down.
TTGCAGCTGGGGAACGCCTCCTTCACGCGGCAAAGGTCGCAACAACGCACGATCGCGAGGCCGTTGCCGGAGATCTGAACAAGATCCAGCACAGTGCGCACGGCGTGGCCTGGCTTGCGACGTACATTGAAGCTTTGCGCCAGTTGGCTGGCTGGGCGCAACGCCTCGCCGATGAGGGGCGGCTTGATACGTTTGAGCGGCAGCTTCTTATCGCTGGCTTTGGCGAGTACGCCGCGCAGATCTGCGGCGGCATCCCGATGAGCCAGGGCGAGACCGTTCGCTTACGAGAGCTTGGCATTTCAACCGAGGCCGCCCGGGCGTTTGAGGACGCAAGCCTCAGGTTCATTGCATGCGGGACCGCGGAACGCACACGCCACGCGCTGGGTGAGGCGCTGGGCAAACGGCGGGGCGCAACGTCCATGGGCGATCCCGGTCTCGACGAAACCCACCTGGCGATCCAGGAGGAAATGCGGCGCTTCAGTCTGGCCGAGGTCCTGCCAGATGCGCACGGCTGGCATCTGGAGAACCAGTACATTCCGCTAAAGACGATCGCGGAGCTTGCCGAGCTTGGGGTTTTCGGCGTCTCGATGCCGGAGGACGTCGGCGGCATGGGCCTCGGCAAGGAGGCGATGTGTATTGTCTCGGAGGAGTTATCGCGCGGCTATATCGGCGTGGGATCGTTAGGCACGCGGTCCGAGATCGCCGGTGAGCTGATCCTGGCGAATGGAACGGATGAGCAGAAGCAACGATATCTGCCGAAGATCGCGTCCGGTGAGATTCTGCCGACGGCTGTGTTCACGGAGCCGAACACGGGTTCGGACCTTGCCTCGCTCAAGACGCGTGCAGAGCGGCACGGTGATGTCTATCGCATTACCGGGCAAAAGACGTGGATCACCCACCCAGTGCGTGCGGACTTGATGACCGTGCTGGCGCGCACGAACCCGGATGAGCCCGGTTATAAGGGCCTCTCGATGTTCCTTGTCGAAAAGCCTCGCGGCAGTGACGAAGATCCGTTCCCGATGGCCAACATGACCGGCGGTGAAATTGAGGTCCTTGGCTATCGCGGCATGAAGGAATATGACCTTTCGTTTGACGGCCTCGAAGTGCCGGCAAGCCAGCTCCTCGGCGGTGTCGAAGGTCAGGGTTTCAAACAGCTCATGGCGACGTTCGAGGCAGCGCGAATTCAAACGGCCGCTCGGGCCGTCGGTGTTGCGCAATCCGCGTTGGATCTGGCGCTCGACTATGCGTTGGATCGCAGCCAGTTCGGCCAGTCGATCTATATGTTCCCGCGCGTCCGCAATAAAATCGTGATGATGGCGGTTGAAACGATGCTGGCACGCCAGATCACATACTTCGCCGCGCGACAAAAGGATCTCGACCGCCGCTGCGATCTCGAGGCGGGTATGGCCAAACTGCTGGCCGCGCGAGTCGCATGGTCCGCCGCAGACAATGCGCTGCAGGTCCACGGCGGCAACGGATTCGCGCTGGAGTATCCGATTAGCCGCGTCCTGTGCGATGCGCGGATTCTCAACATTTTCGAGGGAGCTGCGGAGATCCAGGCGCAAGTCATCGCCCGTCGGCTCCTGGACGGCGCGAACTAGGGTGCGTTCGCCTGGGTGGAAACGATCTACGGGTCCAGGATAGCACGCACGGCGTCGACGCAGGGACGTTCGTGGCGGATAAGCAATTGCTCGTGCGACGCCATTAGCGGGCGATTAAATCCGATAACTTCATCCAGGATCTCGCCGTATTCACTTGGCGATACGCTGCGGCGGGGCGCAGTCACATCGTACTGGGAGCCCATCATGTAAAGCAACTTGCCGCGTTGATCGAAAATCGGGAATACAAACACGAGGTTGCGGAACGGCGTGCCGTCGCGACGGTAGTTTGTAATCCCAACCAGTGTTTCGTTCTCTTCGGCAACGTTCCGGCGTAGGTCCGCGATTGCGCTTTCTTCTGAGTTGGGGCCCTGGAGGAAACGGCAATTCCGACCAAGCGCATCCTCACGCGCATAGCCGGTCAGGCGCACGAATGCATCGTTCACCATAACAAGCGGGAAGTCCTCAAACGCCGGCGAGGCGAGCGAAAGTGCAATCGGGGAGTCCCGCAGAAACCGATTGAGTGTCTTGGAGGCAATGACCACGCTGCGTCCCTAACGGCTCGACAGTCACCGAGGACAACAACGTAGGGTGCGTTTGCGCCTCTGCGTATTAGCGGAAGGTCGCCATAGACTTTCGACTGAGGCTCAATTGCCATGGGCCACGGCCAGAGCTTGATCCAGATCTTTGATGAGATCGTCGACAGCTTCCAGGCCGACAGATAGCCGCAAAAGATCGTCAGGACACGGTGTGCCGGGTCCCTCGACGCTCGCGCGATGCTCCACAAGGCTTTCGACTCCGCCGAGCGATGTTGCGCGCACCCAGACTTTCAGTGTAGAGGCAACAGCGATGGCAGCCGCTTGCCCACCAGCGAACCTTAGCGAGAGCATGCCGCCAGACCCACCAACCATTTGTCTTTGCGCGAGTTCGTACTGCGGGTGGGTTGCGAGCCCGGGGTAGAGAGCGTGGCTGATCTGATCGTGGCTGGCAAAGTGCTCTGCAATGGCGCGCGCAGACAGACATTGCCGTTCGACACGGACAAACAGAGTACGCAAACCGCGCAGGAGTAACGCCGCTTCGAACGGACCCAGAATAGCGCCATGCGTACTTCGGATCCGCGTCGCGGCCGCGTAGAGTTCACTGTCGGCCGATGCGAACGTTAGGGTACCGGCCAGCACATCCGAATGCCCATTTAGATACTTCGTAGCCGAGTGCATGACGACGTCCGCGCCAAGCGTCAGAGGCTGGCTCAATACTGGCGTAGCGGCCGTCGAATCGACCGCAAGGTTCGCCCCCGCTGACCGCGCGATTGTCGCGCAACCCGCGATGTCGGCCAACGACCAGAGCGGGTTCGACGGAGTCTCGATCCAGATCAGTTTGGTTTGTCCCGGGCGAATGGCCTCACGAATCATGGCCAAGTCTGTCGCATCTACAAACGTCACACTTAAGCCGTGTGAAGCGGCATCGGTCTTCAGCCAGTTGCGCAACGCCCAGTACATCACGTTCGGTGCGACGACATGGGCGGGGCGAGGGAGCGCTAGAAACAGGGATATTGCTGCTGCCATACCCGAGCCGAATGCCAATGTGGCCGCTCCGGACTCGAGCCCGGTGATCACATCTTCACAGGTTTGCACAGTGGCATTATGGGGTCTTCCGTACGTAAAGCCCCGCGGATAGCTGTTGTCCGGGTCTCGCTCAAACGTCGTTGCAATATGCACGGGCGGAACAATTGCGCCGGTTTCCGATTCTACGGCCCCAGCGGCCTGCACACAGCGTGTTTCGCGAGACGTATTCGTCATAACAGGACTCCGGGAATCACAGGCAGAATTAGAGGTTGATCCCCATGTGCATTCGCACAGAGGTGGCCGAACAGCAGACGTTATGCACGATGATATGGATGGCCGGCGAGGATCGTTACGGCGCGATAGAGCTGCTCGGCGAGCAGGACTCGTGCAAGACCGTGGGGGAAGGTCATCTGACCAAGTGACAGCAGCGTCTGGCGATGTGCATCCAGCATATCCGGGTCGTGCCCATCTGGACCGCCAATCAGAAATGCCACGTTGCCAACTCCATCATCACGCAACCGGCCGAGTTTCTTTGCGAACGCGTCACTTGTCATCTGGCGACCGGCTTCGGTCAGAAAATAGCGCGTTGCGTCGGTGGCAATCGCGGCCAGCAAGCGCTGTGTTTCGTCGCGCTGGCGGTCGCGCTGCCGCTGTGCGCGACTTTCCGGTAACTCGACTGTATGGGAAGCCGCCAGTCCTAGCGCGCGCGCATGGGCCGCATATCGATCTGCGTATCGTCGATAAAGATCTCGCTCCGGACCGTCTTTCAGACGTCCGATCACTGCAATCGTTATCCGCATCGACCTTGCTCCAGATCGACATCGATACTCACATCAGTGGTGCTGCTCGTCCGTATCGGTCGGTCGATCGGCTGACCAGAGCTTTTCGAGATTGTAGAAGTCTCGCACTTCCGGCCTGAAGACATGCACGACGATATCGCCAATATCGACCAGGACCCAGTCGCAGTTGTCCTGTCCTTCGATCCTGGCATTCCCAAAGCCGAATTCTTTGAGCTTCTTTTGCACCTGATCGGCAATCGCACCGACATGCCGCTGCGAGCGGCCTGACGTAATAACCATAAAGTCACCAACAGGCGACCTGCCTTCCAAGTCGATCACAACAGTGTCCTCAGCCTTGGCATCCTCCAGCCAAGCAAGGATATGGTCGCGGATCACCGAACTGTCTGGCTCTGCCGAGGCTTGTTCAGTGACGGAGGCTGCGTCAGCGGCGGCCCCAAGCTCGGATTGCATATTGTGGTGTTTGCCCTGTGTTGTTGAAAACGCTGTGTGCCAATGCCTGTATACCCGAGGCTGAAGCGACACACGCAATTAAGATACCCGTGACTTGCCGCATCTTGCAACAAACCCTTTCAAGAATTTATCACGGGACAATGGCAATGGCGAACATAATTGTGGCTGCAACCAGCGCTGATCACGCCTCTATCTGATGTCCGACACGGGTAGAAATGATCAAAACGGCTGGGTTAGTCATTATCAATTTTACTTTTCTAAGGGCGAATGCTCTGCGTATTGTCGCGCCGGCGAAGTTCGGTTGATGAGAGATCTGACAGGCGAACTGTCAGAACCGTCCAGCTAGGCATCGCGCGGGTAGCCAGTGTTTTTGCGAATCTCTCCGGCACAAAATGCTTGTGCAAGGCGTGGGCCGCCGGACTGGCCATTGCGCGCAGTCGGTAAGTCGGCCGGTCAATGATCGCGATCGGAAACGTTGCTGCAATCTCGCGCCAGCGTTGCCACCGGTGAAAACCGGCAAGGTTATCTGCGCCCATGAGCCATACGAACCGAACGTTGCCATAGCGATGCCGAAGGAAGGCCAGAGTGGCAGCGGTATAGGCGGATGGGAGTTCAGCCTCGAACCCGGTCGGGATGATGCAGGGGTTCGTCAGCAGTTTTTCGGAAAGCGCAATCCGACTTTTCTGAGAAAGCAATTCGTCATGGGATTTGAGCGGATTGCCGGGCGTGACGATCCACCAAACGGCGTCTAGATCTAGGCGACGCAGCGCCGTTTCGCTAATCATGCGGTGAGCATCGTGCGGCGGATTGAAGGATCCGCCCAGAAGGCCAATGCGCTGCCCATCAAAAGCAAGCGGGGGCTTGGCTTGGATGGCCCCGAATGAGACAGGCGCGCTTTGGCGTGACACGGCGGTTCCGTTGAACGATGGAATGTGACTAGCAGTCTTTCAGATTTGCTGGGACGGCAAAGTGGTTCCGCCTCAGGCGGACATGGTTTGGTCCGGACCGCGATGGGTTCGTGCAGATTAGTCCGGCCGGATCTGCCCAGTGCCACGGACAACGTATCTGAATGTGGTCAGCTGTTCGACACCAACGGGACCACGGGCATGCAGTTTACCTGTGGCGATACCGATTTCTGCTCCCATGCCAAATTCACCGCCGTCGGCAAACTGTGTCGACGCATTATGAATAACGATCGCCGAGTCCACCCGATTGAGGAAGAGTTCCGCCGTGCCGTAGCACTCCGTGAGGATACAGTCGGTATGATTGGAGCCGTGTTCTGCGATATGCGCAATAGCGTCATCGACACCGTCGACGGTTCGGACCGCGATAATCGCGTCTAGGAACTCCCGGCCCCAGTCGTCTTCGGCTGCCACAATGACACGGGAGTCACAGGCCACGGCGGTCGGATCGCCGCGCACTTCGCATCCGGCATCAAGGAGCGCCTGAACTGTACGCTTCAAATACTCAGATGGCGCATTGCGATCCACAAGCAGGGCCTCTGCCGCGCCGCAGATGCCCGTTCGCCGGAGCTTCGCATTCACGACGAGCGGAATGGCTTCGTCGAGGTCGGCGCCCTGGTCCAGGTAGATATGGCAAATGCCCTCCAGGTGCGAAAAGACGGGGACGCGAGCTTCCTGCTGCACCCGCCCGACCAGGCTCTTGCCACCTCTGGGTACAATCACGTCAATTGCGCCATTCAGCCCACTGAGCATCATCCCAACCGCTGTGCGGTCGACGCTGGGAACCATCTGTACAGCCGCCTCGGGAAGGTGCGCAGCTCTGAGGCCGGCGTGCAGGCAGGCCAGAATGGCGGTTGATGAATGGAAGCTGTCCGAGCCACCGCGCAGAATTGTCGCGTTGCCGGACTTGAGACACAACCCGCCCGCATCAGCCGTGACGTTTGGCCGGCTTTCGTAAATGATTCCCACGACGCCGATTGGCGTCCGAACGCGGGAGATCTTGAGCCCGTTTGGCCGCTCCCACGCAGCGATTTCGGCGCCGACGGGATCATCAAGCGCTGCGATATCTTCCAGCCCACGGGCCATCGCATCAATTCGCGCGGGATTGAGCATCAGGCGGTCGATAAACGCCGCCGGCTTTCCTGCCGCGCGAGCTTCAGCGACGTCGCGTTCGTTCGCCGCAAGAATGGTCGCTTCGTTCTCTCTCAGCGCATCCGCTGCTGCTTGAAGCGCGGCGTCCTTGCGCTCGCGGTCGGTCACGGCGAGCGCCGCTGCCGCGGCGCGCGCAGCCTTGCCAAGCGCGTGCACAATGTCGTCCAGCGAGGCCACGACGGTGTCGTCTACTTGGCCCTGATCTCGTTCGCGGTCGTCACGCATCATCTCGCTCATTCGTCGTCTCTCGATTTGGGTTGAGCACCATATCATCACGGTGCACCAAAGCGGTTCGACCAGTGTAGCCGAGTATCCCGGCGATTTCCTGCGTTCTGCGGCCCATGATACGGGCCGCATCTTGCGTCGCATAGGCCACCAGCCCGCGCCCGACCTCACGCCCGTCTTGCGTGCGAATGACGACAGCGTCGCCGCGATCGAATGTGCCAGTCAAACCCGTAACACCAGCCGGTAGAAGGCTCTTCCCTGTTTGCAGGGCTCTTGCGGCGCCAGCGTCGATGGTGAGAACGCCGCGCGGCTCAAGTTGCCCGGCGATCCAGCGCTTGCGTGCCGCGATCGGATCCGTCGCCGCAGGAAACCAGGTCGCCTTTTCACCGGTACTCAGGCGTCGGATCGGGTGCAAATGACGCCCCGATGTAATCACCAAATGTGTCCCGGCGGCTGTTGCGATCTTTGCGGCTTCGATCTTTGTGATCATACCGCCGCGCGATAGCGCACTCGCCGCGCCGCCGGCCATCGCCTCAATCTCCGGCGTAATCTCGGGGACCTCAGGCAGCAACACGGCGTCCTTACTGCGGGACGGCGGTGCCGTATAGAGACCGTCGATATCGGAAAGGAGCACCAGGCAGTCCGCGCTGACCATCGATGCGACACGCGCCGCCAGGCGATCATTGTCGCCATAGCGGATCTCGGTCGTCGCCACCGTATCGTTCTCGTTGACGACCGGCAGCGCACGCTGAGCCAAAAGCGTATCGATCGTTCGCCGTGCGTTCAGGTATCTGCGGCGTTCCTCAGTGTCGGTGAGAGTCAGGAGAATCAGGGCTGCCGTCAGGCCGCGGTGCGAAAAGACATCACGATAGGCGTGAGCCAGGCTGATCTGGCCCACAGCGGCAGCGGCCTGGCTTTCTTCGAGCTCCAGCTCGACTTTATTCAGCCCGATCAGTTGACGTCCAAGCGCAATTGAGCCTGAAGACACGAGAATGATCTCGCGGCCCGCCTGGGCCAGATCTGCAATGTCATCGGCAAGCGCGTTCAACCAGGTCGCACGGATCTGCCCCGTCGCCTGATCAACGACCAATCCGGACCCGATCTTGATGACGACTCGCCGAGCGCGTTCCCATTCAGGCCTGACGGCATTGGCTGTCTTGGGGTCTTCGGTCATCATCGGCCCGTGTCATGCATATTCTTGGCGCTGTTGTGCTTAGGAAAGATCCGGCTGCCACGGTGTCGGAGGCTCGTGAGCGCTCAGGTCCTCGGCGTCTTTACGGCGTGCTTCCGAAACCGTCCGCGCCAGGGTGTGAAGTGCCGCAGTCATTCCTTGGCCTGAGGCGGACGAAATCTGCATCGGGACCTGCCCGGCGGCTTGCGCGAGATCCCGCACACGTGCGGCAAGCTCGTCCGGCGGCAGGGCATCGCACTTGGAGAGCGCCAAAAGCTCGGTTTTGGCGTCGAGCTGCAGGTCGTAGGCGGCAAGCTCATCGCGAACCGTCCGGTATGCGCCAGCAAGGTCGTTCTGAGTGACATCGACCAAATGCAAGAGCACACGACAACGCTCGATATGGCCAAGGAACCGGGTGCCCAGACCGGCGCCTTCGTTCGCACCTTCGATCAGACCAGGAATGTCTGCCAGAACGAAGTCTGTTTCACTGACGCGAACGACGCCGAGGTTGGGGTGAAGTGTGGTGAATGGGTAGTCGGCGATTTTCGGTTTGGCGGCCGAGACCGTAGCCAGAAACGTTGATTTTCCGGCATTGGGCAGGCCGATAAGCCCCGCGTCGGCGATCAGCTTCAGCCGCAACCAGATCGTCAATTCCTCGCCAGGTTGGCCAGGATTGGTTCGACGTGGCGCCTGGTTGACCGACGATTTGAAGTGCGCGTTGCCGAACCCGCCGTTGCCGCCTCGGGCCAGAAGCACCCGTTGACCGGGCTCGGTCAGATCGGCCACCAGTGTTTCATTGTCCTCTTCGAAAATCTGGGTGCCGGGCGGCACTTTGATGATGCAGTCGTCCCCGCCGGGCCCGGTCCGGTTCTTGCCCATACCCGGTGTGCCGTTCTTGGCCTTGAAGTGCTGCTGATAGCGATAGTCGATCAAGGTATTGAGGTTCTCGACGCACTCGGCCCACACATCGCCACCCTTGCCGCCGTCGCCGCCGTCCGGGCCACCGAACTCGATGAACTTCTCGCGCCGGAACGACAGGCAGCCGTCGCCGCCTTTCCCCGACTGGATGTAGATCTTGGCTTGATCGAGAAACCTCATGACCGTCGCCTCTGGAATGCGTCGAACGTCAGCTCGGTGTCGACATGGGTTACTTTTTCTCCGCGGGGACGACACAGTATCTGGCTTTCGCCGACAACCCGAAATCCGACGTTCTTCTGCACGCGGAGAGACGCAGGGTTGTCCTTGAAAGCACCGCTCTTGATGACAGCATCTTCATCGGAGGTGAAGATCGCGCCGACAACACTTGTAACAGCCTCCGTCATGTACCCGCGACCCCAGTAAGGCTCACCGAGCCAGTAACCGATTGTGTAGTGGGCGCCAGACAGTCGACCTCCGATAATGCCAATCAGTGTGTCCGATGCGCGCTCAGCGATGGCGCGCGAACAGTCCGGATCATCAATCGCGCGCGCAAGGGTGCGGTCGAGGAACTCCTCGGCATCGCTTGGCCCGTAGGGCCACGGCGGCATCGACAGCATCCGAGTGACGTTCCAATTCGCCATGTGCGCAGCGATTGCGCCGGCGTCTTCGCGGCGTAGGACGCGGAGGCGCAATCGCTCTGTATTCACCACTGCAGGCGTTGGCCAGGTCATGATCTGTCACCGGCGAGCGGCGCCTTATTCTTCTTCTTAGTCATCCAAGGCTTGTCGTAGTCGCCGGCCATCAGACACCCTTTCGGCATGATGCGGGCAACAACATCAGCAAGTCCGAATTCGTCGATCTGAGCTGCCACCTGATCGGCAGACTTATAGGCCATCGGCGATTCGGAGACATCCGGCCGGTCGTAAAAGAACCGCACATCGAGACCCTCGGTCTGACGATCGACGATTTCCGCTGATCGCGCCGTGAACTCCGGTGTCGGCAGACCGAGAATACCCAACTCGCGCAGCAACGCCGTGCGGCTCTTGTTGCGGCCGGCGCCGTGCGGTGCAAACGACGCAAATGTCGCGTTGTCTTTGCCAAGCGTGAGGAGGATCGGCGCGGCCATGTTGAGCGGAATGAGACCAAGAAGCGGATGGCCGTTGTCGTCCGTCCATGCCGGAGTTGCCCCCTTTCCGTGACAAAACAGGTCACCGCGCTTCCAGACGAAGTTGTGCTCGTTCCCGAACGACGCCAACGGCGCAATCCCGAGCTTATCGAAGGTCCGTTCGTGAACAAGCTGGTGGTTTCGCTTCGTCCAACGCGCAACGTATTGCAGCGCGTCCCAATAAAGCGCGCCTTGCTCGCTTTCCGGGTCGAGCCAAGCCTGATGCTGTGGCGTCTCCGGAGACAGCATCTTGGTTTGTGCGATCGCTGCCGCCATGCCGCGCTTGTAGACTTGGGCACCGAGATCTCGACTGCCGTGGTGCGTGACCAGAACGTCGACTTCGCCATCAGACACGTAGGGTGCCAGCGCTGACGCCAGGTCAGACTGTCCCTGGGTCGACAAGGCAGCCATCATCGTCTCGGAGACGTCCAACGTCCCGAAGTAGGCGAAGTGGTTGCCGTCGCCCTGGTCCGCCAGTTGGGCTTTCGCCCGGTGCGCCAACTGCGACAAGAACGGGTTGCGTGTCTCTTCGATTTCGCCCGTGATGGCGTCCTCTACCCAGTCTTCGGGCTGGCGAGCGCCAGGGCCAAAGCGGGTTGACGCTTTCAGCGCATCCATGAACGCAGTCGTCGCCGTGCCCTTTGGAAACACGGTCGCGTACATCGAACAGCAGATATCGGCGGAGTGGAACGCCGGGTGAATCCCACGGGAGACCACGGCACCGCCAACGGGGATGGTGCCTGTTGCCGAACCGGCCGGGCACGCGTCAGGCATAATCGCGCCGTGCTCCAGCACCGGACATCGCATGAGGTGGTCCATGTGCGCGCGCACGTTGGCGATGTTGGCTTCGTCCTCTTCGGTCTCGGCGCGGATGGCCTCAGCATACGTCCCCGTCGCGCGCCGCTTGAGGACGACAGGCGCAGGGAACGCCGCTGTCAGCTTTTTGCGAATGGTGCTTTCGTCTTCACCGGCGTCAACAAGCGATTGCGCAAGTGCCAGCGCGTCCTTGAATTTCGGACCGGGCTTGATGCCCCAGGAGATCAAAACATGGCCATCGATTTTCATGACGGGATCCTTGGCGCCGAACGTCACCAATATTCGGTCCGGCTCTTGTGTGGTCGTCTGCCCCGTCAGGCTATTTCTGGCCTAGCAATGCAAAACGGGGCGATGGCGAACCATCCCCCCGCTTAAATTTCGGGTATTGATGGGTTCGCCGCTTATTCGGCAGCCTCGGTTCTTGGGTCTATGCTGACGAACGCCCGGCCACCGGCCTTGCGCTCGAACCGGACATGACCTTCGGTCAGAGCAAAGAGCGTGTGATCTTTGCCCATACCGACGTTACGTCCTGGGTGCATTTTCGTGCCGCGTTGGCGGACGAGGATGTTGCCTGGGACCACAAGCTCACCGCCATACTTTTTCACGCCGAGACGCTTCGACTCAGAGTCCCGGCCGTTCCGCGATGAACCGCCTGCTTTTTTGTGTGCCATGACGTTTCGTCCTTCTTACCGTCGGCGCAAACATGATCCCTCTGAAGGATCCGGTGTTTACGCTGCGTGAATGTCCTTGATGCGTATTTTGCTCAGGTGCTGGCGGTGGCCGCGCGTGCGCTTGGAACTCTTCCGCCGACGCTTCTTAAACGCGATCAACTTCGGCCCGCGAGACTGCTCAACAAGTTCAGCAACGACCTTGGCGCCGGAAATCGTTGGCGTGCCAACCGTAACGGACTCGCCCTCGCCCACCATTAATACGTCAGTTAGCTCAATATCGCTTCCGGCATCGCCTGGCAGGCGCTCGACTTCGAGAACATCGTCCTTGGCGACACGATACTGTTTGCCGCCGGTCTTGATTACAGCGTACATCATCTCGTCCTTAATCTGCCGCGACCGTCGGCGCCGCAATTGCGGTCTTTCTGCTAAGCCGCGATCGTCACGCATGGGCGGGATCGCAGCTCTCGGCGCGGCAGAGTCCAAGATATGTTGGACCGACGCCGGTCTTGCCTGGGTCAGCGCATGTTGCCCGTTTTGTCCGGGTAGAGCGCGTTTATGTTCAAGGAGGCCGCATTTGTCAACGAATCTCGACCACGCGGCGCATCATCCGAACCGTGACCACGTCCATGCATCGCGGTCCTCGCAAGTTGTCGATCTGCCAGAAATTCCGATTCTCGAGACGGGTCCGGACTTTCCGCTGGAGACACTTTTACAGGCAACCGATCGCGCGCATGCTCTCATGGATCTCGCCACACGGGGTGTTCCGCGCGCCGCGCTGCACGCGCTCGACGGCGTTTCACGTCGCTGGTTGGCGAAATCGGCGTCGCCATACCTGTCCGAAACTGATCAGATCGCCCGGCAATTGGACCGTCCGGGCGCATATTTCCTCTCAGTCAACTACGAATGGGGCTGTACAACCGGTGTTCGCCCCGCGCCCGATGGGGTCGGCGCACAACTGGTGCGGGTTCTCGACTGGCGCACAAACGGGCTCGGCCGCCATGTGGTCGCTGCCCGGGTCTCGTGCGAACGCGGCCCGTTCATTTTGCTCACCTGGCCGGGCTATACGGGCGTCCTTCAAGCTGTTGCGCCCGGCCGGTTTGCTGCTGCAATCAATCAGGCGCCGATGCCGCGGACCGGCGGTGGCTTCTATCCGCTCGATTGGTTTGCGAACAAGGTGCGCGTCTGGAGCCTGACGCATGAGACCGCCAGTCACGTTCTACGCAGGGCGTTCGAGGCGGCCGCCGACTTTGGCGAGGCCCGGCGCCTCCTGATTGAGACGCCAATTGCCAGTCCGGTTATCTATGCACTGTCGGGGCTTGCGCCGTCGGAACTCTGCATTATCGAGCGGCGCGAAGCGGAGGCCCGGGTCCACGACGGCCCGGCTGCGGCCGCCAACGCCTGGCGCACGCCGGATTGGCAGGGTCGGCCGCGTGGCGAGGCAAATCCTGAGCGGATCTGTTTGCTCGAGGAGGCAACGCTGGCTGGCGACGACGATATGAGCTGGCTTGAAGCGCCCGTTCTCAATCCCCTCACGCGCCTGGCGATGATCGCCAATGCGTCGAAAGCGGCAGTCACGGCGCAAGGTTTTGAGGACGGACAGCCCGCGACAGCGATCCTGACACTGCGGCGCTAAGGGCTGAAGCCGACAGCACAGATGAGCGATACTGGGCCGGCGAAACCGCCGCGACAGCCCAGCATTGTGCACATCTCGTGAAAACGCAGTCTGACGTTCCGTCCGGAACAGCGAACGCTCCTGAAAATGCGGCATGTCACGGCCAGCAGCGCAGTTGTGTGCGCCAAACCTAGATAATGAAGGAGCCTACCGTGACCGGGATTCTCGTCGACGATGTCGTTGGCGTTGACGTCGTCAAGCCATCAGAAAAACCGAGCAGCCTGCAGCAGATTGCGAATGCTGTCGCCGAAGCCATTGATTCGATGGAGCAGGCGCGGCTGCAGCGCAAAGCCTACCAGCAGCTGCGCAGCCTTGATGACCGGACGCTTAAAGACATCGGTGTTCATCGATCCGAGCTCATGTCCCTCATCTATGCGGATCACTTGGACCGGACGCTCGGTCGAGAGTAAGTGATACAGAAGATGCCGGTTGTGCAATTGACACCATCAGCACATTATTCGTAAATTTCTGTCATGACAGAAATTAAAGCAGAAGCCATGCGCATGCCCGGCGCGGTTGAGCGCTTTGTCGTGCACTGGGGTGAAATGGGCGCGACTTGGGGCGTGAACCGCTCCGTCAGCCAGATCCACGCCTTGCTCTATCTTTCCGAGGCGCCGTTGACCGCTGAGGATATTGCGGACCGCTTGTCGATGGCGCGATCCAACGTATCGAACTCCCTGAAGGAGTTGATGAGTTGGAACCTGATCCGCCGGGTTCACACGATCGGGGATCGGCGCGACCGCTTTGAAGCGGAGGCCGACCTTTATGAGATGGTCCGACGGATCGCCGAAGGCCGAAAGGCGCGCGAAATCGATCCGACGTTGGCTGCACTCCGCGTTTGCGTCAGCGAGGCAAACACGGATCCGAGCGTGTCTGAGCCTGCGCGAGAGCGTCTCAGCAGCATGCTCGGTTTCCTTGAGACGGTCGATAAATCGTTCACGGAACTGGTGCGGCTTCCAAGTCCAACCCTGATCAAGTTGCTGCGCATGGGTGGCACCTTGGCGAAGGTCGTCGGTGGTCGTGGGGCAGCGCGAGACTCCTAGGAGCTTCTGCCGAAGCGATGCACGAAGGTCGAGGTTCCGGTCAGGCAAGTGTGGAACCGGGCCTTCGCCCGGTGAGGCGTCGAAGCGGCTCAAGATCTTCTTACGCGCAACCAATGCCTCAAGGGTTACGTCGAAGCTGCGTATGGCGTTCCGGCAAAAATGTTCACGTTCAAGGACTACGCCGGCACGATGGAGCCGATGCTCGGCGGTAACCTGGATGACGCATGGTTCGGCTCGCCTGGCTACGCGGGCATGTATCTGGAAAACTCGAATGCCGTCGTTCCGGTTCTGACGCGGATGCAGCCGACAGGCGATACGGGTTAATATTCCGTCATGGTCGCACGTGCCGACAGCGGCATCAAAAGCGCTGGATGATACCAAAGGCAAAAAGCTGGGTTTCGCTGATCCGAACTCGACATCCGGCTACCTGATCCCGTCGATCGAGCTGGTTGAGAAAGTTGGTGAACTCAGAAAGTTTTTCGAAAAAACACAGTTTATGGGCGGCCATGAAAACGGCGTTCTCGGCGTATTCAACAAAGACGTCGACGTTGCTGTAATCTGGTTTTCGGGTGTTGGCGAATGGTCGGAAGGCTACACGTCCGGCAACTTGCGCAAGATGGTCGACAAAGGCATCCTGAACATGGACGACATCGTTCAGGTCCGGTCATCGAAGCTGATCCCGAATGGCCCGATCGTTATGCCCACAGAGCTTCCGAGAGGCGCTCATGACATGATGGTCAGCACATTGCCTCAAATCCTTCCGACTGATGGATACGTTCTCCGGCTGGCTCCGGCGCGCGTTGATCGGGATTGAGGCGGACACGCAACAGCGGCGAATTGCCCGAGGCGCTCGCACAATGACGGGCATCTTGCGCCGGGCCTGATATGCACAGAACGCAACGCAAAAGAGCAGCACGCGATGTGCCGAGATCCCGTTGGCGCCGTGGCGGCGGTTGGGATCGGCCAGCACATCACTGGCGCGTTGCGAGCGCGCGCGAACATCGAGAACGCGGCCTGTGTCACATTGCTTGTGCTCTTTTCGATGACACGCGGCGGTGGCGGCTCGGGTCAGCTGCGGCCGGCGATCGCCGCGATCAAAGACGGGAGTAGCACACCGCAAGCTCGATGGTGCCGGTCGCAGGTGCAAGTGCATGCGCCGGTATTCTCGCAGCGGCGGTTCATGCGGCAGCCTCCGTCGTGCCTCATCCCAGGCGTTTGGTGATTCGTCGATCGCGACAGTGCGAATCACTGTCGTCGGACATCGCCGGCGCCCGAAATCACTGGCGCCCGAACCAGCGGGTCCGGACGAGGTGGTCGCAGAGTCTGCGTGTTCGGTTCTAACGGCTTAGTTCTAAGCAGGAGAGTTGATATGCGCCTTGCCATGGCATTACTGGCGTCCGGATCACTATTGGTCTCCGCGGCGCTTGCCCAGGACCAGCAGGCTGGAAATGAAGCCAGCACGAATGCGGATGAGACATTCAAGAAACTCGTCGAAAAATGCGACAATACCGATGCACTCATGCTTCGAGCGCGGATCCGGCTGCAATTGGGGCGGACGACAGATACGGCCCGCGACGCAGCTTCCAAACTGATGGATCAGGGCCTCTCGCAGTGCGGTGACGGTAAAATCGACGAGGCAAAAACAACCCTGGCTGAGGCTCTGAAAGTTGCTGAGGCCGGTGTCACTGAAAAGCTTGACCAGAGCACATCGAAGGTCGCGCAAAACACGGAGTCGCAACCTGCGACACCGCCATCGCAGCCGACGGAATCGCCATCGCAGTCTACGGAGTCATCGTCGCAGCCCGCGGAATCGCCGTCGCAGTCTACGGAGTCATCGTCGCAGCCTGCGGAATCACCGTCGCAGCCTGCAGCATCATCCGAGTCTGCGGGGACGTCGGAACCAGCCACATCATCGCAACCTGCCGAAGCAGCAAAGTCAGACGAGCAGCCGAAGACAGAGGATGCGGCTGCCGAGAAAAAGCCGTGGTGGAAGTTCTGGTAACGAGCTGACGC
>JBCCOV010000036.1:0-30130 GCA_039039985.1 Pseudomonadota bacterium | reverse complement strand
CGGAATGTCGTGCCTGGCCAGCAACGTCAGCTCGCTGTTGTCCTCGGTCACCACGCCCAGCATCTCGGTGCCAGCCGTCAAACCCTCAACAACCACCACCCCGACATTGTCCTTCGGGCTGTGGACCAGGAATTGTGGAATGGCCACGGCTGTATCTCCCTATCTTTGGCGCGTTTGCGATTGAGAGAGACATGTCCGAGAAGGCCGCAAGCGTCAATCGGACGGTGATCCGACTGATGGTCAGCTGGGTTGCGCAGACTGCACGCTCGGCGAAGGACGCTCTGTTGCTCACACCGGTGGCGGTGGCGGTGACGGTGGCCCACCCATCACGTTTGCAATCCAGAAGCCGAGCGCGTAGCCGATCCCCAGCTTGACGAATGCCAGCGCAAGTTCGCGGAGCCAAAACGCCTTGTAAAAGCCAGACCAGCGACGCGCGGCTTGCCCGGCGTTGGTGCGATCCAGCTGCTCGGTCATCTCATCGTAGAGCGACTTCGAAAAGTAGTAGCTGCCGAATGTGTGAAGAGGAATCGCGAGCGCAAGGGTCCATACCGGCCACGACAGTAAGCCGGCGACGACGGCCAAGGTGGACGCGGCAATGCGGAGGAAGCCGAAAAGGTACGTCATTGCCGCAGTCTATCTCGCCGTTGCACGCCTTGTCAGTGTCAGTCCGGTGTCAGCGTCAGTCTGGTCGGCAGCCGGGGCAATCAACACCGCCCGCGCCGGAACTTATCGAGACCGCGACAGGTGACGTCGCCCCACTCCCCGACGATCCGCAAGTCGCCACGGGCGTTACGCTCCGCAAGCACCAGCGATGTCCGGCCGATGCCGGCCGATGTTTTATCGCGCTCCGGGTCGTAGGCGATGAACTTATAGTCGAATGTGACGCGGCAGGCATCGCCGGCCTCGGTCTCACGGTAGTCTCTGATACGGATGAATTTGTAGATCCGATCCGGCCAGCGCTCTTCCCAACGCCGCATCGCGCGAAAGACTTGCTGGCGCGACTGATCGCGCTTGCCGTAGTACCGGAACACGCGTTGATCGTAGAGCCGGATCTTGCTTTCGGCTGAGAGCGTGAAAACGCGGTCTGCAAGAAATCGTTCCAAAACAATTTCATCACAGCGCGCATGTGCAACGCTTGTCGCTGCGAGCCATATTGCGCCTGCCAAAAGACACGCCGCCAGCGGCTGGATGGTCTGTTGAGCGGTCATCTTGCCCTCCTCGCGGTTGCAATAGATACAGTATTAAGCACATCTCATGACGAGCATGCATTCGGCACCTTGAAATTTGCAGAAATCCGAAGCCGTCGAATTCCTGCCGCCTGATGACCCGAATCGACTTGCCATTTAGGTCTCGTTAGTCGAATCGAGACGAAGTGGCCCCCTCAAGACTGTGGTGGGGGAGGAAGGGTACCAATGGTTCTGCGCGTTGTTGATGCCAGTGATTATGGTCAGCGGTTGCGTCCTGATCGCAAGCTTCGTGTTTTGCTGACTGGTTTGCAGGATGAGGCCGGGCGTGGGTTGTTGCGGCGTCTGGCAGACCGGAACTGCAAGCTGATTGTCCAGACACCGGCAGAGTCCGCTGAAATTGCCGGCCTGGTTGAAGACCTGCAGGCGGCCGGCACGGAGGTTTCGGCCTATTACGGCGCGATCGATTACGCGGCAGCGGCCATGCGGTTCACAGCCGATGCCGCTATCATGCAGGGATCGCTCGACCTGGTCGTCAACTTTGTCTCGCTTCGCGCCGCCGACATGGCGGAGATCGCGGAAAATGGCGGTGGGTTCGAAGACGTCGTCGAGCCCGGCCTGGCGGCGGCCGTCCACGGCAGCCGGGTGGCAGCCAATCGCATGGGGCTGACTTGGCGTAACGGGCTGGTTGTGAACGTCCTGTCTGTCGATTCGAGTGCGGGTGGCGCTTACGGCGCGCTTTTGGCAGGGTTGGCACGGACGGCGCTCGCCATGTGCACGCAAAGCCTGGCAGAGCGATGGGCCGAAGACGGTATTCGCATCAATGCGATCACTCCGCCCGCTGCCGAAATGTCTACGCATGACGCGATATCTGACATTGTTTTCGGGCTGCTGGATGGCGATGCAGCGCACATGTCGGGATGCGTGTTCGACCCCGACCTGGCGCACGCTGCTTGCTGATCGCACGTTAACGCTGATGCGCGCGAGAGGGTTGCCGTATCGTGCACCGGCAACTCCGAACGACAACATGCGCAGCATCTGATTTTTTCTGAACCCCAACCTTGACACGCGGGCTTCAACGAACTAGCTGCGGATCGGTTGTTAGCACTCCTCTTGGAGAGTGCCAGCACAACTCAGCAAGCTGAAACAATTCGAACCATTCTCAACGGGAGAAGGCTGAGATGAAGTTCCGTCCCCTTCACGACCGCGTCGTTGTGCGCCGGCTCGAGCAGGAAACAAAATCGGCAGGTGGGATCATCATCCCAGATACGGCCGCCGAAAAACCGCAACAGGGTGAAGTCGTAGCTGTCGGCCCCGGCGCCCGCGGTGATGACAACGAGATTGTCGCACTCGACGTTAAGGTGGGTGACCGCGTGCTGTTCGGCAAGTGGTCCGGCACCGAAGTTAAAATCGATGGCGAAGACCTCCTCATCATGAAGGAGACCGACATCATGGGGATCATCGAGCAGACCGGTTCCGCCAAGAAAGCGGCCTAGGATCCGCTTCGTTCACCCTTCGTGCTATGATCAATCTATGCCATTTGGAGACTCGGAATGGCTGCAAAAGACGTCAAATTCTCAACTGAGGCGCGCGACAAAATGGTTCGCGGCGTCGATGTTCTCGCCAACGCTGTCAAGGTGACGCTCGGCCCAAAGGGTCGCAATGTCATCCTTGAGAAGTCCTTCGGTGCGCCACGCACGACGAAGGACGGCGTCACGGTCGCCAAGGAAATCGAGCTTGAGGACAAGTTCGAGAACATGGGCGCCCAGATGGTCCGCGAGGTTGCCTCCAAGACCAATGATGTCGCCGGCGACGGGACGACAACGGCAACGGTTCTGACCCAGGCCATCGTGCGCGAAGGTCTGAAAGCTGTTGCAGCCGGCATGAACCCGATGGACCTGAAGCGCGGCATCGATAAAGCGGTGATCGACGTGGTCGCGGAAATCGGCAAGCGCTCCGTCAAGGTCAAAGACGAGAAAGAAATCGCGCAAGTCGGCACGATCTCAGCCAATGGTGACGAGATCGTCGGTGAGAAAATCGCCGAAGCGATGCAGAAAGTCGGCAACGACGGCGTGATCACCGTCGAGGAGTCGAAAGCGCTCGAATTCGAGCTCGACACCGTCGAAGGTATGCAGTTCGACCGTGGTTACCTTTCGCCGTACTTCATCACCAACGCGGACAAGATGGTGGCTGAGCTCGAGGATCCGTACATTCTGATCCACGAGAAAAAGCTCTCCAACCTTCAGGCGATGCTTCCTGTGCTGGAAGCCGTCGTCCAGACTGGCAAGCCGCTGCTCATCATTGCAGAGGATGTTGAGGGCGAGGCGCTGGCGACGCTGGTGGTCAACAAGCTTCGCGGTGGTCTGAAGATCGCGGCGGTCAAGGCGCCGGGCTTCGGTGATCGCCGTAAGGCCATGCTCGAAGATATTGCGGTTCTGACCAAAGGTCAGACGATCTCAGAGGACCTCGGTATCAAGCTTGAGAACGTCACGCTTGACATGCTGGGCCGCGCCAAGCGCGTTTCGATCACCAAAGACGATACAACCATCGTCGACGGTCTCGGCGAAAAGGCTGAAATCGAAGCGCGGATCGCTCAGATCAAAGCGCAAATCGAAGAAACCACATCCGACTACGATCGTGAGAAGCTGCAAGAGCGCTTGGCGAAGCTTGCCGGTGGTGTTGCTGTGATCCGCGTCGGCGGTGCGACCGAAGTCGAAGTGAAAGAGCGGAAAGATCGTGTCGACGACGCGCTGAACGCGACACGCGCTGCGGTTGAAGAAGGCATCGTTCCGGGTGGTGGCGTTATGCTGCTTCGCGGCGCCGAGGCGATCAAGGCGAAGGGTGATAACGACGACCAGGAGGCCGGCATCCAGATCGTTCGCCGCGCGCTTCAGGCTCCGCTTCGCCAAATCGCAGAGAACGCGGGCGTCGAAGGTTCGGTTGTCGTCGGCAAGCTGCTTGAGAAGAAAGACTTCAACAACGGCTATGACGCGCAGAACGACGATTATGTTGACATGATCGCCAAGGGCATCATCGACCCTGCGAAAGTCGTGCGTGCAGCGCTTCAGGATGCAGCTTCGGTTGCAGGTCTGCTCGTGACGACGGAAGCCGGTGTCGCTGAGTCACCGAAGAAAGACGCTGCGGCTGGTCCGGCAATGCCTGACATGGGCGGCATGGGCGGCATGATGTAAGCTGGCCCCAAACCTACGCATTTACTGGAAACGGCGGTGCTTCGGTGCCGCCGTTTTTTCGTTTCGCCGTCTGGATCATTGCGGCACAAACGCGGCTCGCAGGCGATGTGGCCACGCCAACACTGGTCGTTGGTCGATCGTCGCACGTAAGCCTTTAGAGAGCGCGGCTTGCTAAACTCTCCAAATAATGGTGCACTGCAACAAGAGTTGCAAATCGTACACTCCTGCGGAGACTTGAAACGATGCAATATCATGTGTACGAGGCGGCGCATGCCGTCATGGCCCCGATGCGGTTAACGGCGCGTGTCGTCAAGCACCAGATGAAGTCGCCATTTAATCCGTTTTCGATTACGCCGGCAGCTAAGCAGATTGCGGCCGCTTGCGACGTGTTTGAGAGCATCACGCGGCGCTACGGCAAGCCCGAGTGGCGCATCGACTCAACCCGAATTCATGGCCTCACGGTGCCGGTTGAAGACGAAATCGTTTACAGCAAACCCTTCTGCAACATTGTTCATTTCAAGCGCGACTCGTCGGTTATGGGCGTGCGCAACGATCCGAAAGTCCTGATCGTTGCTCCGATGTCGGGCCACTATGCAACGCTCCTGCGGGGTACGGTGAAAGCGATGTTGCCTGAGCACGAGGTCTACATCACCGACTGGGCCGACGCGCGCGATGTCCCGTTCTACCAAGGGCCGTTCGATCTCGATGACTTCATCGATTACCTGATCGATTTCACGCAGCAGCTCGGCCCGAACCTGCACGTCATAGCCGTGTGTCAACCGGCCGTGCCGGCGCTGGCCGCAACGGCGGTGATGGCGCAACGGAACATGGAGAACAAGCCGTCGTCGCTGACGCTTATGGGCGGCCCGATCGATACGCGCCGGAACCCGACCGTGGTCAACAATCTGGCCATGCAGAAGCCTATGTCCTGGTTCGAAGGGAACGTGATTTCGCGCGTTCCATTCCCCAATGCCGGCTTTATGCGCAAGGTTTATCCCGGTTTTGTGCAGCTGACCGGGTTCATGACCATGAACCTGGAACGTCATACCTCAGCGCATATGAAGCTGTTCGACAATCTTGTGAAAGGTGATGCGGACTCGGTCCAGGCACATCGTGAGTTCTATGAAGAATATCTGGCGGTTATGGACTTGCCCGCGGAGTTCTACTTGCAAACCGTCAAGACCGTTTTCCAAGACCATGCGTTGCCGAATGGTAAGATGACGCATCGCGGTGATCTGATCGACCCGGCGGCCATCGAAGAGACGGCGCTTATGACGGTCGAGGGTGAGCGCGACGATATCTGCGGCCTGGGCCAGACAGAGGCGGCTCATGATCTATGCGTCAGCATTCCGGTCGACGAGCGGTATCATTATGTGCAGCCGGGCGTGGGCCACTATGGCGTGTTTAACGGCACGCGCTGGCGTACGGAAATCCAACCTCGTATCCGCGAAATGATCCGGACAATCGAGTTCAAGCGCATGACAAACAGCTCTATGGCTCTTGGTTTGCCGTATCGCGCACTTGGGCCCGAACGCGAACCGGAAATCGATTGGCGCGATACCGAGGCTGAAAAGGGGACGGACAGAGAGCCAGCGCCGGCCGACAGCGTCGAACCGCTCGGCGATGATCACCGAAAGCCGATGGCCAATGGCGCCAACGGAGCCCATCATCCCGGTGAGCCGGCAGAGTAATTATGGTTGCTACAACCTCTGTGTAGACGTTTGATCCGTGCCATCGTCTTGACGCGCAGCATGCGGGCGGCTTAGACAGACCATCTCGCTGTTTTGATGCGATATCCGTTTCACCCGCCACATGATCAACGCATGCGCTCACGTGGACGCGCAGCGCTGTGGTTTTGGAGCAGTTGAATGACTAGGCAATGTGAACTCACCGGCAAGCTGCCGATGTCCGGGAACAACCGCAGCCATGCCGAGAACAAGTCTCGCCGCGTATTCCGCCCGAATCTCGTCAGTGTCACGCTATTAAGCGATGCGCTGGATCGTAAGGTTCGCTTGCGTATCTCCGCGCACGCGTTGAAATCGGTTGAGCATCGCGGCGGTCTTGATGCGTTCTTGGCGCGCGCGAAGGCCGATACGCTGTCTATGCGGTGCCGCAAGCTGAAGCGCGAAATCGAGAAAGCACGGGGCGCCAAGGCAGCCGAGCAAGAACAGCCGGCGGCTTAAGCCGTTTCTGATTGCGGTTTCCGGCCGGGAATGGGGAGCTCCATGAGGAGTTCCGTCCGTTCTGCGCCCCAAATGAACGATGTTTTCGTTTCTTGAGCCCGGAAGCCAGCGTCTTTATACAGCGAGATCGCGGCATCCAAATCGTCGAATGTCCAGAGTGTAACGCTCTGCAGTGCGCACGCTCGCGCGTAGCTAACCGCTGAATCGAGCAACGTGCGTCCGAGACCCGTTCCGCGCGCCTGAGGTGTGACCAGGAACCAGCGCAGTTGGCCCGTTGTTTTGCTTGTCACGACCAATGCCAGGCAGCCGACCATGGCGCCGTTACGCTCTGCAATCCAAATGCGGCCAGCTTCTGGGCCAGCGAGCACAAAGTCTGACAGTGGCTTGGCCACATAGGGCTCGAATGTCAGATCAAGCCCGTACTCCCTGGCGTAGATAACGCCGTGCAAGTGTGTGATCATGCCAACGTCGCCGGGCTTCAGTTCACTGCGTATCGTGATGTCCGTTTGCGGACTTGCTTCCGATTTCAAGCCTTGATCCTGACGTTGACAATGCGCCGGCCACGTTCGGCGATGCGCCCAAAGATCGACAGCAACAGCCTACTGACGTTGGGCAAACTTGGCGAGATCAATAATCAGACGCTCGGTCATTGCGCCTTCAATTGCTGCGCGGCCGCCGCGGGTTTGTCGAATGACGGCTTGCACGCGTGCCAGTGCCGCGCTCAACGCCGTGCGGCTCCATTTGCGTGTTTGACGTGTCAGAGCATCCCGCAACTTGAAATGGACCGGTGGGCGCAGTCCGCGAAACACCTCGTCGAGACGCGCACCGTCGTCCGCGCGCGCACGGATTCGGTGCAAGAGCAACATGTGGCGCTGAAGGGCAAGCAGTAGCGTTTGGTGCGGCTGACCGGCTGCAACAGCGCGCTCCAGGGCCTCGATCGCATGCGTTGGCTGGCCGTCAGCTACGGCCAGTACAACGCGGTCCACCGTGAGTTCCGAGACGTCGCCAACCGTGTCAAGAATGGCCGCTTCGGTAATGTCTGCGTCGTTGCCAACGGAGAGAATGAGCTTCTCGACTTCGCTGCGAGAGAGCGCGCGATCCGCGCCCAGGCGAGAAACGAGCAGTTGCATCGCGTCGTCGCCGATATGCTTGCCCGATGCTGAAATCATCTCCGCGACCATCCGGGAAAGATCCTGGGCGCTATCCGCGTAGCACGGCACGGCGGCCGCCCATTTCGTCTTCTCGGCGATCTTACGCAGCGTGTCGGATGGTTTCAGGTTTCCAGCTTCAATGACCAGCACGGCGGCTGGAGGACCGGTCTCGAACACGCTCTTCAGCATGTTCGCGTTGATCTTTCGTCCCACCGTTGTCCGCACAACCTTTGTGCCGCCGAACATGGGTATCGTTTGCAATTCGACGATCAGGCGATCCGGATCGCTATCGAGGTCGACGTCTTCGATCCGAATGGTCTCGCCCGGCGGATCCTCCGCGTTCGCAAGACGTTCCGTTGCGTCACGTGCGGTTTCGGTGATCAGACCGGCGTCAGTGCCATAGACCAGCACGACACACGCCGGACCGGGCAGTGACTTGAGGAACTTCTGGCGATCCTGCGCCTTGATCGCAACCAAGTGTGCGTCTCTCGGTTATCGCAACTGCCTATCCATGACGGGCACGGCCATCATCCCAATCGCGCTTGAGTCTCTCGGCAAAGACGGCCGGGCAACGACTTCGACCTCTGGCCAACGACGGCTGGGCTCAACACGTTTAGACCGCTAGACCTTAGACGCCAGGAACGCTTCCAGTCGGCTACGTAAATCCCGCGCGACCGTTGTTGCGGCACGATCTGCTGCATCGCGTTCTGCCCGAACGTTGGCATAGCTTGAGTCGAAGCGCTCAAAGGCCGCCCGGCCTGTACTCTGGCCAACCAGCACCTCGGAATTGTCTTTGGTGCTGACCAGGCGGAAGGATGCGGTAACGGTTACGGCCTTGCTCAGAGAATCACCACTCGAAACAACGAGGCTGGATGTCGTTCTTTGACGGAGGGCGACCTCAAGACGGTAGATCTTCTCGACCTTGTCAGCATCCGAGCCGCGCTGGAACAGGAGTTCGTTACGGATTTTCTGGCCGGTTCTGCCAGGGATAATTCCGATATCCACTTTGGCGAGTAACGGGCCGGTACCGCCAAAGTCGGACGAAGCGTACATCGGCCGGAAGCCGCCTGTACAACCCGCCAGCGAGATGACGACCGCTGCGAGCACGAGATAGCTCAAAGCCCGTCCGGACGCCTGTTCGATGGTGCTAAGCAACGACATTAACGATCCTTTGCGGGACCACGATAACGCGCCTGGGCGCTTTCCCATCCAACGCCCGCGCGACGACTTCAAGCTGCAAAGCAGCCTCACGTACATCATCCTCTGACGCCGAACGCGCTATCGTCAGCTCATCTCGGCGCTTCCCATTGACCTGTACGGCAATGGTGATCGTATCGTCAACGAGCAGGGCCGGATCGGCCTCCGGCCAGGCCTGTTCCGCCAGCAGCGTGTGGTATCCAAGCCGCGCCCAGCACTCTTCACCAAGATGCGGCGTCATCGGCCCAATCATCTGAACGAGCATATCTGCGGCTTCCCGCTTTGCCCACATCATGCCGTCTCCACTCTGGCCGAGTGACGCCTGCATGGCGTTTGCGTGTTCGTAGAGCTGCGCGACAGCAACGTTGAAGCGCAGCGCTTCGATGTTCTGACTCACGCGATGCAGCGTCCTGTGCGTCGATCGGCGGAGGACAAGAGCTTCCGGGCAAAACGTGTCGGGAATATGTGACAAGTCGACGTTGTCGGTGGATGCCGCAATTTCAACGATCAAGCGCCACACGCGTTGAATGAACCGGTTGGCGCCCTGCACGCCAGCTTCCGTCCACTGAACGTCCCGTTCCGGAGGGCTGTCAGACAACATGAACCAGCGCGCGCAATCGGCTCCGAAGCTGCCGATGATGTCGTCGGGATCGACAACGTTCCTTTTCGACTTGGACATTTTAACGATGTCGCCGACCTCGACCGGCTCGCCAGTGGTGGCGAGTACAACCTGGCGCGCATCGCCTTCGCCGGAAAACCGCACTTCGCTCGGTTCAATCCAGATCGGTTGGTTCGAACTATCGCGTGTACAGTAGGTCTCGTGCGTCACCATTCCTTGCGTGAACAATGCGGCAAACGGCTCTTGCATGCCCTGCGGCAGGTGGCCGGTCTCGATCATCGCACGCGCAAAGAAGCGTGAGTACAGCAAGTGAAGGATCGCGTGCTCGATCCCGCCAATGTACTGATCGACAGGCAGCCAGTAGCTCGCCGCGTCGAGATCGCTTGGTGTCTCGGCTTCCGGTGCCGTAAATCGCGCGAAGTACCATGACGAGTCGACGAACGTGTCCATTGTGTCCGTTTCGCGCAGTGCCGGCGCGCCGCAGGCCGGGCAGGGCACATGTTTCCACGTTGGATGGCGGTCGAGCGGATTGCCAGGAACATCAAACGTGACGTCCTCCGGCAAACGGACAGGCAATTGGTCGTCCGGCACGGGCACGACACCGCACGCGTCGCAATGGACGAACGGGATCGGACATCCCCAGTATCTCTGTCGCGAAACGCCCCAGTCGCGCAGACGGAAGTTGACGCGCCGCTGACCTACGGGCTGACCGGAGATTTTGGTCGCCGACAGCTTGTCCGCCACGGCCTCGAAGGCGTCTTTGGTCGGCATGCCGTTCAGGAAGCGCGAGTTTATCATGACGCCATCGTCAACGTATGCCTTGTCTTCGATGGCAAAGCTTGCCGGGTCGGCATCCGCCGGTGCGACGACCGGGACAACCGGCAAGTCGTACTTGCGCGCAAACTCGAGGTCGCGTTGATCGCCGGACGGGCAGCCGAATATCGCGCCCGTGCCGTAGTCCATAAGCACGAAGTTCGCGACGTAAACCGGGACCCGCCAATCGGCGTCAAACGGATGTTGCGCAACAACTTCCGTTCTGAAGCCCAGTTTCTCCGCCGACTCGAGATCGGCCAGAGACGTGCCGGCACGACGACAGGCGTCGCAGAACGCTGCTAGCTCCGGGTTGGACTCCGCCAACGCCAAAGCCAGCGGGTGATCAGCGGCAATGGCCATAAACGATGCGCCGAAAAGCGTATCCGGCCGCGTCGTATAGACGTCGAGCACATCGTGGCCGTCCGGTGTGGCGCCGTCGAGTTGCCAGCGAACCAGTAGTCCTTCGGACCGGCCAATCCAATTGGCCTGCATCAGCCGGACTTTCTCCGGCCAGTCTTCCAGCGTTTCCAACGCGGCCCGCAATTCATCAGCATACTTTGTGATGCGGAATGCCCACTGCTCTAGCTCGCGCTGCTCGACAAGCGCGCCGGATCGCCAGCCGCGGCCATCAATGACTTGTTCGTTGGCCAGGACCGTTTGGTCGACCGGGTCCCAGTTCACCTTGGCGCGTCGCCGATA
The DNA here is from genome assembly GCA_039039985.1 of Pseudomonadota bacterium. Classification (GTDB taxonomy): domain Bacteria; phylum Pseudomonadota; class Alphaproteobacteria; order Rhizobiales; family Hyphomicrobiaceae; genus JBCBWG01. Next base: position 19,093 of record JBCCOV010000036.1, on the reverse strand, counting down.
GGCGAGCCCCTTCGCGTACATATCGAGAAACAGTTTTTGCTGATGTTGATAGTATTCGGGGCTGCAGGTCGCGAACTCTCTGGTCCAGTCCAGTGAGAGCCCCATCGCCTTCAGCTGTTTGCGCATGGCGTCGATGTTGGCGTAAGTCCACTCACCGGGGTGAACGTTCCGTTCCATCGCCGCATTTTCCGCCGGCATGCCGAAGGCGTCCCATCCCATCGGATGCAACACGTTGAAGCCTTTTGCCCGTTTGTAACGCGCAAGTACGTCGCCCATGGAGTAATTGCGGACGTGGCCCATGTGGATGCGGCCAGAGGGATAGGGAAACATTTCGAGGACGTAGCACTTCGGCTGCGTCGTATCGTTTGACGTTCGAAACGTTTCGCGCTCATCCCAAATGCGCTGCCAATGCTGCTCGCGCTCGGGGGCGTTATAGCGTTCGCTGGACATGTGTGTCTCCGGCGCGTGTGCCAAGCAGGCGATCATGATGCGACATACGGGGCCGCAACGGATTGATGCCGTTTGGTCTGACGTGACTATCGGCGGCGTAGTGAGCGCGAATGGCGCGAGCGGTCAAGGCGCATTGCTACTCAGGCCTGGGTGGAAGGTGTGAATATGGATCGGGTACAGGCGGCGCGCGAGGCGCTGGAGCGGGTTGAAGCGAAAATCGTGCAGACCGCGCGAGACGTTGGACGCAGTCCAGGCGACATTACGCTAATCGCCGTGTCCAAGACGTTTGATGCAGACCGCATTCGGCCGGTACTAAAGGCGGGTCACCGCCATTTCGGTGAGAACCGCGTGCAAGAGGCAGCCGGCAAATGGCCGGAGTTGCGCGGCGAATTCCCCGACCTGACGCTTCATTTGATCGGCCCGCTGCAGTCGAACAAGGCGGCCGATGCTGTTGGTTTGTTTGACGCCATTCACTCCGTTGACCGGCCCAAGATCGCGCGCGCACTTGCATCTGAAATGGCGGCACAAAGCCGGAAGCTGCAGCTCTTTATTCAGATTAACACCGGTGAGGAGCCGCAAAAGGCCGGTGTAATCCCGAAAGACGCTCCAGCATTCATTGCGTTATGCCGCGATGAGTTGGGCTTGGAGATTTCCGGGTTAATGTGTATCCCGCCCGTTGATGACGCGGCCGCTGTTCACTTTGCGTTTCTTGCCAAACTTGCGGAAGAGAACGGTATTCCCGCGCTGTCGATGGGCATGAGCGCAGACTACGACGTGGCCGTACAATTCGGAGCAACGCACGTCCGCGTCGGATCCGCCATCTTCGGGGCGCGCGGGTGAGGCAAGTGTTCGCGAGTCCGGCTGTCGTATAGGCGATCCTGGACCCTGCCGCGCTGATGCACGTCCAAAACGTCAGAGATCCAATTGCGAAAACTCGGGCTTCCAGCGTTTGGAGCAACACCAAGCGCTACCGTTCCGGCGGGTGGACCTGGCATCGTGAAGTTGGCATCTCGGCGTTGCGCTATGGCCGCTCCGACACACTTATTACTGCTGATTTCGACGTTGGCTCAATGAATTGGTAACTTTCGTCAGAAGTGATTCGCGTCGGGCGTGCCGCGTTGCCAGCACCTGGAGCCGACAATGGCGAATGCCGCCACGATTGACACAGTGCGCGACATCGACAGCGCAGCCGATACCGCCCGTGACAGTTCTGGGGCCGACGTCCTCGAGCGCCAGAACGCAGATGATGCGCTGAAGCGTCCGCCACGCTCCAAACGCCGTGAACGCAAGACAGCGCGTCAGTCGACATCAACGGACGCCTGGCACCACTTTGTCGTCGACGTCTGGCTGACGGATTTCAACTCGATGGAGTTTGGGATCTTCAAACGCTCGCGCAATCGTGCGAAGTCCCGGCAATTCACGAAGGACATGGACGTTTTTGCCGAGGTCATCGAGGACGGCAAACGCACGGGCGTGCTGGGTTGGCGCAAGGATCTTTGGGAACAGAATGACAAAACGAGACGTCGCCTCGTCTTCAAGCTGTTTACGGACAATCTGAACTGGCGCGCGACGATGGATTTGATGCTCGCCCGCTCAGTCCAGCAGACGATCGGCGCACGCGGACTGCCCGTGGCCACCTATTCCGTCAACTGTGCCGGTGAAGACCAAGTCGTTTACATCGAACGCTCGGCCAACAAATGGCCGTTGCTGCCGGAAACCTGGTCGTTCTTTCTGATGAGCAATGGCAAGCTCCAATTCTTCCGCATCCGGCAGAAGTTCATTCGCTGGGGCGATGACTACCTCATCTACGACGGTCGTGGGGCGATGATCGGCATGTTGGACGGTGCCGCTCTGTCCATTGCCGGGAAGTGGCGCTGTCGGGTGAAGCAGGACTACGCGTCGCCGCATCTCCTGAACACGCTGAAGCTGTTTGCGGGCATGCTGGTGTTTAACGATCGCGGCCGCAGCCACGTGCGCCGGTGCGCCAAGGCCGTTGCTGCCGGAGAATACGAGCCCAAACTCGAGAAGCAGGAAGTCGATCTTTACATGAACCCGCGTCGGGTGCGATAGGGCCGGCGCTCATCCTGCGGCGTCTGTTTTAAGTCGAGATGACGTCGCCCGAGGTTCGGACTTTTTCAGCTGCTCGCTTTGATCGGCAAGATGGTTCCGCCTCAGGTGAGACTGCTTTAGGTGTCAACAGCACCTGAGGGCGATCACGCGCGCGTGATTGGTGGTCGCATCACCTCGGCTTGTCCCCATATCCGGACTCTCATGATCGCAGTTAAGAGGGGCGCAGTATGCGGCCAGTTCAGAGAATACTTCTCGGTTTTGTTCTGTCGGCGGCATCAGTCAGTGGCGCCGCGTCCTCGTCGGTGGCTGACATAACGAAAGCACCGCGTCCTGATGTTGCCAGCAAGATCAAGGTCGAGACGGTTGCTCAAAAGCTGACAAACCCTTGGGGCATGGCCTTTCTGCCGAGTGGCGACATGCTGGTAACCGAGCGGCCGGGCCGGCTGAGAGTTGTGACCAAGGATGGGAAGCTCTCGGCGCCAGTTGCCGGCCTGCCAGACATCGCTGCCGTGAGTCAGGGCGGCTTGCTTGACGTCGAACTCGGGCCGGATTTTGCGACATCGGGGCTGATCTATCTCTCGTTTTCGAGCCGCTACGACGGCGGGATGGGAACGACCGTTGCCCGGGGCAAACTCACGCAGTCCGGCAGCAAATGGCGATTGGACAACGCCCAGATCATTTTCCGCCAAACGCCGGCCGTCGGTACGGGACGGCACTTTGGATCGCGCCTGGTGTTTGCCAACGATGGCAAACTGTATGTCACCCTCGGTGATCGCGGCCGGCGCGACCGCTCTCAGGACATGGACCGGCACTGGGCCAAGGTCGTCCGGATCAATCCCGATGGCAGCGTGCCTGACGACAACCCTTTCGTCGGTCAATCCGGTGTGCTGCCGGAAATCTTCAGCGTTGGCCATCGTAATGCGCAAGGTGCCGCGCTTCACCCTGAGACTGGCGAGCTTTGGACGGTCGAACATGGGGCCGCAGGCGGCGACGAGATTAATCGCGTACTGGCCGGCAAGAACTACGGGTGGGCCGTTGTTTCTTACGGCCGGCACTATTCCGGCGGAAAGATCGGTGTTGGCACCCGCAAGTCCGGACTGGAACAGCCTGTCTACTACTGGGATCCCTCAATCGCGCCATCAGGCATGATCTTTTATACCGGCGACCTGTTTCCGGGCTGGAAGGGCGATATCCTGGTCGGGGCGTTACGTGCGCGGATGCTTGTCCGCCTGGACATTGAGAACGGTCAGATTGTTCGGGAAGAGCAGCTGTTGCGCAATGCCGGCCGGCGTATTCGTGCCGTTGAGCAGGGGCCTGATGGTGCGATCTATGTGCTCACAGATCATTCCGACGGTGCTGTTCTACGGCTGACACCGCAGTAACACGGCCTGCGGGCGCTGCTTGTTGTCAGCGCCCGCCGTTCGTACCGATCCAATCATTCTGAAATCAGCACCGCGAGTCCCGCTCGGCTTCAAGCTGTGTCGAGACTGTAGCGGCTAAGCGAATGGCGCGTTTCAGCTTATCCGTTGGCCGGTCGAGCCGGGTTTCGTCCGCGACAGCTGTGTTCAAATCCGATTGTGCGCGATCTGCTTCTTTAATGCCGATGTCAAGTTGCTGGCACTTTAGCTCTGTGCGGGCACGTGAAAACGCGATCAAGCGCGCACCGCTTGCATGGTCTCGGAACGTCGGACTGATCGCGATCCAGCCCCGGTATGTGGCGCGCTCCAGGATGTCGAGTTGGCGTCGGCAGGCGCGATCGTCCGTGGCGCAGGCGATCGTAACCGCCGGCTTTGCTCCCGCGTTGTCCGACGACGATGATCCAGGCTTCTTCCAGGACAGCGGTTGCGGCGGTTCTTTAGATTTGGCAGGGGCCGCACTCGCGGTTTTATCCGGTTTTGCGTCGTCGGACGGTTTCGGTACCGCGTTTTCGGATGCGCTCGGCGAATAGGCAGAGGAGGGTTCCTTGCGGCGGTTGCGATGTGAGCGCGGTGTCGACTTGGGGGCGCTGGCCACTTTCCGCCGATGCGTTGCTGCTTTTCGCGCCTTCTTGCGGCGGTACTTCTCTGGTGCTGAGCTGCTGTGATAATAGCCGCGATCATGCTCTGGCAGGTCGTTCCACACCACGTCGTGGAAGTCTTCCGCAATCATGTGGACGTAGCCGCATCCGGCTAATACTGGAGTCACGAAGAGTGCGAAAAGCAACTTAAACGAACACCTTCTGCGCGCAGGCGCGCATACGGATGCAAACATTCACTCAACCCCCCGGGTACTAACTCACTCGAACCCGGGCTCAGTGCAGCCCTTCGATTGCGGGTAAACCATGTCGAAACCCGGCGAAGTGACGGAAATCGATGGGCAATTCTGCGACCATGCTTAACGTTATTTTGTAATGTTGAGCACAATCAGGACAATGGATGCGGTGAACAGGGACAGGCCCGTCCCAAGCGCCACAGAGGCCGACGCAGAGTTCACAGCCCGGCCCTGCTGTTGCGCAAAAAGATAAGCATTTGCACCAGTTGGCATGGCAGCAAACAGAATGATGACACCGGCCACTGGGACTGGCAGCGCGAAAACCTGGTCGGCAAGGACCCAGGCGATCGCGGGCATAGCTGCAAGTTTGAGGACCAGGATTGAGAACAATGTCGGTGCCTGCCCGGCAATTTGAAACCCGACAAGTGACAATCCGAGCGAGACGAGCGCACAGGGCACGGCGGCCCTGCCCAACATTTCCAATGTCTGATCGGCGAGCGGATGCAGGCCTAGCCCGGTCAGGCGCCAAAGCGTACCGGCGATGATCGCTACAATGAGCGGATTCCTGACGAGATCGTTGAGAACACCAACGAAGATCCTGGTGAGGGATTCGCCACGGTGTGCGCCTGTCAGCGCGAGATGCAGTGAGGCGACGGCGAACAGTGTCGGGCTGTGAGCTGAGAGAATCAGGGCGATTGGCCCGGCTGCGTCGGGACCGAGGCTCGTCAAGGCAAGTGGAAGTCCGACCATGACGACGTTCCCGTAGCTTGCGCTCATGGCGATCGGGGCGCTGTCGGCGATTGGGCGGCGCAAAACAGGAATTGTGAGTGCGGTCGCGATCATCCACGTTGCGAACGCACTTCCAAAAAAGCAGAGCCAAATCGCAGCCGGTGCCACATCGGGCAGCTCTGCCGTCGCCATGGTCCGGAACAGCATCGCCGGGATGGCAAGCGTGAAGGTGAATGCGGCAAGCCCCTTGCTCGTCTGCGCATCAATCAGTCTGGCGCGCCCCACACCGAACCCAAGCCCGATCAACGCGAAGATCGGCAGGACGGTGAGCAGGACCTCATTCATACGACGCTCTGCAGCCAGTACAGCAGCGCAGACACGCTGAACACGGCAATCGCCGTTGTCACGGCTATGGCGGTTGAGACGGAGCCGACGGCCTTATCGTAGCGGGCAGCAAATAGATAAGCATTTGCGCCGACCGGCATGGCCGCAAACAGCGTGGCGATTGCCGTCCAAAGCGGCCGTACATCAAACACATAAACGCACATGACGAACGTCAGTGCCGGGAACGCCACGAGTTTGAGAACGCAAATGACCGTTAGCGTCGGGCCTTGTCCGGCCATCTTGTAGGTCGCGAGCGACATCCCAAGTGCGAACAAGGCTGCCGGCACGGCGCTCGAGGCGATCAACGCCACAGTCTTATCGACCAGTGTCGGAAGCTCCAGTCCCGCAATCCGGCCGACGGAGCCCAATACGAGCGCCATGACGATCGGGTTCTTGAGCAGATCAAGCAGAATGCCCCGGATGGCCGCAATCGGTGAGCCTCGTGTTTCGGCCTGTGCCGACGCGATATGGAGGGTCGCTGCAATCCAAAGAAGCGGCGAATCGAGGCTGACAAGCAATGCGGCGGGCGCAGCTGCTTCGGGGCCGAATGCCGAAAGGGCAAGCGGAATGCCGAGCATGACGGAGTTTGAAAACGTGGAGCCCATGGACAGGGACGCGGCATCCGCAGCCGGGCGCTTCAGCACAAACAAGGTGAGCAGCGTCGCAAGGATCCAAATGATGGCTGCTGCCGAAAAGTAAGCGAGAACAAGGTTGAGCGGAGAACTCGGCCATTCTCCAATGCCGAGCACGGCGCGGAACAGCAGTGCCGGCATGGCAACCTTGAAGGCAAACTCAGCCAGGCCCTTGCCGGCCAATTCCGAGACATAACCGGCCTTCACCAACGCCCACCCAAGCAGGATCAGCCCGAATACGGGCACGACAATGGTTATGATTTGCAGCATGGGATCTGAAGCATGGAAGCGCCACTGTGGGAGGCGTGGTCAGGAAGGTGATGGTGTATCTATTGGCCGTTTCACGGCGCTAGATCAATTCCGGTCGTTGAGCAATAGCGCTGGCGGCATAGCTCTGTCGCAGGATCTGTTGGCCCTGATACGATGCGGACCTCAGGTGGCAAAGCAAGCCTGTAAGCTAAGGCGTGTTGCATTTTATGCGCCTTGCGCCAGCTTGTTTTCGCTCACGGCTGTTCCTCGCTTCGCTCGGGCCTCCGCGGGGGCGGCGCAACGCGCCGGGCCGCGTTCGCGGCCTGGAACAGAGCCAGACGGCCGGCCCGCGCGTGTTGTTGATCGCTCCCAGCCTAAGATCGTCGTCGCAGGATAGCTCGCGCTCGAGCCGCGAGCCTGCGAGCGTGCGAACAGCGCAACGAATGACGTGAATCTGATTTCGCGCGAAAAGCTCTAACCCTGCGGACCATTAAACGTTCGGGGTGCCGGCTCGATGACGCGTGAACCGTTTGCGTCCACTTCGATAATCGCCAGCCCGCGATCCAGGAGGCCGTTCGGGCGTAGTCGCAGAACGCCGTCTGTGCCGGCAAACCCAGCAGCTTGCGTCAAACGGTCGGCCGTAAACTTGCGACCCGATCCCACCGAGTTGGAGAGCGTGACAGCGATGCTGACCGCGTCATAGGCCAGAGATGCAATGCGTGGTGCGGCAGCACCATATGTCTGAGAGTATTTTGCTGAAAAACTGTTCCAACCGCGTGGATCCGGCGCAGGAAACCAGCCGCCAACAAACGAGCTTTGCCTGGATAACGTCGGAAAGTCCCAGCTTCCGGTGCCCAACAGCTTGATGCGCGTGGTATCCACCTTCGTATACTTGATAATCGGGCCCAACGTCGGAAGCGTCTCCGGCCCGCCTGGGATGAAGATGGCATCAATCGGTTCGCCGATCGTATCCGCTTCAACGGCACTTTCGAACAGGCGCTGCGAATTCTCCAGCATGCCGTTCGCGCCAGGCGGATAGGTCTCAATCGCAACAACGCTGCCGCCGACCTGCTGAACGCTGGCCTTGAACAGCGCGGCAAGTTGATTGCCTCTTGCATCTTCAGGGATCAGGGCTGCGAACCGGCGTCGCCCTTGGCTTGCCGCATATTGTATGATGCGCGTGACATCCTGATGGGCTTGGAAGCTCAGCAAGTAAACGCCATTGCCAGCAACGCTGGCATCGTTGGAGAAGGCGAGGACGGGCAATCCAGCCGCTGCAGCCACTGGCTTCACGGTTTTGACAGACCGCGCGAAGAGCGGGCCAATGATGATGTCCGCACCTGCCGCAACAGCGGCCTCGGCCGCTTTGCGCGCGCCATCAGGTGTCCCGGCGGTATCTTTCACCAGCAGCTTGATATTTGGCGCGTTTCTGTCGAACAACGCCATTTCCGCGGCCTGCTTCAGCCCTTTTGCAATCTCAGCAGTCTGCCCGCTCGCCGAGGTCGGCAGCAGTAGCGCAAGCTTTACGCTTTGTCGGTTGCCGCTCGACAATCCAGCCGGTTGGGCCGTGGTTGACTTGGTAATGTCTGTTGGGGAACCAGCGGGTTGACTCAATGCACCGTTGCTGAAGCTGCCGCCGGGTGAGGTGCTACAGCCACCAAGTGCCAACAGCGAGGTGACCCCCGCGAGTACGCCAGCCGCCGCCATGGATCGCAGTTTACCGAGCGGTTGCGCAAAGATACGCTTGCTGCGGGTTCCGGCATGTGGATCCGCAAGGTCATGTGGATCCGCACGGTGTGGACCAGTGAGAAGTTTGGTGGTCGTGGCTCTCACAATTGTCCTCTTCGGCGTTGAGTTCGGTGCTTCCAGTCAACGTTTTGGCTGGACCATCAGTCCGCCGGATGGGCATACGCCACGATCGCGGAGACAATAGGTCAAGACTGATTTCATCATTGACCTCAGGGTTACCCGTCAGACGACTCAATTGTCTTTGTACCACGTTGCCATGAGTCGCTAGCGTTGTCGCCTTAGCCGACCTAGCTTGGGAATGACATGGCAAATGAACCTGGACACAAGCTGGACCGGCCGGGACATTCGGCGCGAAAGGGCGATGTATCGTCGCAATCGATCGAAACCGCCCTATCACGCCTCCTCGGCCAGGCTGCCTCGCAAAGCCTGAACGGTGGCCTTTACCTTGTTGCAACGCCAATCGGTAATCTCGCCGATATCACGGTGCGTGCTGTTGCAGTTATCGCACGGGCAGATCGTGTTTTTTGTGAGGACACCCGCGTGACGCGGCGCCTTCTGGACGCGTGTGGCGTTTTACGCACGCTTGAGACGTATCACGAACACAATGCCGCAGAGGTCCGTCCACGGATTTTGGCAGCTTTGGCCGACAAGCAGGTTGTCGCCCTGGTCAGCGATGCCGGCACACCGCTGATTTCAGATCCCGGTTACAAGCTCGTCGCTGAGGCGGCCGCGGCGGGGCATCTTGTTTCGGCAGTGCCCGGCGCATCTGCATTGACAGCGGCCTTGTCGGTTGCCGGATTGCCAACGGATAGTGTGACGTTTCTCGGCTTTCTTCCGGCAAAACCGGGCGCGCGAGCGGCCCGCCTCGAACCGTTTGCGACCGTTCATACAACCCTTGTTGTGTACGAAGCGCCGCACCGGCTGGCGGCGACGCTTGGCGCACTGCATCACGTGCTCGGCAGCCGTGACGCCGTTGTGGCGCGTGAACTCACCAAGTTGCACGAGGATGTCCGGCGCGGCACGTTGGATGCGTTGGCACAGTGGGCTGAAGGTGCAACAGTTAAAGGTGAAGTGGCGATCGTGATCGGGCCACCGCATGGCCCTGTCGTCGTCAGCGACGATGAGATTGCCGCCTACGTAGGTACGCTCATGGCTGAGCATCGCCTCGCCGAAGCTGCCAGGTTAGCGGCCGACCACTTTAGAGTTCCGCGGCAGCGGGCCTACCAGCTCGGGTTGAAGCTGAAGGGGCAAACCCATGGTTAATCGCGCCGGTTCCAGATGGCGACGCTCCGTTCCGGCTGTTGGGACCTGGTTCGATGGCGATAGTCGAGAGGGCGGCCCAGAACGCCACTCGGAGCGAAGTCGTCGCAAGCGTGCGGAGCGCGCAGGGCGGCTTGCGGAAACGCTGGCCGTGATTGTTCTGGTTTTGAAGGGCTATCGTATTCTCGGGCGACGTTTCCGGTGTGTCGCCGGCGAGATTGACGTCGTGGCCGTGCGCGGTCGGCGGCTGGCCTTTGTCGAAGTCAAACGGCGAAGCCGCCGGGACGGTGCCGACATGATCGTCACCTCGCGGCAGGCCGGTCGGATCGCGGCTGCAGCTCGCTACTGGGTGCAGCGCCACCCGCGCTACCGCAGCCACGTCATGGGGCTTGATCGGTGCGACGTCACCCGGAACTGGTGCATTCACCATCAGCCGGATGCATTGCAACCTTTAGCCTAGCAGTTTACGGGCCATGACCACATGACATCGTCGGCAGAATTGGCCGTCCAATCGCCGGGCGCATAGCGGCCCGCACGTTCTGAAGGGGTGAACCCATGGCACTCAACGTCGCAGTTCAGATGGATCCCATTGGGGCAATCGAGATCGAAGGGGATTCGACGTTCGCGATTCTGCTCGAGGCTCAGCACCGTGGTCACAACATCTTCTATTATCTGCCAGAGGATCTGGCGCTCGACGGCGGGCAGCTGATGGCACGCGGCCATGATCTCAAAGTCGACGATGTCGAAGGCGCGCACTACGAATTGGGGCCGACGCGTCGCGTGAACTTGGCGGACTTGGACGTTGTCCTCCTCCGCCAGGATCCGCCGTTCGACATGTCGTACATCACAACGACCCATCTCCTGGAGCATATTCATCCGGAGACGCTGGTCGTGAACAATCCGCATCATGTTCGCAATTCACCGGAGAAGATCTTCGTTCTCGACTTCGCAGACTTGATGCCGCCGACCCTCATAACGCGCAGCATCGACGATGTGCGCGCCTTTCGACGTCAATACCGGGATATCATTATTAAGCCGTTGTACGGGAACGGCGGTGCGGGCGTGTTTTTGGTGCGGCACGACGACGCCAACTTTAATGCGCTTGTCGAAACGTTTCAGACGCTCTCTCGCGAGCCGTTCATGGTTCAAGAATATCGGCCGGAAGTTCGCGGCGGTGATAAGCGGATCATCCTCATCGACGGAGACGTCGCAGGCGCGATCAATCGCGTTCCGGCTGAGGATGATGCGCGTTCCAACATGCATGCCGGCGGTCAGGCCGAGCCGATTGAACTCAGCGACCGCGATCAGGAAATCTGCGAACGGCTTGGCCCTGAACTCAAGGCACGCGGCTTGCTGTTCACCGGCATTGATGTGATCGGACCGTATCTCACCGAAATCAACGTCACGTCCCCGACCGGTATCCGCCAGGTCTCCCGTTTCGGAGGAGCCAATATTTCCGGCCTGATATGGGATGCGATCGAACGCCATTGTGCATCGAAATCGTAAGACACATTTGTTCTCTTAATGTTCTTGACTGTTGTCGGACTTTCCGTAAGCTGTGTTTCTGCTTGTGGGGAGTCTGAACATGTACGCGCGGGTTACAACGTTGGCGTTTGTCGGGATCGACGCCCGCCCGGTCGAGGTTGAGGTTCGCATCACGCCGGGCCAGCACGCATTCTCGATCGTTGGCTTGCCGGACAAAGCGGTCGCAGAGAGCCGCGAGCGTGTGCGCAATGCCCTGCACGCCGTTGGCCTCGGGCTTCCGTTCACGCGGATCACGGTGAACTTGGCACCGGCGGACCTGCCGAAGGAAGGCAGTCATTTCGATTTGCCGATCGCGTTGGCGCTTATGGTCGCAATCGAGGCGATCGCGCCGGACGCGGTCGCTGGATATGTGGCGATCGGCGAGTTGGCCCTCGACGGTCAAATCCGAGCGGTGCCAGGCGTGTTGCCGGCCGCGGTTGGTGCCACGGCACTTGGAAAGGGCCTCATCTGCCCAAAAGACTGCGGTCCGGAAGCGGCGTGGGCCGGCGAAGATCTTATGATCGTTGCCGCGCCGCATTTGTTGTCATTGGTCAATCATTTTAAGGGCGCGCAGGTCTTGCGCAGGCCCGAGGCAAATCCGAAGGCTTCAGTCGAGGGCCTTCCCGATCTGTGCGAGGTGAAAGGGCAGGAAGCGGCCAAACGCGCGCTAGAGGTGGCGGCGGCAGGCGGTCACAATCTGCTTATGATCGGGCCGCCAGGCTCCGGCAAATCCATGCTGGCGCAGCGGTTGCCGTCAATTCTGCCGCCAATGACGCCGGAAGAAATGCTGAGTGTTTCCATGGTGCATTCCATGGCCGGGGAGTTGTCGAACGGTCAGCTTTGCGCGGCGCGACCGTTCCGGTCCCCGCACCATTCCGCGAGCATGGCAGCTCTGGTTGGCGGTGGATCTCGACCGCGTCCGGGTGAGGTGTCTCTCGCGCATCACGGCGTGTTGTTCCTGGATGAGTTGCCGGAGTTTGTTCCGCAGGTTCTGGACTCGTTGCGTCAACCACTCGAAACGGGGGAAACAGTGATCGCGCGGGCCAATCACCGCATTACCTATCCGTCTGCGATCCAACTGGTTGCGGCAATGAACCCCTGTCGCTGCGGCGGTGGGCCGGGCAGCACGTGCCGTCGCGGGCCCAAATGTGCGGCGGACTATCAGGGGCGCATTTCCGGGCCATTGCGGGATCGCATGGATATGGAGATTGAAGTCGGCGCGATTTCCGCTGCGGAGTTGAGTTTGCCGGCGCCGGCGGAAACAAGCGCGGATGTTGCGCAGCGCGTTTCTGCAGCGCGTGCACGTCAGAGCGCGCGATACGTTATGCTCGGGCTGGCCGACGGAACAACAAACGCGCGGGTGTCAGCAGCCGTGCTGGAACAGGGGACGCAGCTTGATGATGACGGCCAGGCATTGATTCGGCTTGCCGCCGAGCGTATGCGATTGTCGGCCCGGGGTTACCACCGGGTTTTGCGGGTCGCACGAACATTGGCCGATCTCGATGCCGTCGATCAGGTGCGAAGTTACCACCTGGCGGAGGCCCTGAGCCACCGGGGCGAAGCGCGATTGATTATGGCGGATGATGCCGCTTGACACGCGTCGTCGATTCATTGGAGCCGATATGGTCTTGCTGGGCAGCGTGCGGGGTGCGGGCGCTTTGTCTCCCGTACCAACTCTGTTCGGCTTACCGGTGTCGGCTCCGTCGACATGCTCACAGACGCTGAACACGACATGAGGCAGATTGGGAGGTTGGCGTGCCGGTTTTTGAGCACCCGGAATTCGACTGGCATGATCAGGTCGTATTCTGTTCGGACGCGGCAACCGGTCTGAAGGCGATCGTCGGAATCCACGATACGCGACTTGGCCCGGCTGCCGGCGGATGTCGCATGTACCCTTATGCCTCGTTCGAAGATGCCCTCACCGATGTGCTGCGGTTGTCACATGGCATGACCTATAAGAACGCGCTTGCCGGTCTGCCCCTCGGCGGCGGCAAGTGTGTGATCATTGCGGATCCGGCAGCACCTGGGAAAGCCGCAAAGCTGCGTGCGTTGGGGCGACATATCCAATCTCTCGGTGGTCGCTATTGGACAGCAGTCGATGTCGGTATCGGAGCCCAAGACGCCGACACCATCGCCGAGACGGCGGACTTCGTTTTTGCGCGCGCATCGCAACGCCCTCCTGACGGACTGGCGACGTCCGACTATACGGCGCTGGGTGCGTTTTCCGGGCTGCGCGCCTGCGTGAAGCATGTGTTGGGTCGCGCGACACTCGATGGGGTGCGTGTTGCCGTCCAAGGCGTTGGCGCAACCGGGCGCGAGCTTTGTCGCCTGTTGCACGAGGCAGGTGCGACGCTCTGGATCTCTGATGTCAATGCTGATGCTGTCCGAGCGGTCGTGACTGAGACGGGCGCGACATCCGTCCCGATCAATGAAATCCATGCGCAGGACGTTGACGTGTTCGCACCCTGTGCTTTGGGGGCCGTGATCAACGATGATACGGTTTCCGTCCTGCGTGCGCGGATCGTGTGCGGCATTGCCAACAACCAGCTGGCAGAACCGCGGCATGGTCAGGCGCTGGCCGACCGGGGCATTGCCTACGCACCTGACTATGTCGTGAACGCCGGCGGCGTGATTTCGTCAGCGCGCGTTATCTTCGCATCGATGGATCATGCTGCTGCCGAAGCGCAAACGCTGGCGATCTACGACACGGTGCTGGAAGTACTGGAACGCGCCGCAAAGGATGGCCGCACGACCGAGGCTATCGCTGATCAAATCGCAGAGGAACGATTGGCCAAGGCTTAAACGCGCGCTATCGCCGTAGGCGCCGGGTCGGCCATCCAGCACAGAGTGCCAGAGTCGTGCCGCCTATGGCGGACATTGTCACGCTGTCATTGGAGGTCACCCTGCAATTAGGGGGACCACCCTGTTGTTCGGTCCCGACCCTGTCTTTCGCCCTAATCCGTCGTTGGTCGGCGAACGCGGCGCATGATTGCCCATGCGATGATGTAGCTAATGGGTAGGGCAATGAGGAATCCGGCGGCCGCGACATAGCCAAACAACTCTTTAACCTCAAAAGGCGATGCCGGATCTGTCAACGGCAAGATCATCAGTCCTGCGATCATCGGGCCGACCATTACGAAGACCAATAGAGCCACCAGAAAGCGCATGAGATCCTCCGTCGTTCAGTTGCGCCGAAGCGCCGCCCCGCGCCTGACCTGTCTTCAGCTCGTCCGCTGGTCCGGACGGAGCAAAGCACTTGCACGGGCACGGTCTGACTTTAGGACATGCGACGACATGCGCATTGATGCGCGTCAAACGTGCGCCGAATTCGGGGCATTGCTTCACTCCCGTGATTTGCTTCTATGTGTTACGGGGCGATGCACGCGTCGCCCGAAGCTGCTCTGGATCAAGGATATTGAATGACACGTCCATCTTCGCCGCTGATTGCGCAGGTACCCGTTCTGGTCTTCGGAGGCCCATATAGCAATCTCCAGGCGACTGAAGCCGTGTTGACGGCCGCGCGCGAACGCCAAATCCCCTTCGACCACGTGATTTGCACCGGTGACCTGGCCGCCTACTGCGCCAATCCCCAGGAAACGATCGAGCGTGTTCGGCGCAGCGGCATTCATGTCGTTATGGGCAACTGCGATGAGCAACTCGCGGACGGCGCCGGCGATTGTGGATGCGGATTTCCGGCTGACAGCGCTTGCGACCGTTTGTCCGCAGCCTGGTTTCAATACTGCGACGCGCGCGTCTCTGCCGATCAACGTGGTTGGCTTGCACAATTGCCCCGCATGATCGAGCTCCAGATTGGGCGCGCTCGCCTCGCTGTGATTCACGGCAGTGTTTCGGCAATCAATCACTTCATCTTCGCAACGACGGACGCCGGCTCGAAGGCACACGAGTTGGATCTTGCCGGTTGCGACGGGGTCATCGGCGGCCATTGCGGGTTGCCGTTCACCGAGATTGTCGCTGGCCGGCTTTGGCACAACCCCGGCGTGGTCGGGATGCCGGCCAACGACGGAACGCCGCGTGTTTGGTACAGCGTTCTCACGCCGCTTGCTGACGGCGGCCTTGAGATCGAACATGCAGCACTGAGTTACGATCACGAAAATGCAGCCCGCGCGATGGCGGACGCCGGCCTGCCGCCGGATTACCGGATTGGATTGGAGACCGGTCTGTGGCCGAGCCTCGATGTCCTTCCCGCGTGGGAGCGCAGCCAGACCGGCCGACATCTTGCTTCAGGTGCACTGCGCTGGCGTCAGCAGCAGCCAAGCGAGGACGGCAGGGCTGAGCCCGATCGGTTGCTCTGGCCGGAACACGTCGTGGCAACCGCCGAAGCCGTTTAGATAACTTGTGCGCCAGAGGCGGAAACGCTTCGCCAACCTATACGCTCGCCTGAACCTGCGGCACCGTGGATCCCGGCCTGCGCCGGGATGACGCGGTGGGTACGGCGCGGACAGAGAGCCGAGCAGACTGAGCGCCTGCAACCGACACTGACGTTTCAGTACGCTCTGCCACGCAACACGCCAAAGGGTCATCCCGGGCCTGCGTGCCCGGGATCCATGGTGCCGCAAATGAGTACGCCAGTGTCGGAGACCGCACTGCACTGGGAGGGTGTGTGGTATGGTTCGAGCTGAGCTTGAAACGCCAGGTCGTTCCAGTCGTGAAACATCGGGGTGCGTGGCAGAGACAGAGCCGTTGGCCCTGTCACAATGGCGCGCGATTCGTTCCGGTTCAGCCGGCATCCTTTTGATTGCGAGCCGCCAACGTCCGCAGCCTCAGGGCACTCAGCTTGATGAACCCGCGAGCGTCCTCTTGATTGTACGCGCCTTGATCGTCTTCGAATGTCACCAGCTTCTCTGAGTAGAGTGAATACGGGCTGTCCCGGCCAAGCGTGATGATGTTGCCCTTGTAGAGTTTGAGACGCACGGTGCCCGTTACAAACCGTTGGCTTTCATCAATCAGTGCCTGAAGCATCTCCCGCTCTGGCGAAAACCAGAAGCCGTTGTAGATGAGTTCGGCGTAGCGCGGCATCAGTTCATCTTTGAGATGTGCGGCGCCGCGATCGACCGTGATCGACTCCATGGCCCGGTGAGCGTGAAGGAGGATCGTCCCGCCAGGCGTTTCGTAGATCCCGCGCGATTTCATGCCGACAAATCGGTTTTCGACGAGGTCGATGCGGCCGATCCCGTTGTCGTGCCCGAGTTCGTTCAACCTGGTGAGCAGGTTTGCCGGGCTTAGAGGCTCGCCACCAATCGAGACAGCATCGCCGCGCTCGAATCCGATCGTAATCGTTGTTGGCTCATCCGGAGCCTCTTCCGGGCTGATCGTGCGCTGATAAACATAGGGCGGCGGTTCGACGTCGGGATCTTCGAGAACTTTGCCCTCCGATGACGAGTGGAGGAGGTTCGCATCTACTGAAAACGGTGCTTCGCCGCGCTTGTCCTTTGCAATCGGGATCTGATGCATTTCCGCAAAGTTTATAAGCGCTTCACGGCTATTGAATTCCCACTCGCGCCACGGGGCGATAATCCGAATGCCTGGGTCCAGCGCGTAATAGCCGAGTTCAAAGCGGACCTGGTCATTGCCTTTGCCGGTTGCCCCGTGACACACCGCGTCGGCACCCGTTTGTCGTGCGATCTCGATTTGACGCTTTGCAATAAGCGGTCGCGCAATTGACGTTCCGAGCAAGTAGATGCCCTCGTACAGTGCGTTCGCGCGAAACATCGGGAAGACAAAATCGCGGACGAATTCCTCGCGGAGATCATCAATAAAGATGTTCTCCGGTTTTATGCCGAGCATCTCCGCTTTTTTGCGGGCTGGCTCCAGTTCCTCGCCCTGGCCAAGATCGGCGGTAAACGTGACGACCTCGCAATCATACGTTTCTTGCAGCCACTTCAGAATAATCGATGTGTCCAGGCCGCCGGAGTACGCGAGGACAACTTTCTTCACGCCGCCGTCGGGCGTCTTTGCAGCGTCTTTGCTTTGCATTCTTCACCTGCCAGTTTTGGCGACCGGTATCGGACCTGTTGCTGCCGCGCAAGCACATGTCGCCGTGATAATATCCATCATCCTTACCTTAGTCGCTCCCAACCCACCGAGTTGTTCCGCTCATGACACATCCGCCGCAGCTTGAGTTCTGGTTCGACTATGCATCGACCTATGCCTACCTGTCCGCGATGCGGATCGATGCGCTGGGACGCGCGGCCGGTGTTGCGGTGGTCTGGCGCCCGTTTCTGCTGGGGCCGATCTTCAAGGATCAGGGTCTCAGCACGTCTCCGTTCGTTGCTGTACCGATCAAGGGGCAGTACATGGTGCGTGATATCGAGCGGATCGCAACGGCACGCGGCCTTCCGTTTCGGATGCCGGCCTCATTTCCCGCGCACAGCGTTCTTGCAGCACGTGTCGGTTTGATTGCAGCCGAAGGTGGCTGGATCGCAGACTATAGCCGGGCGCTGTTTACGGCGGAGTTCGGTCCGTCGCGCCAAGATATCAGTGACCGGCACGTCATTGCCGGTATCGTTAATGGCCTTGGTCAGCCCGCAGCCACGCTTGATCAGGCAGAGACCCCGACAACGAAACAGGCCTTGCGCGACCAGACGGAGCGCGCCCGTGCGCTCGGCATATTCGGATCCCCGACATTCCTAACGCCGGGTGGTGAACTGTTTTGGGGCGATGACAGGCTTGAGTCGGCGCTCACCTGGATTTGGGATGAAGCCGGGCCGTGATTGCACGTTGATCCGTAAACGCATAAAGTTGATGTATGGCCTTCAGCGCTGTGAGCGCTGCTCCACGGACTCGAGGACACGAATGACTGCACACGTTTCCGCCGTTTACACGCTGGCCGCCCTTTTGATCGGGGGCGCATTTGCTGCGGCATCACCGGTTGGGGCCAAGGACGAAAAAGCCACGAAATCATCGCAGACGATTGCCACGTCCGGTACCGCCAAGACGAAAGCAGCGGCAAAGAAAGTTCCGGCATGTAAGGGCCTCGAGCGATCCGCGTGTACGCGAAAGACGACCTGCGGCTGGATTGTCCCGAAGAAGGCCAAGGACATTCGTGGGCGGCCTTTGACGGCGTATTGTCGGACCCGACGCGTGGCAGCGAAGGTCGCGAAACCGAAGCCGCGCAAAGCTGCGGCGACGCCAATCACGAAGACACAGAAGAGGAAGTAGCGGCCGCGCCGCTGCTCTGTTGAGTGACGTCAGCCGCTTGCATGTCGTGGCTTGCATGTCTCGGCTTGCATGTCTTGGGCAGTGCCGACCGGCTGACTGTGTTCTGACTGGCAAACGCGGCGGTGGACCGCTGTCAGGAGCGGCTGGACTTCAGAAAACTGCGGCGCAGCGTTTCGTTAAGCGCTTTTTCCGGCGGCTGGTGGGAGACGGCGCAGCTCTTGGTGCCGGATTCCGTTCCCGATCGGGTCCCGGATTTCGACTCATGTTCGATCGTCGCGGGCGGCGTCGCGTAGCTGGACGCGCCAAAGGGGCCGGCCCATGGCCAGAACGGTTGAACGGCCGGAGCAACGGGCAGCGTGATTTTGAACGTCGTCTGATCGGGTAGCGTGATTGACGCAACGGCAACATTATTTGCGGCGTCGTCGCTGTCGCCAGATTCTGGCTTCGACACTGATGCGCCGAACGTGAGTGGGTAGCTGCTCGACCGGGCCTCGTCGTCGTCCGACGCGAATCCAGCGAATTGGGTCTGCAACGGTATTGCCATCGCCTGCAGAAGCTGCATCTGCAGGCTCAGCATTTGCGACAATGGCGCCAACGGGTTGCTTACGGGGCTGGTT
>JBCCOV010000035.1:0-30401 GCA_039039985.1 Pseudomonadota bacterium | reverse complement strand
CGCCAGCCAGCCGAGGGCGCTGAGGATATACCCGAACGGGGAGACGATTTTCCACCAGCGCAATAGCCACTTCAGGCCAATGCGCACGCCGCGCCCACTGGCCCAGCCTCGCCGACGAATTGCGTCGATCGTGCGTTGTGCTGACAAATCAGCGGCGTGTTCGGACTGGTCGACCACCTTTGCAGTGCCTCAAACAACACCCCTAAAGCGCACGTCATGTACGTTCGAAGATGAACGTCAATCAAACAGCGCAGTCTCGCATCCGGATTGACGTCAATAAAGCTCGGCAATCTCGAACAAGTCTTCGACGGTACATGTCACGCGGTTGCCGGAGCGTTTGATGACGCCCTGGCTCTGTAGCTCGGAAAGCGCGGCATTCACCTTCGGCCGGCTCGCGCCGAGGAGCAGGGCCAATTCTCCTTGAGACATGCCCAAGTCGACCGTCAGCTCACCTTCGTCCTGTTCCGGCGCGACCTGCCGGCACAGCGCAACAAAGTAGCGCGCAAGGCGCGTTTCAATGCGATGCAAAGCCACGCCTTCGTACTGAAGGTCTGTTTCGCGCAATCGTTTGCAAAGAAACGTGATGATCCGTTGGGCGAAATCCGCGTGCTTCTCGAGCAAAGCCTGGGCATCCCTGGCGTTGAGGACCAACGCCTCTACCGCGGTCAAGGCCGTCGCATCGGCCGTTCGCTCTCCGCCATCGAGCATCGCGATCTCGCCCACCAGGCTACCGGGCTCGATGTGCGCAAAGGCGAGTTCGCGGCCCTCTGCCGTCAATACGGATACTTTAATGCGTCCACTCCGGACGAGGTATAGGTCGCCGCCCGTATCGCCACGCGTGAAGATGGTGCGGCCGGCGGCGAACGAAACCGGTGTCATGGCGCGCGCAACGCTTGCGACCGTTTCCGGCTCCAGCCCGGTAAAAATCTGTGTTGCCGAAAGAAGATTTCGGATTTGTGCGTTATCGCGCATCGTGACCGTCCTTCACGTCGCGTCCATTTGGGCTATAATCTATACGAAGTCTGGTTGACATGCACCATTCCCCGGGCGTTTCGGGTTTCGTTAGGCCTACCGCGCCATAAGTTAATGCCGTCCGACAGTTGTGATCGGCAGTCGGTTGCTTTAGCAGTGCGGTATCGAGCCAGGTGTGGTGCACAAGTCTGGGATTGCCCCGTAGAGCCCCGGCAATCGTCGTGCTAACGGTCGCTGGCATCGCGTTGCTGCTGTCTGACACAGCACTATCGCGAGCTTGATCGCTAGTTCGTTTACTTTAACACCGGGATCGGAGCTGCTGCGCGGCCCTGACGCAAGTGGTCGCTGCGAGCCAGTTCGAAACTGAGAGGTGATATGGCGAAAGAGGAACTCCTTGAGTTTCCCGGGACGGTGACCGAGCTTCTTCCGAATGCGACGTTCCGCGTGAAGCTCGAGAATGGTCACGAGATTGTGGCTCATACAGCCGGTAAAATGCGCAAGAATCGGATCCGCGTCCTCGCGGGCGACAAAGTCCAAGTCGAGATGACGCCGTATGATCTTACAAAAGGCAGGATCACGTATCGGTTTAAGTGACCGATCCGGCGGCCAACGCATGACGCTGAGGCAAGCGCGTGCGTCCGGTCGTTTGACGGTCGATGATCCGACACCACGCCTTGTTCTGGCCAGCGGCTCGCCACGGCGTTTGTCGTTGCTTGGTCAGGTGGGCATCGAACCTGATGCGCTCAGACCAGCCGACATAGACGAGTCGGCACGGCGTGGTGAACGGCCGCGAACGCTTGTCGGCCGCCTTGCGCGTGCGAAGGCCAAGGCCGCGGTTTCGCAAATCGAGACTGACGATGCGCTGGCGCATGCCCATGTTTTGGCTGCGGATACCGTCGTTGCGCTCGGCCAGCGGATTCTCGGCAAACCACACTATGTCGAAGAAGCCGTCGCGACGCTGGAGATCCTGTCCGGCCGGTCGCATCGCGTGTACACCGGCGTCTGCCTGTTGACCCACGATGATCGCCTAAGGATGCGCGTTGTCGAAACCCGGATCCGGTTCAAGCGTTTGTCGCGCACGGAAATCGAAGCGTACATTGCATCGCGCGAATGGCGGGACAAGGCCGGCAGCTACGCGATCCAAGGGCTTGCAGGGTGCTTTGTCCAGCAGATCGTCGGCTCCTATACCAATGTCGTTGGACTGCCCCTCACGGAAGTGGTTGCCCTTCTGCAAGGAGAGGGGTTTCCAATCCACTACAACTGGGTGGCCGGCGAGATCACGCCAGCGTAGCTTAGCCGCGGGCTAAAAAGCGGAGCGGTGCGCGCGTCTCTCGTCAGGCGTCATGCAGGGTCGGGACACAACGCGACGGGCAGAGGCAGATGGAATGGATCACAACAGCGCATCGTCGCAGAAGCGGGGCCCGCGATGTCCGATTTGTGGGCGCCCAACGCAGGCTGCTTATCGTCCATTCTGTTCCAAGCGTTGCGCGGACATCGATCTCGGGCGGTGGCTTGGCGGAAAGTACGCGATTGCAGTGACGGAAGATGATGATGAAGACGGCTTGAAGCCCGACGACGTCGTGCCGGAAAACGGTCGCGACGTTCACTGATCGCCGTTGTTGACTCAAGAATGCTGAACTCGGAAACATCCGAGTTCAGGACGGGGGTGTGGGCCGACTTCAGCTAAAACTGAAACGCACGAGTGGCACAACCGAAAACGGCTGGACAAGGCTGGGGCCGGCGGCCTATACACAGGCTCCCGCGTTTGCACCCAATCGGGCTTTGACGACTGCGGGCTCGCCCAGGTAGCTCAGTTGGTAGAGCATGCGACTGAAAATCGCAGTGTCGGTGGTTCGATTCCGCCCCTGGGCACCACTCAAATCAATAAATTCCACAAATTACTTCTCTGGTTAATTGGCGGCTAGCTCGCAACTAGATACTGCCAATATCGCTGCCGAGCGAGCCGCGACGGGAGGGATGAGGCATTTCGGATTTTGACAACGACTTTGTCCAAGCCAGCAATGCGGGTCAGAGAGGTGAACTGTCGTGATCAATAACAAGCTTCTGACTAATATATATTTTGGCTCTGAGCTTGATAAGCTCGATAAGGGCACGCGCAGCACCGAGCATACTTTAAAACAAATAGACCCGAAATTTGGGGTCCTTTCGGACGAGTGCTGGGAAGAAGTTCGAGCGATTGTCAAGGAGTTCTTTAAAAAGAAGTTGGTGGGCAAATTTGGAGGCCCAATCACCGCCGGCGACGCTTTTTTTATCGCCGCTTATCTAGCTGCTATCAAGCCCAGAACAGTTGTTGAAGTCGGGGTTTGTTCGGGCGTGTCATCTGCTTTTATTTTGCATGCCGGGCATCGGCTTGGCCTTTGCCGAAGCAGGGAAACGTTTCTGCATAGTATGGACTTACTCAGATTTCATGGCCCCGAACAAAACAAGGTCGGGCAAGTGGTTGAGTTGAACTTCGCAACGCTTATGAAATACTGGAAATTGAGCGTCGAAATCACGACTCCGCAAGTTGTGTTGGGCGCGCACGCCCTACAGCAGGAGATTTCTGAGTGTCTGCCGACGTTGGCCTTTATCGATGCGAACCATATGCACCCGTGGCCTACATTAGATGTTCTTGCGATATCCAGAATCTTAGTTCCTGGCTCGTGGATATTAATGCAAGATACACAAGTTATGGAACGGTGGATTGCAAACTGTGTGGAGCGTGGGGTGCCATCTCCGAAACCTTGTCGCGGTGTCAACCTAGTTGCATCAAACTGGAATGGTACGAAAGCGATAGGCTGGGATATGTGCTATAATATGGGAGCCATCAAAACGCACTCAGATGCGGCTGCGCAACAAGAGTTCATTCGTCACTCAAGAATGTACCCGTTCGAGGTCGGTACAGCTGCAAGCAGCGAATGCGCGCAGTATCTGGACGCGTTGAGCAGGTGAGACAAAGTGTGGTGGAGGCTTTGCAGAGCTGTGTTAGGTTGACATGCTGACGTCTCAACGAGTGGTTGCTGCGCTTGAATCTCTCCTACCTTGCTGAAGGCCGAGCATGGTACTCGTGAGCGGACGACGCCCCTCGCCTTTGGGCAGATCGCTGAAGTCGCCGATCTGGCGGAGCCGACAGAGGTGTCGCCACGCCTCAACGATATGACGACGGCGCAATCGTTCCAAACTTATCGGGCTTGATCTTGGTCGCCACACACTCCTGCCGCGAGTAGGACGATAACGGTTTCACCTCAAAACTTCGTGTAGTCCTTATTCCAACTTTGCATCCCAGCGATGCGTTTACTGTCCGAAGCTTTAGCATTTCAGGTTCAGCTGGAACCATCCCACACCCCCCGCCCTGAACTCGGATGTTTCCGAGTTCAGCATTCTTGAGTCAACGACATCGGAAACATCCGATGTCGTTAGGCCACCCATGAAATCGTCCCGTTGGGTGGCCGGCCAAGCTGAGTCGAGCATGGGGTGTGGGCCGGTGAAGCGATTCCGCCTATGGCGGAAATGATTTAGCGATCGGCCACGTACAACGCGAGAGGGCCACGCGCGTGCGGTGTTGGCGTTCGTCCGAGATCTCTGGCAAGCTGAGTTGATCGTCACTCAGAAAGACGAATTTTGGGAGAGAAACAATGGACAAAGATCCGCGCAACTTTGATCGTCGCACCATTCTTGGGTTCATGACGGCTGCAGGTTTCAGCAGCACGATGGTTGGCTTAAGCAGTCGAGCGTTTGCAGCGTTTCCAGAACGCGCGATCCGCGGCTTCATTCCAACTCGGGCGGGTGGCGGTGCGGACCGTAATTTTCGCGCCTTCACAAGTGTTTGGGCCAGTCATCTTGGAAAAGAATTCGAACCGTCGTTCTTCCCCGGCGCAGCGGGCCGGGTCGGCTATGAAACCTACATGGCCAAAGGTGCCGACGATTGTCATGACTTGATATTCGGCAACATGGGACCGGAAGTTCTCAACTGGGTGGTTAAGAAACCCACGTTCAGTCTCGATGATTACTTTTACTTTGTGCAGGTTGACGCAGACCCAGGGTGCATATTCCTGAGCACGAAAAGTGCGATGAAGAATGTCGAAGACATCATTTCGGAAGGCAAGAAGCGCACATTGACAGTTGCGACCAGCCGGTTGGCGCATCCGGCATCTCTTGGCATGTTGGTCTTCGCCCGTAAGACGGGCATCAAAGTCAATCTCATACCGTTGTCCGGAGGTAAGAACACGCGCAACGGCGTGCTGACGGGCGAGACTGATCTCGGTGTCTTGCCGGCCACTACGGTTATGAAGCGTAAAGGCATCGAAATCGTCGGACTGTTCGACGAGAAAAACATCGTGCCGGATCGCATGCCGAATGCGGTGCTGGTCAATACCGAATACAAGCTCGGCTTGCCGCCGCTCCCGGCAGGTGCGCGGGCGTTCGGTATCAAGAAGGCGGCTGTCGACAAACACCCGGACCGTTACCAGACGCTGGTGGATACAGCGAAGAAAGTCTTTGTCGACCCCGCATACAAGGCTGCCGTCGCCAAATCAAAGGCGCCGTGGGAAGTGGTCAATCCCGGTTACGAAAAGGAATGCAAAGAGTACGTGAAAAACATCACGGAGGTCGGGATGCAGTATCGTGACCTCTTGAAGGGGAAGTGATCCACTTTCCTTTTTGCTCCATCGTCATCCCCGCGCAGGTCGACCAGTGCGCGGGGCATCTTTTGATTTGCCGTTGAGCGCTCCTCCCGTGACCGAAAAACCAACATCAGGCGATCGCACACCCGCGCCCCGGAATGTCCTGCCCGACTTGATCATTCCGGCCATGGCGTTGGCTTTCGCCATCTACTATCTGACGACGATAACCGAAGTTCCCTGGATCGCTCAGGCCAGCGCGGTGCTGGTCAGCGGTTTGCTGTTGCTGGCGATCCTCGCGTTCGCAGTGCGGACGATCATGCGGCTTAGGCTGGGAACAGAGATTGTCAGTTTTGGCGCCATCGACTTCGATTATCGCAGCAATGTAAAACGTGTTGGCTTGCTGGTGCTGACTATCGCTTATGTTTGGTTTATCGAGGACTTAGGCTTTACGATTTCCACAGTGGTTTTTCTATTTCTCGCGATCGTATTGTTGTCTTCGCCTTGGAACTGGAAAAATGCCGCTTTGGTTTCCATCAGCTGCTCGCTGATCGGCTATTTCATTTTCATCTTCGTCTTCGAAACGCGCTTCCCGAAGGGACCGGTCGAGAACTTGCTGGACCCTTACGCCAAATCGATCAAGCAGGCATTGAATGACCGTTGACCTTTCGCTCTTTCTCTCGTTGTTCGGTGACACGCTTGGCTATTGGTGGGTGATTGTTCCCGCCACGGTGCTGGGTATTGTCGTTGGTGCAATACCCGGCTTCAGCGCTGCCAATACGATCATCATTCTGCTCCCACTGACGCTTGCGATGCCGCCGGAGGTGGGGATGATCTTTATGACGGCCATTTATACCGCCTCCCGCCTGGGTGCCGGCATTCCGGCAATCCTGGTCAACATTCCGGGAACGGCCGGTGCTGCAGCCACACCGCTCGACGGCTACCCGATGGCAACGCAGGGCCATGGCCAGCAGGCACTTGCGATTTCATTTACGGCGTCGGTGCTTGGTGGTCTGCTGACGACGCTACTCGCGTTGGTGCTCATTCCGTGGCTGTCGCAGGTCGCCTTTTACCTGCATAGCGTTGAGATGATCGTTGTGATGCTGTTCGGGATCTCCTTGATCGCGACGATTTCCGCGCAAGACACCATTAAAGGCCTCATTGCCGGGTTCTTTGGCCTCATGATCGGTTACATCGGCGCAGACGTGGTGTACGAGGCGCCGCGCGGCACGTTCGGCTTTCTTGAACTCTACGACAAAGTCCCACTGGTTCCGGCGCTTGTTGGTCTGTTTGCCGTCTCTGAAGCGTTTGTGGTGATCGAACGGCGCATTGTCTTGACCGAAAATGCGGCGGCCAAGACGGCAGGGTCAAACTGGTTGGAAACCTTCGAAGGGATCTATGAGACGCTTAAGCGGTGGTCTCACATCGTCTGGACCAGTATTGTCGGGCTTGTGATCGGCGTGATTCCCGGAGCGGGCGCGGCGATCGCATCGTTCGTCGCCTATCAGCAATCGCGGTTGTTTTCGAAGACACCGGAAAAGTACGGGACCGGCCACATCGAAGGGCTGATCGCGCCCGAGTCTGCCAACAACGGCGTGACCGCCGGTACGCTCATTCCGTTGCTTATTATCGGTGTCCCTGGCGGCGCCACGGCTGCCATCATGGCCGTCGTTCTCGAATATCATGGCGTCCAGTTCGGTCCGGATCTCTTCGAGAGTAACCCGCTGGTCGGCTACGGCCCGTTCGCGGCGATGGCGCTGACGTACATCTTGCTGGGTCTCCTCATCCTCCCGCTGACGCGCTACTTTTCCAAAGTGTTGATTGTGCCGACCGTCTACATGGCGCCGATCATCATCGCGTTCACGCTGGTCGGATCGTTTGTGCCCAGGGCCTATGTCTTTGACATGGGGATTGCGATCGTATTCGGGGTCATCGGCTACATTGCTCGCAGAACCGGCTACCATGTTGCTGCGATCCTGATTGGCGTGATCCTGGGCCCGCTTCTGGAGAACTTCTTCCTCAGGGCCATGCGCATTTCGCAAGGCGACCTGACGACCCTGTTTTCGTCGAACATTGGAAATGTACTCTGGGTACTCCTGATCTTGTCCGTCTTCGGGCCTGCCTTGAAATCTTGGCTGAACCAACGGAGAGCGAGCTGATATGGTTGCGCTGAAGTCGGACAATGTGCGTCACGTCGGTGGCCTGGACATACCGGGCGGCGGGCAGGTTGTGGTTCGCAATGGCATAGCCTACGTCGGCCACATGAAGCCACCGCAGGGAACGTCCATTATCGATGTCTCTGATCCAACAACACCAAAACTGATCGCGGAGATCGACGTCGGCAGTCCCTGGTCGCACACGCACAAAGTGCGCGTTGCCGGCGACTATATGATCACGAACGTTGAACAGGATCGCCGGCATTTTATCCGCCGCGGTGCGCGCATCCCGGACGTTGAAAAGCGGTTGACGTCGGTGCATGGCCGCATACCGACGGTGGAAGAGATCGCAGACGACATGGGGGTATCCGTCACCGACCTTGCGGAGATGCAGGCCGCGGTGGCGCGCGGGTACGACGAAGGTGGCTTCAAGGTGTGGGACATATCCAACCCCGCCCAGCCGAAGCTTCTCAGCTATGTGCGGACACACGGCTTTGGCGTCCACCGGTTCGACATGGACGAACGCTACGCCTATATCTCAACGGAAATGGACGGCTACGTCGGCAACATCCTGGTCATCTACGATCTGTCTGATCCGGAGCGTGTGTCGGAAGTCTCACGGTGGTGGCTGCCGGGCCAACATGTTGCCGGCGGCGAGACGCCAACCTGGACCGGCTATGGCCACCGTCTCCACCATGCGATGCGTGTTGGGAATGAGCTTTGGGCTGCTGTCTGGCATGCGGGCATACGTGTCGTCGATATCGCCGAAATCACGGCGCCCAAGACGATTGGCGCTTATAACTATCACCCCTGGGTGGTCGAGCCGACGCACACGGTCATGCCAGCGGCGAAACAGTTTGGTGGTCGTACGATTGCACTGGCCTGCGATGAAGAGCACGAGCATCGTCACGGTCAGCCGCATGCCGGGCTGTGGATTTTCGATGCGAGCGATCGGGCCAAGATTACGCCGTTGTCGACATTCCATGTCAGCGAGATGGATAGCCCATGGTCGCGGGGTGAGGGCCGGTTCGGCATGCATCAGTTTCAAGAGCATATCGACGACGATAAAGTATTCTGCGCCTGGTTTTCCGGCGGTCTCAGGGTTGTCGACATCTCCGTGCCGGAAGAGCCCCGCGAAGACGCGTTCTTTATGCCGGAACCGCGCGCTGGCTTTGGTAGCCCTCAAACGAACGATGTCGACGTTGACGATCGGGGGCTGGTGTACCTGATCGATCGCAATCGCGGGTTCGACATCGTGGAATACAAAGCGTGATCGGATCCGCGTGGTTGATGAGGATAGATTTGTAAAACGTTGGGGAAGACAGTCGATGACAAGTCAAGTGAGTGAAGATCAGGTCAAGGGTGAGGAGCACTGGACCAACAAGGGCGACGTTAAGCTGTTCCTTTGGGAGAAGTATTGTGGGGTTCCCGAAAACAAGAACGGCACGATACTGTTCGTCCATGGATCATCGATGGCGTCACAACCGACGTTTGACCTCCACGTCGATGGTCGTCCTTTTAGCTCAGTCATGAACTGGTTCGCGGTCCAAGGCTTCGATGCCTGGTGCGTCGACATGGAAGGCTATGGCCGATCGACGAAGGACCGGGACATTTACTGCGACATCGCCAACGGTGCTGACGACCTGGCGGCAGCCAGCGCCTACATCATGAATAAACGCAACTGTGGTCCGCTGCTTGTTTACGGCATTTCATCTGGTGCTTTGCGTGCGGCCAAGTTTGCGGAAAACTGTCCCGGTCGCGTCGCCCGTCTCGCCCTGGATGCGTTTGTCTGGACTGGAGAAGGCAGTCCGACCCTGGCCGATCGCAAGAAGAAGCTGCCTCAATTCCGTGAGAGCAAGCGCCGCCCGATCGACCTCGATTTTGTCTACTCGATCTTTAACCGCGATCATCCAGACACGGCCGACAAGGCCACCATCGAGGCCTTTGCCGCTGCCATCATGGCACTCGACGACTCAATGCCGAATGGAACCTATATCGACATGTGCGCGAACCTGCCGCTGGTCGATCCGAAGAAGATCACGGCGGCGACGATTATCATGCGCGGTGAATTTGACGGGATCGCGAGTGTCGAAGACTTGGTCAAGTTCTACGAGGCACTGCCGAACAACGACAAGCAGTTCGCGATTATGCCCGGGATTTCCCACGCCAGCTTTCAGCAGAAAAACTACATGATCGCCTACCACATCCTGCACGCGTTCTTTGCTCTGCCGGAGCCGGTTTATCGCGACCGCGGTTAGGGCGTGGGTCCTGCAGATCAGCCGACTGCCTCAGGTGTGGAGGCCTGTGCCAACATGATGCGGGCGCATGAAATGCGTCGTACGGACTCGCAATGGGGGGCTAACCCGTTCGTGGTTTGCGGCCCATTGGCGGGTGCCTATTCCAATTGAGGCCTGGCGCCGCGGGATGCCCTCGCGCCACAAGCTTGTCGACAAGGGCCTCGTCGTGCGACGTGAACTCGTGACGGAGAACGTCAAGATAAGATGCCCACTGCTCCGGTGTTCGCGGACCGGCAATGACTGTTGAAACAATGCTATTGTTGAGGACCCAAAGAACCGCAAAGTCGGTAGGCGACAAACCACGTTTTGCTGCGTGCTGGCGGATCTGTTCAACGGCCTCGAACGTTTCCTTTTGGAAGTCGCGATTGAGAAGGCTCGAGTCGCCGCGCGCGGCACGGCTGCCGGCCGGTGGTTCCTCTCCCTGCCGATACTTGCCGGTCAAGATTCCACGGGCTAGCGGTGAGAACGGTGCGACGCCAATGCCGTAGTGTTCGCAAGCCGGCAGATAATCATTCTCGGCCATCCGCATGGCGAGATTGTACATGGGTTGCGCGATGACCGGATGCGGCGCACCAACGTCGTCACACAAACGGATGATCTCGCCAATCTCCCAGCCGTAGAAGTTGGAGAAGCCCCAGTAGCGGGCCTTGCCGGCAGCAATGATATCGCGCATGGCCGCAATGCTCTCGCGCAACGGCGTATCGCGGTCGCGATGGTGCATGTAGTAGATGTCGACGTAATCTGTACCCAGCCGTGTCAGGCTGTCGTCGATTGCCCGCATCATCCACTTGCGCGACAACCCCATTTTCCGATGGGTCGGACCGTCTTGCTGGCCAACCTTGGTTGCCAGAATCCAGTTTTCCCGATCCTCGGCAATAAGCTGCCCGACCATCGTTTCGGACTTGCCACCGGTGTAAGCGTCCGCGGTATCGATGAAGTTGACTTGTGCTTCGCGCGCCTTGTCGGTCATGCGTTGTGCGGCCTGCAGGTCGGTTTCGCCGCCAAAGTCCATTGTGCCGAGACAAATCCGCGATGCGCGCAAGCCGCTGCGGCCCAAGTACGTGTATTCCATCGCCTCGCACCTTCCATGAGCCGGACAATCGATCGACGTCATCCGGTGTCCACGCGCGATTGTTGCACGGACCGGTCAGTGAAATGAACTGCTAACTGGTACTGGCGGACGAGAAGACGATGATGACGATGCTCGCTGACGCGAGCGCCCGCTCCTTGGGCGGCCTCCGACCGCTGATGCGGCACCTGTTCTGCCGCTTGCTACTTGTCGTGCAATCCCATGTGTCAATTCCTCGCGCGACCGGTTTGGCGCAGTGCCATTTGTTGACATGTTGCGGTCGTATGGCGCCGCTGATCACAACAGAGGTGGCCCGAATGTCCAACGACCAAGCTGACGTGTCGGCGAAGCTGGCAGCGCCGTATCAGGGGCCGTCTTCCGCTGTTGTCGTGCTGCTTGCGCAGGACGAACAAGAGCACGTGACGCTGTTTGGTGACCGGGCAGTTGCGCAGCCATGTGCGCCCGAGGACGTGGTGTTCGAGGTCGGGTCCATCACAAAGGTCTTTACGGCTCTTCTTTTGGCGCGCCTGACGGTTGACGGCGACATTGATCCGAACCGTCCCATCGGCGAATCTTGTCCGGCGTTCTCGGGTGCGCCGGCCTCCTTAACGCCGAGGCGCCTTGCGAGCCATACGTCGGGATTGCCACGTTTGCATGTTCCTATGTGGAAGGCCGTCATTGGTGGCGTTGGTGCTGACCCCTATGCGGACTTCGACCGCGATGATCTTGTGGCGTGGGTGCGCGATTGGCGTCCGTCCCAGCCGCCGCACGAAACATCGCATGCGTACTCGAATCTGGGCTTCGGCCTGCTCGGTGAGGTTCTTGCGGTCAGTCTGGGACGACCGTATCCAGATCTCCTGCAGGAAAAGGTGCTTGAGCCGCTTGGTCTCAACGACACTGCAATCGCCCTGACGGACGACCAGCGGAAGCGCTTTGCCCAGCCGCGTGCCACATCCGGCAAGCCGGTCGTGCCTTGGACCTTTCAGGCGATCGCCGGAGCAGGCGCTCTACGGTCCACGGCGCGCGATCTCGCGCGATTTTCGGGCCAGGTCGCGGCAGCCATGGACACGCCAACAACACCCATCGCACGCGCGATTGCGTCTACGGCACAGCCCGTTGTCGGGTTGGGGCCAAAGGGCGACATGCAGCCGATGGCGCAATGCCTCGGGTGGTTGGCGATGGTGCTGGACCCGTCCGCCCCGCGGGTGTTGTTCCATGATGGCGGTACGGCGGGCTCAACATCTGCGCTGTACGTTTGCCCGCAAAAGCGCGCAGCAATCGTGATTCTGGCCAATCGCGGTGTCGCAGCAGGTCTGTTGTCTAACCTGAAGCTGATGTGGTCGAACCTTCATGGCGTGGCGAGTGATCACTTCGCGAGCCTGTGAGGCCATGGGCGGCTTGTCTGTCTGCTCCTGTCGCGATCGAAAAGTACACCGTCGTCTCAGCTGTCGCTCACGCATCGCTCGCATTGCTCATCCGTAGCCGAGTTCTTCCTTGTTCACGCGAAGGGCACGCTGATACTCCATCACGCGGGCGACTTCGTTTGCCACGGTTTGTCCATGACTGCGCGCCAGGCAATAGAACACCGCATCGATTCCGAGTGTCACACCGCCGCTTGTTACGACGTCACAATCGTCCACCACGGCGGCCTGCGTTGTGTCCAGTGTCTTGGATAACTCGGCGAGTGGGGAGACTTCTCCATCGAAGACTTCCGATTTTGTCGTCGCGCGGCGATTATGCAGGCGGCCTGCTGCGGCAAGAATCATTGCGCCGGTACAAATCGCCGTGAGCCGCGACGGCGAGGATCGCAAGTATGCCAGCGTTTCCGCGTCGGCTGCCGCATCTCGCCAACCGGGCCCACCTGTTACGATCAGATCGTCGAAATGCGGTGCATCCTTGAAGCCATACTGCGCAATGACCTCGAGACCGTTAGCACATCGGACCACGCCCTTGTTCCGCGCCACTCCGGCAAACTCCAGATCCGGGCACATCCGCCGTGCCATCGACAGGACACCGAACGTCGCGCCAATGTCGATCGGTTCGACGCCGTCATAGATCATGATCCCGTACATCGGATGCATCCTTTGCTGCGGATTAGCCTGATGTTTGCCGCTCGAGAGGCCGCAAACTCCATCAGCGTATCTTGCGACATGTCCGCCAAGATAGCCTACGCGGTCGGTATCGTCGTGTGTCGGGCCCTGCGACGGGCTATTGCGCGACTGAGAGGAGGGGCAATCGGGGCCGGATTTTGAGGCTGTCTGAATTTGGCCCAACGTTACAGGCATCTCCATCGCCACGTTTCAACCGCGTAAGCTCTTGTCAGGAAAAGCCATGTTGCCGGTCTTCTTCGCTACAGTGGTTCTGTCATCGTTGTTTGCAACCGTATCGGTCAGCAGGGCCGCCGAAGTCGATGTGTCGAAATTCCTCCTCGAAGATACGCCGATCAAAGGCCAAGTCGAGGAAAAGCTCCGGTCAGCATGCAACCGCTGTTCGGGCTTTGTCTGCAGAAAGTCGCTGGCCGACCGCTCCGAGGTCATCGTCAATCGGGCGACGATGAAACCACGAACCGATGGATTGATCGACGTAGCTGGAAACGTTCGTGTTAAAACCTGTTATCGTGTGCCAACAGAGATCACCATCGCGGTCAAAGGGGTCGCCGACTTTGAGCGATGTGTATTTCACATCAAGACGGCAGACGATCTGAAGACCGATTCTAGAATTGCGAATGCCGCTTTGAAATTCTTTTCCGGATCCTTCGTCGGGGAGCACGATATTAGCGACTCCGATCGAGACGGCAAATGCGATCATTATGTTCCGCCGGCGCTGAAAGCGAATAATTGAAATGTGTATTTACGTAACAAATCAGGAAGCATGTCAGCGGCATGCTTCCTGGAATGATATGACTTCATCTTCTCAATTGTGTCACAATTATTGATTCAAATTTATAATAGCTGCATTATTCGGTGACAATTTCACGGAACTCCCGGCCGTTATTTACGATTGTGCGACCGCCTTTCACACCCTTAGCCACATCGATCACGTTCTTACGGAACTCTCGATTTCTTTTGGCGCGAGCAACCTTGCCGAGGCGACGGATCTCGGGGACCTTGGACTTGCGAGCGGCTTTGGTGGTGCGTCGGGCCGTTCTTGCGGTGCGGGCCGCTTTGGCGAGCTTCCGACTCGCTTTGACGCCCTTTGCAACGGCCTTTGCGGCTTTCACGGTGGCAATAAGCTTGCCGCCAGGCACTGGTGCAACAAACGCAGCGACTTTGCCAACTTTCTTCAGAATTCGACCGGCTTTGGTTCGGCCGAACTTCTTGAACTTCGCTTTAGTTCGCCGGCCTGCTGCAACGATTTTTCGGCCCGCTCTCTTGAAGCCGCGACGAATTTTGCGCCCTGCGCGCTTTGCGCCCCCACGGATTTTTCGCCCCGCGCGTTTAACGCCTCCACGGACTTTGCGCCCTGCGCGTTTAACGCCCCTGCGGATTTTTCGACCAACGCGTTTTGCACGCTTTCGGATTCTGCGTCCCGCGCGTTTAATCCGCGAACCGAACTTGGCTTGTGCTTGCGGTGTCGCGAAGACGCCGACTTTTTCAGTTGGCAGGCCGGCGAATGCGAATGTAAACGCGAAAGCGGCAATGGTTGCCATAAAGAGCGATTTCACTGATCTTAGCCCTTCTGATTTGGTTTTGTTTTGAGCCCGCTGTTGGGGTTCCGATCGTGCCCCGATATCGAGTTCAGGAAACCAGAAGTGAGCGCACGGCGCTGTTGCGCCGGTAACAAGGCGGGGACCAACCATAATCCCATTGGCCGCCAACTCATGGGCAGCCGGTCAGCTTGAATCGGAAAGGGCGTGTGGTCCGGCGACGTGACCCGTCCGGTCGCGGAAACGCTCTAGATCGGCGGCGGGCCTTGATAAGCCGCGGTCCACACCGCTGCCGCCTCTGAATGGCTGTCGCGTCCCTCCCAGAAGGCGGACAGGACGTCACGAAAATTGTTATCTTCGATACCAGGGTGCTCCATGATTTCCGGATCGAAGACACTGAAACCGTAGGCACTGTCTGCGGGTTCGAACGTGACTGCCAAGCGCATGTTTGGTTCGCGTGCCGGGTACGTTCGAGCAGCAACCATCATGGCATCCAGACCCATCTCGTTGCGCACGAAGACATCCGGGTAGACCATCGCACCCATCGATGCACCCTCGCTTCCGGCTCCGAAGAGGGATATCGCGCCTTTGAATGCGGCGTCGGGATCGCCGAAAGCGAATCGGGTAAGCGAGCGGCCGCCGTTATCATCTTCAAATACACAGAACGGGATCAATTGACCGCCTGTTGAAACAGACAGGACGCCGTGCGCTGCCGCATGGCCGGCCAGCAGCGCAGCTCGCCTCATAGCATCCATGTTCTTGTCCATCATTGGCGGGTAGTCGATAGGCAAACGCGGGTTTTTTTTCGCATCGCTCTCGGTCATGTAACATCTAGGGTATATTCGCGTACGATTGCCCACGGCCAGCTGACCAATCTTCACGCTCATTCTCGATGAGTGCAATCATGATGTCGTCACCGACGAAACCTGCCGCTTCCGATCGAGAGACGATGTGTTGATAGAGGCGCGATTTTTGCTCGGCATCGCGACCGCCGATCACGATGATCTCAACCATCGAGGCGTCCGCTGTTCGGCTGAGATCCGGAAACGTCGGATCGATGATCATGGCGTCCGGTGCAAACCGCGATATGAACTGAAAGCGGTCTTTGGGCGGAATATCGCAGATCGTCACGAGCGCGTCCTGGACCGCATCGGCAAGTGCGCGCACTTTGTCAGTTGGGAGATGGTTGGGGACAGAGATTTTGGCAATCGGCATCGTTGGTATCCTGTTCTGGATTGACGATGCCTTGGTTTTATTCTTGCTTCAATTGACGATAAATAATCAATAATCGTACTCAGAATTGCCTAGTAAGCAGGAATTGGCGCTCCCATGACCGACCTTGCCGATATCGCTGCGTTTGTCAGAACAGCCGAACTTGGCGCGTTTGCTGCCGTCGGTGAAGAATTGGGCATGACCGCATCCGGTGTCTCGCGGGCCGTTTCGCGACTGGAGACGCGAATTGGCGCGACACTGTTGCACCGGACCACGCGACGTCTGACGCTGACTCAAGAGGGCGAAATCTATCTCGGCCACGCGCGACAGATCCTGCATATGATTGAAGCTGCAGAAGCCGAAGTCTCACATGCGTCTGGCGGCGCACCGCGCGGGCATGTTCGGATCAACACCGGGACTGCATTTGCGCGCTACAAGCTGGTGCCGTCTTTGCCGAGACTGCAGGCCGCGCATCCGATGCTCTCGCTCGACCTGTCCGTTACGGACCGGCGCATCGATCCCATCGCCGAACAGATTGACATCACGATCAGAGTCGGCCCGCTTAGCGATAGCGACCTCATTGCAATTCGGCTTGGTGACGTCCGACGCGTTATTGCGGCCAGTCCGGACTATCTCGCGCGTCACGGACGGCCGCAGCGGCCATCGGATCTTGTCGATCACAACTGCCTGGCGTTGGCTGGTTTCTCCCGACTCGATAAGTGGCCTTTCGTCCTGGGCGGACGACGGCAGACAGTCAATATCTCCGGCAACTTTCGGTCAGACAATGCTGAGGCGTTGCTTGAGATGGCCATGGCCGGTGCCGGCATCATTCGGGTTGGAGATTTCCTGGGCGAAGGCGCCTTGACCGACGGACGCCTGGTGCCCCTCCTCGTGGAAACGCACGATGCTGATCCCCAACCGATTACAGCGCTCGTGATACCAGAAAGGCGACATTTGCCGCGCGTTGCGGCCGTCGTGGACTTTTTGCGAGAGACCATGACGGCGCATTGACGATCGTCTTGGCGCGTTTGCTGATGGCATATCGTATGCGCCGCGCTCGCGTCCGAGCGTGATCATTCAGCGCTCGTGATCCCAAAATGAAGGCGCAAGATTTGTAGCGTTTCCGTCTGAGCAGAATGCTTCAGCTTTTGATGTTCTTAAGTCTTCCGCGCATCTTTTCATAAGATAGCTGATGATTTTGCTGGTTCATTGCTCCGCAGGCCGCTGCAGAGTAAATGACGACGTTTGATCATCACGTGCCTGTTGGTGAAAAGTTGGGCAGGTCGGTGTGAGCCATCACTTGCTCGACCATGGTCGAAGCGCACCCCCAATGTTCTTGTCATGCACCAGAATGCGAATATGCTTCGACTCAGCGGGCAGCGCGCGTCCGTTATCTGAGGCAGTCTTCTTGCAGGTGCAGGAGATAGCTCAAATCCGGCACACGTCATAGACGAGCCCGGAACAATAAAACAGTGCGCATCTGGGTGGAGGAAACAGCTGATGAAATCACTCTCAACTGTTGCAATCAGCGCTGCGGTGCTGACCATGTCCGTTTCTGCGGTCATGGCGCAAAAGTTAAAGGTCGGATTTATGGCCACGCTGGAAGGCACATATACGGTGCTGGGCCAGGATGGAAAACGTGGATTTGATGTTGCACTCGAGAAATTCAAAAATAAAGCCGGCGGTCGCGATATTGAGGTGATTGTCGGCGCAACCGATGCCAGCCCGGAAAGCGCGCTGCGGGCCGTTCGCAAGTTAGTCGAGCAAGACAAAGTCGACATTGTTATTGGGCCGCTTTCGGGTTCCGAGGGCATTGCGCTGCGCGACTATGCAAAGACCCAACCTCAAGTGACGATTATCAACGGAATCTCTGGCGCACAGGAAACGACATTTGTCGATCCGGCCCCGAACTTCTTCCGCTTCAATATGGACGGAGCACAATGGGGCGCCGGCCTTGGCGAGTACGTTTACAACGTCAAGGGTTGGAAGACGGTCGCAACCGTCGCCGAAGACTATTCGTTTGCCTACACGAACTTCCTCGGTTTCGCCCATGGCTTCTGCAAGGCCGGGGGCAAGATCGTTGAGCGGAATTGGGTGCCGCTCGGAACCAAGGATTTCGCATCGATCATTGCGGCATTGCCGGATGATGTCGACGCAATCTACCTCGGGCTTGGCGGCGGCGACGCGGTCAACTTCCTCAACCAGTATCAGCAGGCCGGCGGTGATGCGAACCTGATCGGCGGCACGATCATGGTGGACGGGACGGTACTGTCCGCCAAAGGCAACGCGAAGAATGCACTGATCGGCACACCGTCATCCGGTCCGCAGGCTGACACCTGGGACAATCCGGACTGGCAGGCGTTTGTGAAGGCGTACCAGGATGCGTTCCCGCCGGATAAGCGCTTCCCGTCGCCATCGCTGCTCGCAACCGGCTACTACAATTCTGCAACGGCTGCATTCACCTGCCTGAACAAGGTTGGCGGCAACCTTTCGGACGGCCACAAGGCGTTCCGCGCTTGCCTGGCAACGCTTGTTCTTGAGGCACCGAACGGCACGATCAAACTGGACAAGAACCGTCAGGCGATCGGTTCGAACTTCGTCACCGAGGTTGTCGAGTTGCCGAACGGCACATTGCAGAACAAGCTCGTCAAGAAGATCGACAACGTCACGCAGACGCTCGGTCAGGACGAGGCAGAGTTCCGTAAGCTCGGCTTGCCGTCGCGCGACATCATGCAGTGCAGCTAGGCAGACACAGGGGTGGCGCTGCTTCAAGGCGGCGCACCATGCGTCTGGCTTGGGCTGATGAGGCTATGGCCGCCGTCAGATGGCGGCCATAGTTGCGACTGCAGCCGGTTTCGGTTTCACGTCTCGACGGTCAGGCCCATGCTCCGGGCCTGACGCCACCCTTAACGCTTAACGCACGTTACGATTTGCCCAGACCCGGGGAAAATCTGATAACGTGTGGCATGATTCTAGAGCGAAAGACCGTCGCATGCGGGATTTCATTGAGCGCCGCCCGATCTGGTCGCTGATCCTGTTTCTGCTATTCGCCGTCTTGGTGTGGGCGATTTTTGCGCCATGGCCAAGCGGCTTGGTCGGGCTCATCGGTCGGAAGAAGGTTTTCCTCAACGCGTTGTTGAACGGGATCACGCTTGGGGCGCTGTACTTCTTGGTCGCCAGCGGGTTCACGCTGATTTTCGGCCTCATGAAGAATGTGAACCTGGCTCATGGGTCGCTATACATGTTGGGCGGCTACATTGGTTATGAAGTTGCGACATCGACCGGTATCTGGCTGCTGGCCTTTGTGGCCGCGTTTATCGTCGTCGGTGTTCTCGGTGTCGTTCTGCAATACGTCGTGTTCCGACGCATGGAAGGCGACGACCTCAAGCAAACGCTCGTGACAATCGGGATCGCAATCGTTCTGGCGGACCTGATGCTCTGGATTTGGGGTGGTGACTTTTACCAGATCCTCACACCGCAGGCGTTGTCGGGGCCCATTCAGCTTCCAATCATCAGTGCCGTTCGCAGCAACGGAGATGCGGTCTATCTCAAGTATCCGGTTGTGCGCCTGGTGATACTGCTCGCTGCAATCGTGATCGGGATCGCGATGTGGCTGGCACTGAACCGCACGCGCATCGGGATGTTGATCCGCGCCGGTGTCGATGACCGCGATATGCTGACGGCAACGGGTGTTCGGATCCAACGCGTATTCATTCTCGTGTTTGCATTCGGTGCCGCGCTGGCGGGGCTCGCGGGCGTCGTCGGCGGCACTTTCCAGTCCCTGGCGCCCGGCGAGGATACGCGGTTTCTCCTGGCGTCGCTGGTTGTCGTCATTGTCGGAGGAATGGGGTCAATCCCTGGGGCTGCACTGGGCGCATTGTTGATCGGGCTCGCTGAGCAGTTTGGCTCGGTCTACTTCCCGACCTACGCAGTTGTTCTGACGTTCCTCATCATGGTTCTGGTGCTGGCGTTCCGGCCGCAGGGCCTCATTACGAGCGGGCGATAATACGGTGGTGGCGATCGAACATCGCGGGACGAGTTCTTCGTCAACCGAGACCACGGATCATCCGTGGAGCTTGGCGCGTGTTCCTACCGCCTATTGGGTCGTCGGGCTCGTTCTGTTGCTGGTTCCAACCGTGGCCAGCGACTTCGTGATGTTCCAGATTTTCGGCTGGGCCTACATCCTTGGCATGATCGCGCTGTCGCTGATGTTCCTCGCCGGCTACGGCGGCATGGTCAGCTTAGTTCAGATGACCGTTGCCGGCGTAGCGGCCTATATGACGGCGATCCTTGGCACGAGTGCAATCACGGCGATTTCGCTTGGCGGGCCTTGGTGGCTGGTTGTGCCGGCTGCCATTCTGATCGCGACCTTGTTCGGGACGTTGTCCGGTGCACTGGCTGTGCGCACCGAGGGCATCTACACGATCATGATCACGCTCGCGATCGCCACGGCCTTCTTCTATTTCGCCAGACAGAACTACGTCATGTTCAACGGCTTCAGTGGCTTGAACCAGGTGCTGCCGCCAATCGTGTTCGGGATCAACTGGCGTGATCCCGTTCCCTTCTACTATCTGACACTGTTCTGGGCCGTCGTTTCGTATCTGCTGGTTGTCTATGTCTCGCGCTCTCCGTTCGGTCTGGCTTTGCAGGGCGTGCGCGACAATCCCAGACGGATGGAGGCGCTCGGCTTCAACGTCACGGCGCACCGGATCGCGGCGTACACATTTGCGAGTGTGATCGCTGCGATCGGCGGCGTTCTGCTGGTCTGGCTCAACGGACAAATCTCACCAGGTGCGGTGGCGGTCGGCCCCGTAATCGACATCCTGATTATTGCGGTCGTCGGCGGACTGCGACACCCGATCGGGCCATTCATTGGCGCGTTCATTTACGTTCTGTTGCGCACGTTTGCGCTCGACGCGCTGGTTGCCGTTGGATTGTCCGGCGAGCGGTTTCAAATGCTGATCGGGCTTGGCTTTCTGGCCATCGTATTCTGGTCCTCCGACGGCGTGCTCGGCCTTTGGCGTCAGTGGCGCGAACGGGCTGCGCGCACGGACCCGCTGACGGGTCAACCACGGGAGGGCGCATGAGCATCCCGGTGATTGGCGACCGCGAAGACCTGTCACAGCGCTTGTCGGCGACCGGGTCGGCCAACGCGCTTGAGGTCCGAGGCGTGACTAAGGACTTTGGAGCGCTGCGTGCCCTGAACGACGTCACGATGTCTGTTCGCCCCGGGGAGCGCCGGGCCGTGCTTGGCTCAAACGGTGCCGGTAAGACCACGCTCTTCAATTGCGTGACCGGCGACTTCTTCCCGACGGCCGGCACGATCCGCCTGTTCGGGGAGGACGTCACCCGTTTTCCGGCGCACGATCGTATCCGCCGGGGCCTCAGGCGTACCTATCAGATCTCGCTTCTGTTCAGCGGTTTGACCGTGCTCGACAACGTCTACCTTGCGTGTCGCGGCGTCTCGCGAAACCGCTTCTCGCTGCTCCGCCCCGGACGGAATGATCAGATCGTGTACGCCGCCGAACAATTGACGGACGCCGTTCATCTGACCGACGCGCGACATACACCTGTTGCCGAACTTTCTCACGGTCAGCAGCGGCAGCTTGAGATCGCGTTGGCGCTGGCTGGCGCACCGCGATTCATTCTATTCGATGAACCGGCAGCCGGGTTGTCTCCAACCGAGCGCACGGAACTCATCGAAATCCTGTCGGGCCTGCCGGACCATATCGGTTACATCATCATTGAACACGATATGGACGTGGCGCTGCGGGTCTCGGAAAGCGTGACGATGATGCACAACGGCGCGATCTTTAAGGAAGGCAAGCCGCACGAGATTGAAGCCGATCCTGAGGTTCAGGAGCTGTACCTCGGAGGCGGTCATGATTGACGATCGCAATCAGCATAATCGGTCCAGTCCGCCGGCGCTCGAGATTCGCGGCCTGAACGTCTTCTACGGGTCCTCGCACGCCCTGCAGGGCGTTGATCTCACATTGCCGTCTGGCGCGCTATCCGTTGTCGGCCGCAACGGCATGGGAAAGACCACGCTGTGTCAGGCGATCATGGGGCTCGTGCCATCTCGGTCCGGCTCGATCCGGTTTTCTGGCACTGAGTTGCTCGGACGGCAGCCCGCAGACATTGCGCGCCTTGGCATTGGCTACGTACCGCAAGGTCGCCGGCTCTGGCGCTCGCTCACGGTTGACGAACATTTGCGCATGGTGAGTGCCGGGCACGACGGCAGCTGGTCCGTTGACCGCATCTACGCGACGTTTCCAAGGCTCGCGGAGCGCCGCACCAACGGCGGCTCGCAGTTGTCCGGCGGTGAGCAGCAAATGTTGACTATCGCGCGCGCGCTGCTGCTCAATCCGCGGCTGCTCGTGATGGATGAGCCGACGGAAGGTCTCGCGCCGGTTATCGTTGACATGATCGATGCGCTGCTCGTTCAACTCACCGAAGAAGAGCAAATCGACCTTCTGGTGATTGAACAAAACACCGCCGTCGCGACTGCCATCTCGCCGCAGGTCGCGATCATGGTGAACGGTCGGATCAACCGCATTATCGAGTCACATCGGCTGGCTGCGGACCGGGAGCTGCAGCAGCGTTTGCTCGGCGTTGGACGTCACGCGCATGACGACACACCGCTGCCCGACGACGTCGCGGACGCGGAGACAGCATCCGCACCTGAGAGCAGCCGCATTTCGCGGATTTACAACTCCAATCCGAAGCTGCCGAACCGCTGGTCGCAACCGGTCCCCGCCCGACTGATCGAGCAGTCCGCGCGCATTGTGTCGTCAACGCCAAGCAACGGCGCACAACGGGCGGATGAGCGCAACGTTGAACTCCGTCCTCTCGCGGTACCGGGTCAATCCGTCGTTCTCGTCGTCGGCACGCTCGACACCAAGGGCGATGAGCTGCGCTACGTGCGGGACTTGATCCGTGAGCACAGTCTGCCGGCGCGTATTGTCGATCTGTCGACGTCCGGGGGGCATTCCAGCGCAGACGTGCCGGCGCATCTGATTGCCGCGCATCATCCGCGCGGCGCGAGCGGTGTGTTTACGAGCGATCGTGGGACATCGGTTGCCGGCATGACAATGGCGTTCGAACGCTGGATCGCGCGTCAATCGGGGATCTCGGGAATCATCGGCATGGGCGGATCGGGCGGCACGGCGATGATTGCGCCGGCGATGCGTGCGCTGCCGATCGGAACGCCGAAGCTCCTCGTCTCGACGGTGGCATCAGGCGACGTCCGCCGCTATGTCGGCCCGTCCGATATCATGATGATGAATTCCGTCGCCGACATACAGGGGCTGAATTCCATCACCCGCGAGATCCTGCGCAACGCTGCCAATGCCGTCGCCGGGATGGTGTCGGGTCAGCGCAACGCGCAACGTGCAGCGCCGACGGGATCGCGCGACTTGCCGATGGTCGGGATGACCATGTTCGGCGTGACGACGCCCTGTGTTCAACAGATCCAGGCGGCGCTTGAAAGCGATTATGATTGTCTGGTCTTCCACGCGACGGGGATCGGTGGCCAGTCGATGGAACGCCTGGTTGATGCCGGCTTCATCCAGAGCGTGATTGATATCACGACCACTGAAGTTTGCGACATGATGATGGGTGGTGTTTTCCCGGCCACCGAAGACCGCTTTGGTGCCGTTATTCGCACACGCGTGCCCTACATTGGCTCTTGTGGGGCGCTCGACATGGTGAATTTTGCGAGCCCGGATACGGTGCCGGAGCATTATCGCGGGCGGACGCTCTACGAGCATAATCCGCAGATTACGCTGATGCGGACCACGGCGGAAGAGAACACCGCAATGGGCCGTTGGATTGCCGAGCGCCTCAATCAAATGAGCGGCCCGGTTCGCTTCTTTATTCCGGAAGGGGGCGTGTCGCTGCTCGACCGCCCGGGGCAGCCGTTCCATGATCCGGCTGCGAACACTGCTCTGTTCTCTGCCATTGAGGCAACCTTCATCGCGGGTTCCGATCGACGGCTCATCCGCCTTCCCTTTAACGTCAATGACCCTCAGTTCGCTGCTGAGGTTGTTCAGACGTTTCATGAGTTGAATGGCAACGCCAACAGGACCGGGACGGCGCCACGTTCCGGCAACCGGTTGAGGTAAATGCAATGGCAATGAACCGAGCAGATATCCTTGAGAAGTTTCGTGCCATGATCGCCCGCGGCGAGCCGATTGTTGGCGGCGGTGCGGGGACCGGGCTTTCCGCCAAATGTGAGGAAGCCGGTGGGATCGATCTCATCGTCATCTACAACTCCGGGCGCTATCGCATGGCCGGTCGGGGCTCGCTCGCCGGGCTGATGCCTTATGGGGACGCCAACCAGATCGTTGTTGAAATGGCGGCGGAGGTGTTGCCCGTCGTCAGGCATACGCCCGTGCTCGCCGGCGTGAATGGTACCGATCCGTTCCGGTCGATGGATCGGTTTCTCGATGAACTCAAGGCGCTGGGTTTTGCAGGTGTTCAGAACTTTCCGACCGTGGGGCTGATTGACGGTACGTTTCGCGCCAACCTTGAAGAGACCGGCATGTCTTTCGCGCTCGAAGTTGACATGATCGCGAAGGCCGCCGCCAAAGATATGCTGACGACGCCCTACGTCTTCTCAGAGGCAGACGCAGAGGCAATGACGCGCGCCGGTGCCGATATCATCGTCTGCCACCTCGGCCTGACGACCGGCGGCGCGATTGGTGCGCAGACGTCTCTGACGTTGGACCAATGCCCGGCACAGGTCGACGCCTGGGCGAAGGCGGCTTTGGCGGTCAATCCCGATGTGATTGTTCTGGTCCACGGTGGCCCGGTTTCGATGCCGGACGATGCTGCGTTCGTGATGGAACATACGCAGTATTGCAATGGCTTTTACGGCGCGTCATCAATGGAAAGACTGCCAACCGAGATCGCGTTGACGGAGCAGACGCGCCGTTTTCGCGAGATCGGCAGAAAAGGATCGGGTTCAAGCCCCAATCAAGAACCGGCAGTGGGGGGAAGCAAGTTATGACAGGACAGCTAATTGGCCAGCTGATCCTTTGGATTATTCTTGCCGTCATTGTCATCGCGATCATCTACTGGGTGATGCAATGGCTCTATCGCCGCTCGACCAAGGAGATCGCGTTCGTCCGGACCGGTTTTCTCGGCGAGAAGGTTGTGATTGACGGCGGTGCGTTCGTCTGGCCGATCATTCATGACATCACGCCGGTCAATATGAACTCACTCACCTTGGATGTGACGCGAGATCGCGACGCGGCGGTCATCACCAAGGATCGAATGCGCGTTGACGTGAATGCGGAGTTCTACGTCCGGGTTCAGCCAACGCGTGAAGCCGTCTCAATCGCCGCCTCAACGCTCGGGCGCCGTACGCTCGATACGACGAACCTGCATGGTCTGCTGGCCGGCAAGTTTGAATCGGCATTGCGCGCCATCGCGGCTGAAATGTCGATGGCGGAAATTCACGAGCAGCGCGGCGTCTATGTCGCGCGCGTCAAAGAGGCTGCTCAGGAGGAGTTGTCGCGCAACGGACTTGAACTCGAAGCGGTCGCGATCAGAAACATCGACCAGACGAGTCTTGAGTTCTTCAATCCGTCGAACCGGTTTGATGCGGAAGGTCTTACATCTCTGATCCGCGATATCGAGGAGCGGCGAAAGCTTCGCAACGATATCGAACAAGACACGCTTATTCAGATTCGTGCGCGAAACCTCGAAGCTGAGAAACAGTCTCTCGACATTGAGCGCGAGAGCGAAGAAGCCCGGCTTGTGCAGGAGCGTGACGTTGAGTTTTTGCGCGCGCAGCAACGCGCCGCCGTTGCCCGTGAACGTGCCGAAC
The DNA here is from genome assembly GCA_039039985.1 of Pseudomonadota bacterium. Classification (GTDB taxonomy): domain Bacteria; phylum Pseudomonadota; class Alphaproteobacteria; order Rhizobiales; family Hyphomicrobiaceae; genus JBCBWG01. The sequence goes on along the minus strand of JBCCOV010000035.1, from coordinate 4,598 downwards.
GCGATACCGAGGCCGAGCAGTCTGAGATCCGTGCCCGCGAAGTGATCGAGAAGTCGCGGATTACGAACGAGCAGGCGATCGCATACACACGGATCGAGTCCGAACGTGAGGTCCGCCAACGCGAGATTGATCGCCAGAAGGCCATTGAGACCGCCGAGATCGCATCGCGTGAGGAGACGGAGCGGGCGCGTATCCTGCAGGAACGCAATGTTCGAGAAGAGCGCATCGCGAACGAACGCGAGACGCAGGCCAAGGAAATCGAACGCACCCGCGCGATCGAGGAAGCCGAAATCGCGGCGCGCGAAGCCGTTGAGCGCGCGCGTATCGAGCAGGAAAAGGCAGTGACGCAAGCGCGCATCTCCAACGAACAGGAGACACAAGCGCGCGAAATCGAACGCCAGAATGCCATCCAGCAAGCCGAAATTGCCGCGCGGGAGCAAACCGAGAAAGTTCGCCTTGAGCTGGAGCTCGCGATCACGGAAGCGCGGCTGCGGACGGAGGAGCAGGCCCGTCAGCGTGAAATTTCACGAACGCAAACGGTTGAAGCTGCCGAAATCGCAGCGCGCGAAGCGACGGAAAAGTTGCGCATTGCCGAGTCGACAACCGTCAGTCACGAGCGGATCAACGCAGATCGCCGGGTTCGCGAGCTTGAAATCGAGCGCTTGCGGATGATCGAGCTTGCGGAGATTTCTTCGCGAGAAGCGATTGAAGCGGCCCGTATCGCGCAGCAACGCCAAACCGACGCCGAACGGATTACCGCGGATCAGGATACGCGCGGGCGTGAGATTGACCGCAATCGCGCTCTTGATGAGTCCCGCATTGCTGCTGAGCAGGCGATCGAGGCCGCCCGCATTGCGAAGGAGCGCGTTGTTGATGCGGAGCGCATTGCGGCGGAACAGGCAACGCGCGAGCGTGAGATCGCACGCGAGTCGAGCGTGGAAGCTGCAGACATCTCACGCCGCCAGTCTGTGGAGGCTCAGCGGATCGGCGTCGAACTCAATCTTGAGAAGGAACGCATTGCTTCTCAGCGCGAGCGCGAAATCACCGACATTCACCGCGCGCGCGAAATCGAACACGCCCAGGAAGAACGTGTCATTCAGCTTGCGGAGACCAAGGCGGAAAGTGTCGACGCACGCGCACGGGTTCGTCAGGCCGAGATTGCTGCGCAGACCAGTATCGAGCGTTCCGATGTCACGCGTGAGCAGCACGTGGAGGCGGCCAGACTGGAACGGCGACGCGCGATCGAGCAACTGCAAGTCGCCGTTGCGCAGGCCTTAAGAGAAGCTCAGATCGCGTCTCAGGAGGAAGTCGAGCGGGCCCGCATTGCGTCCGAGCGCGGCATCGACCATGCACGGATCGAGCACGAGACGTTGCGTCGTCAGCTTGAGGTCAGTCGCGAGCGCGAGGTTGAGACCGCGAACCTCGAGAAGTCGATCGCCATCAATCAGAAATCCGTCGAGGAACTCTCCGCGCGGATGGAAGCGGACAATGCGCGCGCGCTTGCAACGGAAGCTGAAGAGCGCATTCTCACCGCGCGTGAAACCGAGCAAGCCAATCGCCGTAAGGCAATTGATGTGCTGCTGGCGCAGAAGACGGCGGACGAGACCATGATTGCCGCTGAGGCGGAGCGGGTTCGCAGTTCGGTCGCGGCCGAAGCGCAGCGCCTGCTCAACGAAGCCGAGAACGTTTTGACAGACGAGGCACGGTACTCGTTGTTCCGCCGGAATCTGCTCACCCGCATCGAGGGTATAGTGAGCGCCTCGGTCAAGCCGCTCGAAAAGATCAACGACATTCGCATCATGCAGTTGGACGGTGTGACGGGCGGCGACGGCAGCGGTGGCGGAAGCCGCACTGCCACGGACGAAGTGATCAACTCGGCATTGCGCTATCGGGTTCAAGCGCCTCTGATCGACGACCTGTTGAAGGATCTCGGTATCGAAGGCGGCAACCTTTCGCGTATGGGCGGCTTGATCCGCGAAGCGAGCGACATGCAACGGATCGCCCAGGGTGCTGAGAAGGAAAGCCGCAGTAGCAGTGGCAGCAGCAGCCGCGAAGAGACGCGCGAGGGCGGCCAGGGCCAGGGTTCAGAATCGCGCGAGGGTCATAGCCGATCTGGCGAAGGGAGCTAGACGATGCCGCGCGTTTACACGTCAAGCGTCATCCCTGCGCCGCCGGACCGTGTTTGGGAGCGCGTGCGGGACTTCAATGGCCTGCCGCGCTGGCATCCGGCAATTCGCGAAAGCCGCATCGAGAATGCCGAGCCCGCAGACAAGGTCGGCTGCATTCGCGACTTTCGCCTGCAGAATGGTGATCGGATCCGGGAACAATTGCTGGGGCTATCTGATTTCGATTTCTTTTGCACGTACGCGATTCTCGAGAGTCCGATGCCGCTGACGGACTATGTCGCCACGCTTCGGCTGACACCGATCACCGATGGCAACCGTACGTTCGCGGAGTGGTCGGCGGAGTTCGAATGTGCTGTGAACGATGCCGACGGCCTGGTTTCCAACATCGGGCAGAACGTGTTCCAGGCCGGTTTTGATGCCCTGAAGCGCCAGTTCGAGGGATGAGCACAGCGGCATGGTCAAGGTTGTCAAAAGTACCATTGTTGCAGCGCCGGTCGAAGCGGTCTGGGATGTCCTGCGCGATTTCAACGGGCACGATGTTTGGCATCCGGCCGTCGCGACCAGCCAGATTGAGCGCAATGCCCCTTCGGACCGCGTGGGCTGCGTGCGGCGGTTCCGACTCGGTGATGGATCGGAATTGCGCGAGCAATTGCTGACGCTGTCGGATCTCGACTTTGCCTTCAGTTACTGCCTGCTCGATACGCCTGTTCCGCTGTTCAACTACGTGGCGCACGTGCGCCTGTTGCCTGTGACGGACCAGGATCACACGTTTTGGCAGTGGCAGTCGCAGTTCGACACGCCGCAAGGTCGCGAGGCCGAGTTGGAAGGCATGGTCGGTCGCGAGATTTACGAAGCCGGCTTCGCCGCCGTGCGCGCGCATATGGGGCTTGAGGCCACCGCTGCTGACAACGCCGGAGGTGCGCAATGACGGTGTCGGTACTGAGCTTTACGAACGTTGAGGAGGCTGCACGGGCGTTGTCCTCCGAGCAGGATGCCCGCGTGCTGGGCGGTGGGACCTTGCTGATGCGCGACGTCAACGAGGGCGATCAGACATTTCAGAAACTGATCCGGCTTACAGACCCGCGCCTTCGCGAAATCCGCGTTGAAGGCAACCGCATCGTGATCGGCGCCGGGGCGACGATGTCCGACGTGATCCGTTCGCGCGACTTGTCGTTCCTGGAGGCGCCAGCCCGCGCAGTCGGCGGCCCTGCGATCCGGAATATGGCGACCGTCGCGGGCAACCTGTTTGCAGAACCGCCTTATGGTGACTTCGCAACAGCGCTTCTCGCTCTGGGTGCCACCGTCGAGCCGGTCGGGTCTTCGCCGGTCTCGATCGATGACTTCCTGCGGGATCGCAGACGATTTGATGGGCGTATCGTTCGTTCCGTTTCGATCGAGCGGCCGCGAGACGCGAACGCGTTGCGGTGGCTCAAAGTCACGCGGATCAAGCCGAAGGGTGTCGCTGTGATGTCGATCGCAGCATATCTTTCGCAGACGGAGCCGCCGCGCGTGGCCTATGGCAATATGGGGCCGAGCCCGGTGCGTGCCGAAGCGGTCGAGCGCGCACTTGCAGGTGGCAGCCTCAACGAGGCCGGTATTCGAGATGCGCTGGCTGTTGCGACGCAGGGGCTGAACCCGCCAACCGATGCGTTGGCGTCTGAGTGGTACCGGCGCGAAGTTGCGCCGGTCCACCTCAGGCGGTTGCTGCTCGGTGAGGCGGCGTAGGAGAACGGTGATGGCCAAGAAACCGGTTCAGTTTGTTCTCAACGGTGAAGCCAGGGCGGCCTTTGCCGATGACGGTCAGAACCTGCTCGATTTCCTGCGGCGTGAAGTCGGCGATTTGACCCCGAAGTACGGCTGCGGCCAAGGGACGTGCGGCGCCTGCACCGTTCTGATTGACGGCGCGCCGCATCTCTCGTGCCTCATGCTCGCGGAGACCGCGAACGATCAACGGATTGAGACGACGGGTGGGCTTGGCGCCGGTGCATTCCTGCACCCGCTGCAAGAGGCGTTTATGCAGCATTTTGCGGCGCAGTGCGGGTTCTGTACGCCGGGCATGCTGATGGCGGCCAAAGCTCTGCTCGATGCCAATCCACGCCCGACGCGTGACGACGTCGTTGAAGCGATTTCCGGCAATCTTTGCCGGTGCACCGGATATGAGCCGATCATTGAAGCCATTCTTGATGCCGCACAGAAAGCGGATGGGATGTCGGCAGTTCGGAGGTAGTGCGCGGCGCTTGATGGAGCGCCCCTTCGGCGCCGCGAGCGGACACGCGCAGGAACATGAGAGATAGATGCGGCGTGCCGAACAGGTCATTCCGACCAATGGCTGTCGCAATGGGAGGGTGAAGGCATGCCCATCGAGTTTCGCAAAGAGTACTTTGCCGACGAGCGCGATGATAATCTCAATGTCATCGGCCAGCCCACCCGGCGTCAGGACATTCTCGGGCATGTGACCGGGCGTTCGCCGTT
>JBCCOV010000034.1:0-30568 GCA_039039985.1 Pseudomonadota bacterium | reverse complement strand
CAGGCTAATGGATCGGCGTATGGATTTCTGACTGTGATCTTGCTGTTTCGCCTGCTGCTTGTTTCGGCGGTCATCAACCTCGTCTACCTGGTCGTGACGACAAAGTTCGATCCCGACTCAGAGGTCACGTTCGAACAGGCCATGGGCGTCTCCCCGGACTAGTACAACGTAAAATGTGACACCTCCCTTTGGCCGATTGCGGGGCAGAACTTGCGCACAGCGCGGCGTCCGATCGCGGCTGTGCGCCGCCAACGCCGGACATGGGACGCGATGACGCGGACGGTGGCAGAAGCTTGCGTCATCGGTGTTCAGCGATGCGGGATTTGACTGGTGTCAAGGCGCCGCATCGCGAACCATGACTTCTTCGCTCAATACCAACCGCGGCAGCCGTCGATGTCCCGTCACATGGCGCGATCGCCTGTAGCAGATGGATAACCGGCCCGCGGTGATAGGGAGTTCACACTCAGGCAGGGTCTTGTGCGATGTCCAAAAGGATGAAAGCCGCTGTTTTCATCGAGCCCGGCAAAATAGTGCTCGAGGAAAAGCCGATACCCAATGTGGGACCACTCGATGCTTTGGTCCGCATCACGACGACCACGATCTGCGGAACCGATGTTCATATCCTGAAAGGCGAATACCCGGTCGCGCGCGGCCTGACGATCGGCCACGAACCGGTGGGGACCATCGAAAAGCTCGGGTCGGCAGTCGCGGGTTACGCGGAAGGTGACCGGGTGATCGCCGGGGCGATCTGCCCCAGCGGCCATAGCAACGCGTCTTTGTGTGGCTGCCACGCCCAGGACGGCCCCGGAACCAAACACGGGTTCAAGCACTTGGGCGGTTGGCGGTTCGGCAACACGATCGACGGCTCGCAGGCCGAATACCTTCTTGTGCCCGACGCGATGGCGAACCTGGCGCACATTCCTGACAACCTGACCGACGAACAGGTGCTGATGTGTCCGGATATCATGTCGACTGGGTTTTCGGGCGCCGAAAGCGGCCAGGTGCAGATCGGAGATACGGTCGCGGTGTTCGCGCAAGGGCCAATCGGATTGTGCGCGACGGCCGGGGCCCGGCTGATGGGGGCAAGCACGATCATCGGCGTCGAGGCGGTACCGGCGCGAATGGAGATCGCGCGCAGCGTCGGCGCCGATTATGTCGTGGACTTCACCAAGGTGGATCCGGTTGAAGAGATCATGCGGCTCACCGATGGGCGCGGCGTCGACGTTGCGATCGAGGCGCTGGGACAGCAGGAGACATTCGAGGCCTGCCTGCGCGTGCTCAGACCGGGCGGCACACTGTCCTCGCTCGGCGTCTATTCCGAAGACCTCAGAATTCCGCTCGACGCGTTCTATGCCGGCCTTGGCGATCACAAGATCATGACGACGCTGTGCCCGGGCGGCAAGGAGCGCATGCGGCGGCTGATGGACACGATTGCGTCCGGCCGGCTCGATACGCGGCCCCTGGTCACACATCGGTTTGCGCTGGACCAAATCGAGGACGCCTACGATCTCTTCGCCAATCAGCGCGATGGCGTTTTGAAGGTTGCGATCACGACCTGAGGCATCGGCAGCTGCGGTCTCAACAACACAATACGAAAGCGAGGCCGGAGTCGCGTGGCGGCTCCAGCTCAATCGCTGTCGTGGAGCGTGAGATGGGGAGCATGAGATGGGCCATATCGACCTGGCCAGGGATTTTCACGGTCTACCAGTCGAGGACGCACTGGACGCACTCGCAACGAATGCCCAAGGGCTCAGTCCTGAGGAAGCAGCCAGACGGCTCGAGACCTATGGGGCCAACCGTTTGCCGCAAGCGCCTGCGCGCCATCCCGTTCTGCGCTTCGCGGCCCACTTCCATAACCTGCTCATTTACGTCCTGATCGCGTCAGCCGTGGTGACCGCTGCCCTCGGCCACGTCATCGACACCGGCGTCATTCTTGCGGTAGTGATCGTCAATGCCGTCATCGGGTTCATCCAGGAAGGTCGCGCCGAGCAGGCCATGGAGGCGATCCGCGGGATGCTGGCGCCAAGGGCCGCTGTGTTGCGCGGCGGGCAACGCCAAAGCGTCGATGCCGCCGAACTCGTACCTGGCGATCTCGTGCTGGTGGAAGCCGGCGATCGGGTGCCGGCCGATATGCGGCTCGTCGCGGCACGCGGGCTGAAGGTGGAGGAGGCCATCCTGACCGGCGAATCGGTGCCGGTTGATAAGGCTACCGCTCCCGTTCACGCTGAGGCTGCCATTGGTGATCGCCGCTCGATGCTGTTCAGCGGCACGATGGCTGTCGCCGGCGCGGGACGTGGCGTCGTGGTGGCCACCGGCGCTCAGACCGAGATCGGGTCAATCAGTGGGATGCTCTCGAAAATCGAGACGCTTGCGACGCCGCTCGTGCGCCAGATGGATGTGTTCGCCCGATGGCTCACCGTATTCATTCTGGTCGTAGCAGCCACCCTGCTGGCCTACGGCTATTACGTGGCCCACATGTCGTTCAGCGAACTCTTCATGGCCGTCGTGGGCCTGTCGGTCGCTGCTATTCCCGAAGGCCTGCCTGCCGTCCTCACGATCACGCTCGCGATCGGCGTACAGGCGATGGCGCAGCGCAACGCAATCGTGCGGCGTTTGCCTGCAATCGAAACGCTCGGCTCGGTTTCGGTCATTTGCTCGGACAAGACCGGCACGTTGACCCGCAACGAAATGCTGGTGGCAGCATTGGCCGCTGCTGAGCACGTTTATTCGGTCGGTGGCGACGGATACGCACCGGAAGGCGCGGTCCGATGGGGCGACGCGGATGTCAATCCGAACGACCACAAGATCCTGACGGAGTTCGCCCGTGCGGCAGGCCTGTGCAATGACGCCGTCCTGCACCGTGTCGGCAACGGCTGGCGGGCCGAAGGCGATCCGATGGAAGGCGCGCTGATTGCCTTGGCCGGAAAGATCACAGGGGAAGGTTCGAAGCCTCTGAAGGCCTGGACGCGGACCGACGCGATCCCGTTCGATGCCGAGCATCGCTACATGGCCGTGCTTCATCATGATCACGAGGGCAGCGCCTTCATTCATGTCAAAGGCGCCCCAGAGGTCGTGCTGGCGATGTGTGCGGACCAGCGCGCTGCTGACGGACGCGCTGCGCAACTCGATCCTGACCATTGGCGCGACATGCTGGAAAGCCTGGCCTCGCAAGGGCAGCGTGTTATCGCGGTCGCGAGCCGAGCCATTGCGCAAGAGCACACGGTGCTCAACAGCTCCGATCTGGATGGAAAGCTGACCCTGATCGGATTGATCGGCCTGATTGATCCGCCGCGGTCCGAGGCGATCGATGCGGTGGCCGAATGCCATGCAGCCGGGATCCGGGTCAAGATGATCACCGGCGATCACGCGGCGACGGCGCGCGCCATCGCGGCCAGTATTGGGCTGAAGAATACAGATCGCGTGCTCACAGGGGCCGATCTCGAAGCGATGGATGATGCGTCTTTGGCCGGCGCTGTGGCCGAGACGGACATCTTCGCGCGCACCTCACCCGGCCATAAACTGCGACTGGTGAGCGCGTTGCAATCACACGGCCTGACCGTGGCGATGACCGGAGATGGCGTAAACGATGCACCGGCCCTGAAGCGCGCTGATGTCGGCATCGCCATGGGGCAGAACGGCAGTGAGGCAGCGAAAGAAGCGGCCGAGTTCGTCCTCGCCGACGACAACTTCGCGTCGATCGCTGCAGCCGTGCGTGAGGGCCGCACGGTCTACGACAACATCAAGAAGGTGATCACCTGGACACTCCCGACGAACGCAGGCGAGGCGATGACGATTATCGTCGCGCTGTTTGCCGGCATGGCGCTACCGATCACCGCCGTCCAGATCCTCTGGGTCAACCTTATCACCGCGGTCACGCTCGGATTGGCGCTGGCATTCGAGCCGACGGAACCCGGCACCATGCGGCGGCCACCTCGGCCGCGCTCCGAACCGCTTCTGACCAGCAGCCTCATCTGGCACATCGTACTCGTCTCCGGGCTTTTTCTCGTCGCTGTATTCGGCATGTTCAGCTACGCCATTGATCGCGGCTATCCGCTCGCACTCGCTCAGACAATGGCCATGAATACGCTTGTTGTGCTGGAGATTTTCCACCTCTTCTTCATCCGCAACATCCACGGTGCATCGCTGACATGGGCGGCGGCGCGCGGCACACCGGTTGTCTGGGCCTGCGTCGTCGGCGTGACGGTTGCGCAGTTCGCCATAACCTATCTGCCACCGCTGCAGACCATCTTTGGAACGCAGCCTGTTTCGTTCCTCGATGGCGTGCTGATTGTCGGTGTTGGCGTCGTGTTCTTTGCCTTGGTGGAGACGGAAAAGCAGATGCGCCTCGCGTTCAGGAATTCGCAGATCTGATTGTTGGCCCGCTGCGGCCCGGTCAATTGAAGTCAATCAATCGCCATCTGGGGAAGCTCGCGAACCGTCCACGCTGCATCAAGACAGGGTTCGCAAGTGGTGCCTTGGGTGACTGTCCGCCCAAAGCCCAAATGAAGTCCGCGTCCAGGCCGGCACGACCCGCGGGCTTGTTAACTATCGCGGCACGTATTTCTGCCACCAACAACCTGTCAGACAGCAGTTTTCAGACCGGGCTCAGCATGCTTAAGCCCGATGACAATACTTGCCTGGTTGGCGACGATCTTGCGGTTAACGATTGTCCATGAGCACAATGAGAGGCGATCATGTGCGACAATCTGCTTTCGAAGCCAGCGATGATGCTGGTCCATTCAACACCACTTGGAAAAACATTTTGCAACCTAAGGATGTGTACGCTTTGTGTTTTAAATCCTGGGCAGCAGTAATTGACTTCGCTAACAGCCTATAATTAACGATCAACGCGGCTTAAAAATCACTATAGTTGCACCATCGGACTGAGTTTCGTGCTCAAAACGTACGCCCAAGTTGGAGGCAATCTGCTGAAGAGCTTGCAGGTGGTCTGTCAAAGACAAACCATCCGCATAGCCGTCGTGAAGCGTGAGAACCAGGCTATTCTGCCTAACGAGCTCATCGACAATTTTTGAGACCCGATGGATATAGAAAACATTGCCCATTTGGAACCCCATGCTTCTCTACCGCAGATCAACACAACTCCCCACTAGTTTCAATGATTTTATCACGTGTGGAAGCACCCAATAGCTATATTCGATAATATGTGCACGAGAGGTGCAATTTGATGTTTGCACACGTGTTCTAGATCGATATACTGCTGATAGTTTTCTATGTACCAACACGGCGTGGCGTTAGGTCAGTACACGTGTTCAAAGCGTAGGTTTTTCGATGAACCTGACTCGAGTCATCTATTATAGCGAACGCAACTCGGCCGTGGCGCTTGATACGCGTCAGCTCTTATCAACGTGCCATAAAAATAATGCGCGTGACGGGCTGACAGGTTTCTTACACTATAATGGCTACTATTTCCTCCAGATATTGGAAGGGGGAAGAGCCTCGGTAAGTGCGTGTTACCACAGGATTGCAGCCGATCCCCGGCACGGAAATATCGTACTTATCTCATGTATGGATGTCCATGAGAGGTTGTTTCCAAGCTGGTCGATGGGCCTTCACGAAGGCATGGGAGATCGCACAACAGAGATCTTCATGCGGTATTTTGCTACGAGCCATGTGGACCCAGAGACGATAAGCGCCGATAGCTTACTTGATGTGCTACAGGATATTTCAAGCGAACTATCAGAAAACCAAAAGTAATAGTGATCACTCTCTCGCCGCGCGTGCGGTTATTCTGAGCTTGCGCGTGTTGCGTTCAAGCTCTCGTGTCACATTTGTGGTTCGGCCTCGCGCCCGCCGTAAAGACCTGCGCGCTCTAAATTCCGTAGTTGCAAGTAGGTTATCTCGGCGCTTGACAGCCGATCGATAGGCAGATCGTGCACAAAAAAATCCAACCAGCGCACCGCCAAAAACGAGAATGGCAACCTCAAACAGCAGTAGGTAGTCGCCAAAGAAGTCAACGATAAACTGCCACTTGTCATAAACGAACTCTGCCATTTTCTGTGCGTCTCATCTAGCGAACTTCGATTTCTACGCGGCGGTCCAGAGCCAGTTTACGAGACAGTTCGTTGGTGCCTGGCGCAACACCGCTCGTTCTTTTGATTTCTGTGGTCGTCAATCGTTTCCTAGAACCGTAACCGATGACGTCAAGTCGGGTATCCTCGAGACCAGCCTCACGAAGAGCCTTTGCGACCGATTCAGCTCGCGCCCAACTCAGCGAATAGTTCTCTTCGGATGGGCCCGTCGGATCGGAGTGCCCGGTGACGATGATCTTTGCCGTGCTGCAGGGAACGGCAACGCGCGCAAAGCGCCGCAGTTGCTCCATCTGCACTTCGGTTAACACGCTGCTATTGACCGCGAACGATATGACCAGTGATTTTGCGACAAGCCCCACATCGTCCGCACAGTTTCGCGTGGTCTCGTCTTCCACCGGGCTGTCGTTCGTCGGCGAGGGCGCAACGGGTTTTGAGACGGATGCTGTTTCTGTCGTCGGACCCTTTTTCGATACGTCAGACCCGCTCTGCCCCTCATTGGGCGTATTGCTCGGGCCTAACGCTTGCGCAGGCGCGTCGGTGAGTTTCTCCGCCGCACCATTGTCGCTTTCGAGTTGAGAACCAACCTCCGCTAGCAACTTCAGTGCACGTTTCGCGTCACGCTGTGCTTGCGCGAGCCGACGTCGGAGATCTTCCGGGTTGTCATTCAGTTCGTCGGTCGTTGACTCGTCAGCGCGCGAGTTGATAGCCGGTGGTTCATCGCGCGCTGCAACACCGGGCGAAGTTGTTTCGCTGTCGGCTGCGCTTTTCGGAGCCGAGTCCGGGCGAGATGCAGGCGTCTCAAGTTGCTGTCCATTGGTACTCGATGCGGCAGGACTTTGGTTTGTCTGTGCTGGGGGCGCCAATGGTGACGTCAGGGGAGCTGATGCGATTGGCAACGACATTTCAGTTGCATCATTGCCGGTCGTTTGGGTTTTGCCATCTTCAGTTGCAACAGACGCGACCTTGGGTTCGGCGGAGGGTGACAACGTTTCGTCAAAATACTGTCGGCCCAATACAGCTGTGGTCTGCAGCAAGCTTCCTTCGGCAACTTCCGATAGTGTTTGCTTATACTGTCGCGCGCGAGTTGTGCCAACGATCACCAATAGGCACAGAGCGAGCAATGAGACCGGAAGTATGATCTTCCGGTATCTCTGATCGCCGATCGCTAGCTTTTGTGCGGATTGCGCTAAAACGACGGGCTCGACGGCCCTTTTGCTCTCACTGGTGATATTCTTGCGACCGCGAAACGCCATGCCAATTACTTTGAGATTGAGAAGTCGACCTACACCAACTTCTCTTAACATCACCATTACAGAGATTTGTTGTTTGGTCTTATACAGAACATGGGGGTCGTGCAAGCTCATCGCGACTAAACGGACGGGCTAAATTGTTACCAGGGTGCAGATCAGTAAACTGCAAGAGTTTGTGTTGGAGAAAGCTGTGAGCGGGTCTGAGAAACGTGCGGACGAAGATACAATAGTGGATCACATCAATACCGAAACCGCCGAAACTCACCTCATCCCCAATAACCAAGTCGGCCGTCTGTCGGTGCTATTGCATGGTGGGCCGCACGATGCGTTGCAATTTGCATTGGAACAGGCAAGTTATCCGCTAAACTATATTTGCGACGTCGAGCATTGGCAGGAAACAGACTTTGGACAAGAGAATGAAGTTTTATCTCGTATTCGCGTAACAAAAACACTTGGATTGATCGGGGATCTGGAGCACGTCGTCCAGTATCGGTCACCAGCCGCGGTCCTGATTTCATCAGATGCGATTAGGGCCTGCATGGTAAGGGATCGACCCGTGCTGTCGTCCAGAATTGCCATGTTGGCCGGTTATCATGTTCCCGATTACATAATCGATGAAGTACTGAAGCGTCGTATCCGCTATCTGTTTGATCGATTGCAATTTAATACAGTCGTGGATGTTACAGTGCACGACAGCCATAGTGAAGTTGTCGACCTTGTTCCCGCCGCGGCATCGGTTTTCGAGTTCAATGTAGAGACGCAAAGCAATCCGCGTTGGGCGAGTTCCGAGACAGATCTAGCGCTTGATGATTTGCCTGTGACTGCGCTTATGCAGCAGGCCGAGTTCTTTGCAGGGACACCGCTGTACATCCTAGCGGAAATGCATAAACCAATTCTCGGTATGTCCTCAGCGCCAGTATTCGCCTTTTGGAAGGACGCTTTGCAGCTATTGCGCGCGAGCGTTGAAGGCGAAACAGCGGTGATAGACGCAGCTGTTGAGAAGATCGACAGCATCGCTCTGGAGATCGGCGTGGCAGAGTTGGCTGAGCTACGGATTGCAAACGATCTTGGCGAGGACGACGAAGCCGCGACAATTGATTTGACTGCAAACGCGACTGTCATGGACCTTGATGTTCTGGAGCGGCCTGCGCCGCAGCCCGAGGCTGAGGAGTTCGGCAGTCTGCTGCATGACGAGCCGGACGTTGCCCGCGCGCAGCAGGTCCCGATCGATCGCGTGCTCGAGGCCGTGGAGTATCATGCGGCAGAACTCATCTCAGATGCCGTCGACAAGGCGGAGGCTGCTGCACACCGTGTGCGAACTGACGTGGTCCATCATGCAGCTCAGGCCGCTGAGACGGCAGCCCAGTCGGTCGCGCGCGACTTGGCGCAGACGGCCGAAGAGCAAGCGCGGCGCGAATTCGATCGTCAGGCAGCTGCCCGAGTGTCGGCGGCCCTTGAAGAGGCCAAGCGAACAGCTCAAGCAGATAAACAGCGGGCGCTTGACACCTTGCGTGAGGAATTGGAGGCCAAGGCGCGTCGCAACACAGACATTGCCGTGCAAGACGCCCTCAAAGCCGCGCGTGCGGAAGCCGATAGGCTGACGGACGAGCGCGTGGACCGTCTGCACCGGCAGATGATGTCTCAGATGGACGATGACCGTCGCACAGCCGTGGAGCGCGCTGTCAAAAAAGCCGGCGAAGATGCCGATAAGCAGCGGCGGGCTGCGGTAGCTGCCGCCATCGCCAACGCTGAGGAGAAAGCGCGCAAGGCGAGAGAAATTGCTGTTCTCGAAGCTGTGAAAAACGCCGAAGACAAAGCCGAAGCGCTCTTGAATGAGACACTCTCGAACTCCATTCGCGAAGCAGCCGAAAACAGAGATCGTGCCGTGGCGGAGGCTCTCGAGCGTGCCGCGTCGCAAGCGGCCATCTCTCAGAAACGTGCTGTCGACAAAGCTCGGAGCAACGCAGCCGACCAAGCCGAAGCGGCAAAAGAACTGGCCATACGTGAAGCTGCGGAGCAGCACGTGGGTCAACAGGAAGCGCAGATATCGGCTGCAGTCACGCGTGCAGAAGAGGCCGCGGCGAAAGCGAGGGATGCCGCAGTGCGCGCGGCGATCCGCCGAACCGAAGCGAACGCCAAGGCGACAAGGGAGCAGGCTGTTCGCGATGCAATCGAGCGCACGCGACGCACAGAGCAGGGCCTACGTGAAGCTGCCATTGAAGAGGCCGTTCGCGAGACAGAGCGCTTGTCCATGAACGCGCGCGCGCAAGCCATCACCGAAGCGATCAAAAAAACCCGAGAAGACGCCCTGCGCAGCTCAGCCGCCGACATCGAGCGAGCGCTGGCCAAGGCGGCGGAAGAGGCAAAGCGCGAGAAAGTCAAGGCAATCGAAGCCGCCGTCAAGGAGGCGGAAGCGGCCGCCGCCGTCCTGATGCAGAATGCGGTTGAAGATGCAAGGAAGCATGCAAAGGACGAGACCAGGAACGAGTTGAATGCCGTCCAAAAAACCGCTTTCGAGGAGGGCTACACGGCAGCGGTCGATGAATTCAAACAGAAGCAGGAGACGGAAGAAGCTGCAAAACGCGACGCGGATGAACGGTATCTCCGCTTCCTTGACGAGCAACGTCGCCGCAACGGTCAACTTAAGCCGGCGGAGATGAGAGCGCTCTTCAGCAGTGCCCGTGTCGAAACAGGTTCGAGCCGTGACGCGGTGCTATTGTTTCATGCGTTTGTTAAGCCGGTCCACCAGGCGGTGCCTTCGCCAAGCACCATGCAGCGCCAGTCATCGACAGAGATCTCGCTGCTGAGAGACGATTTCGATAATCAAGTGCGCAAAGCCTTTGCCAGTATTGCCGTTCACGCCTCGGAGCCGACCAGCGTGACGGCCGAGTTTAGCTTGGCGGACACGGGAGCCGTGACGGAGGCGCGCCTGACACGAGCCAGCGGCGATGCAGCACTGGACCAAGGAATCGTTCAATCGATTTTGCAAACGCAGTTTCCACGGCCTCCGATGGAGGTTGGTGGAGAGCTGAGTTACACAGCCTTTATATGTTTCAATTGAAGCATGCTCCCACGCGGCGCGTTTCGACGGCCCGCGATGACATTGCTGCGTTGCACGGCCTGCCATGTTGAACTGAAGCCTGCCAGTTTGAACTGAAGAATGCAGCTTGAGAACGGTCCACCGGAACGTAACAAGACCATGCTTGTGCCCGCTAGGTTCTTGAGCCGTTCGCCGGGTCTCCGCCGACGTTTGGAAACCGGATGACTGGCAGCGTTTTCTTTCCGACATCGCCGACAAGACCTCTGACGGACCTGATGCACGTGCCGAAGCGCGCAAGTTTTTCGGCAGGAGCGGTCTCGTTCTGCTCGCCTTCAGCATCTCCGCGTGGTGCTCTGCAACATGATGCACCAAGGCTTATGCTGCTCATTGAGCTTGGAAGTGTGGCCGGCCTTTCTCTAGTGTTCGTGTTGGACCCGTTCATACGAGCTGGTCAAAAAAGAAGACAGGAGGAAGTCCCAATGGAGAAGACTCTGAAGCCCGCGGCCGATCATCGGAGCGATGACAATGACGCCGACTCGCCGCAACTGAGCCGCCGCCTTCTTTTGGGCTCGGCGACCGCGCTCGCGCTTGGCGCAACCGCCACGGGTGTGACCGAAGCGATGGCCGAGCAGCGCCAGGGCTTCCCTTTAGGCCCGGAGCCAATCCGTTATCCGTCGAATGTCTGGAAGGTGCACGACGATCGCTTCAAGAAGTACATTATTGGAAACACACCGCTGCGACGCGAATGGACTGGCTCGATGTGGGCCGAAGGCGCGGCGTGGAACGGCGTCGGCCGATACGTGGTCTTTAGCGACATACCCAACAACCGGCAGATGCGGTGGGACGAGGTGACCGGCAAGGTGAGCTTACTGCGCTCGCCATCTCAGTTCAGCAACGGCAACACCTTCGACTGGCAGGGGCGGCAACTGTCCTGCGAGCACGCGACGGCACGGCTCGTCCGCTACAACTGGGAAGGACCTTGGCCGGAAGTTCTGGCAGAGACCTATGACGGCAAACCCCTGAACGCGCCCAACGATGTTGTCGTCCACCCGGAAGACGATGGCATCATTTTCACGGATCCAGGCTACGGCAGCCATTGGTGGTACGAGGGGAATGTCCGGGACCTGCAACTGCCGACCAGCATCTACCATCTCGATCCGAAAAACGGCAATCTGAAGCGGATCACCGATGAGATCTTCAAGCCCAACGGCCTGGCGTTCTCGCACGACTACAAGGTGCTGTATGCGGCCGATACGGCGCCGACCCACCATCCAGGCGAAAAGGCGAAGATTATCGCCTGGGACATCCAGGACAATGGACGCGGACTCACGAACCGCCGCGACTTTGCGGTTCTCGACAAGGGTTTCCACGACGGAATTCGCGTCGATAAGGACGGCAATGTCTGGGCTGCCACGGCCTTCGGTGGAGAAGGCGTCGACGGTGTCCAGTGCTACGCCCCGGACGGCACGAAGATCGGACAAGTGTTGATGCCGGAAGGGTGCGCCAATCTCTGCTTCTGTGGCGAGCGGCGCAACCGTCTCTTCATTTGCGGCAGCCAGTCCGTCTACACGCTTTACACCGCAACCCAGGGGGCAGGGCGCACTTGATCGCCGAACTGAAAAGGAGCCGCGCGAGGCTGTGTCTGTACAAACAGCCCCGTGCTGATGCCCGAACTCGGAAGCATCCGAGTTCGGGTCGGGGCTTGCTACCCGACCACGCCGCCATCTTCCCGCGTAATCGCGATAACGGCGGAACGCGGCACCGCGCCGTCGCCCTCCGGCCAGTGGCCGTTGCCCCGCTCTCCAGGATGCTGGATGCCTACGAACATAGTGCGGCGATCCGGCGACCAGGTTAGGCCGGTCACTTCGCACTCTTTCGGCCCGACCAGGAAGCGGCGGATTTCTCCGGTGACAGGGTCTCCCGCGAGCATCTGATTGTTGCCCTGGCCGGCAAAGCTGCCCTCGTTCCTGTAGTTGCCGTCGGTCTGAATCCAGAGCAGGCCATTCGAATCGAACTGAAGGCCGTCTGGCGAGTTGAACATGTTGTCCGCATTGATGTTCGACGAACCGGCATAGGCATCTGAATGCACGGTCGGGTTCCCAGCCAGCACATAGAGGTCCCAGGTAAAGCCCGGGCCGGTGTGATCACCGGCATCCGGTCGCCAGCGCACGATCTGGCCGTACCTGTTTCTTGCGCGTGGGTTCGGGCCGACCGCCGGTGTCGCGTCACCGCCCTTGTTCGGCTTTATCCCACGGTGCTTGTTGTTGGTCAGCGCGCAGTATACTTCGGCTGTGTTGGGGTTTGCTGCAACCCACTCGGGTCGGTCCATTGTGGTTGCGCCAACCGCTGATCCCGCCACCCGAGTGTGCACGCAGATCTCAGCCAGCGACGCCATGCCTGTCGTCTCGGGAGTCAGGTTCACCCAGGTGCCGGTCCCATCCACATTGAACTTGGCAGCCGAAAGGGTGCCGTTTTCGAGCAGCTCATCCGTTGGCGCACCTGGTGCATAGACGCCGTGCGATACGTATCGGTAGAGAAACTCTCCGCGCTCGTCATCGCCCATGTACACGACGACCTTGCCGTCCTTAGTCACAACGGTTTCGGCGTTCTCGTGCTTGAAGCGGCCAAGTGCGGTGCGCTTTTTCGGCGTGGAGTTGGGATCGGTCGGGTCGATCTCGACAACGTACCCGGCACGATTTGGCTCGTTCGGATGCTTGGCGATGTCGAAACGCTCGTCGATCTTTGCCCAGCCATAACCCCACTCTTTGCCGCTGATGCCGTAGCGGATGAATTCGGGCGGCAGGTCTATCGACTTCAGGTCCTGGGGCTGCGCGCTGGAAGAGAAGTAGCCGTTGAAGTTCTCTTCGCACGTGAGGTACGTGCCCCACGGCGTCACGCCGTTGCCGCAGTTGTTCCACGTGCCGAACGACCTGGTGCCGCTCGGATCCGCGGCAGTCTTCAGAAGATCGTGGCCTGCCGCCGGGCCGGTCAGCGCCATTTCGGTCTTTGGCGTAATGCGGCGGTTGAACGGGCTGTCCTTGACAACTTGCCACTTGCCGTCGATCCGCGCGATTTCCATGATCGACACGCCATGGCACATCATGCCCTTGGCAACATCGTCATCCGACGCCGCCTTTTTGTCAGCGTTGTTGCCCCAGAGGATGCTGCGGTTGGTGTACTCGTTATTGACCGCGAGCAGCATTTTGCCATCGTGCCAGAAGACGTCCATGCCGTCGTTATTGTCGCCAAAGGCCCGCTCCTGCGATGCCGGCGTGCCGCGCGTGGCATGATCGAACTCCGGCACATCGGACCACAGCGGGTCACCCCAGCGTACCACGATGTCCATCGTGTAACCCGAAGGCAGGGTAATGTCGTCGTTTCCGTTTGTTGCGATCTGATCAAACGCGAACCGGCTTGACTCTGCTTCAGACGGTTGCGCGCTCAGCACGTGACCCAAAGCGGCGAAGCTGCCAAATGCCAGGACGCCGCCAAGGAAGCCGCGGCGGTTGATCGCTTCCTCGACAATGAGATCGAAATCGTTCTCTTCCGGACGCGGGTTGATCGCGTCATCGAAAGCGTCAAATGAGAGTTCGTGCTTGTCGTCACGCGTCACGGCATAATCCTTCAGTTTCGGGCCTAAGAGGCCGATGCCTAGGAGTGACCGTCTGGACACCCAATCGCACTCGTCCGCCGCGACTGCCCTTCGATGTTTCATATGTTCGACGTCTCTCATGTTCGACGTTTCACATGGGTATTGCGCAATTGGCCAGAAGGCCGCGCTGTTGAGTGGGCATCGCGACGTATGGACAACGCTATCTCGGTTTTGTGACACCATATCCAGGGTGTGCAGACTTGCACCGACTTCAGTACGGCTGGTATGCCGCCCGTGATCGGGTGCGGTAGATCAGGGCCGGATTCCTATCGACAGGCACTCAAGGACCACATGTGATCTTCGCCTTCAGCCGATTTGACTCGGACCGACCCGCCTCATGCGGGCGATCCGCATCCGCGGTTCGGCGCGGGCTGTACGCACTTGGTGGAATGTTATAAGTGAAATGTTATAACATGACAGTCTCTGCCGAACGTGGCTGGTATGGGCGCGTTGCCCTATAGATCAGGCTGGGGCCGCGGATCAGGTGACACGGCAACGTTGTGTTGCCACGGCGACCGCGGCGTTGCGTTACAGGGCTGTTGGCAGCATGGCACTCACGAGGCAGATATGAAGTTCACGACATACCTGATTGTCGCCTGCTTTATGCTTATCCAAACGGCGGCGACAGCCGGCGCCACGACGGTGACGCTGCGCTGGCCGGACTTGTTGCCGAAACTGCCACCAATTGTGGACCCTCTCGCCAAGCTCACGTTTGACCAACGCATCGAGTTGGAAACGGTGCTGTGGGTTCAGCAGTTAACGGATGCAGAGAAGAAAGAACGTCCCGAGATCGTTGCTGAAGCGAAAGTGTACAGAAAGAAGCTTCGGGACGGCGGTGTTATTATTGAGCAACTCGTCAAGGACTATGAGGTTTTTGACAGGAAGGCGAGAGCGCGCGGCAAGTTGGTGAGAAAAGACCTGAACGGAAAAAACGTTCAGATAGACGGATACTTGCTACCGCTTGAGTTTTCGGAAACAGGCGAGACAGAGTTTTTGCTCGTACCCTATGTTGGGGCGTGCATTCATGTTCCGCCGCCACCGCCAAACCAAATCGCGCTAGTGACTCTGGACAAAAAATACAAGGTTTCAGAGCTGTTCGCGCCTGTCCGAATAACGGGTAAAATCAAAACCAAAGCATCCAGTGCAAAGCTCTTCTTGGTCGACGGTTCAGCCGACATTTCTCTCGGCTACCATATCGAACAGGGCACGGTCCAATTGTTGAAGTGAGTGTCTCGGGGGCCCAACATCTCGTGCTTTTGTCAAGGTCGCATTTCGTGCGGCCGGCAGACCTGACAGCCGCGCTTGTACCGTCTGCCACGCGCGGTGAGCTGCCCGAGCCGCACGCGACCACCGCCACTGCTAACGCAAACGCCGCCACCGCGAGGCCAGGTCGTGGCTGCCACGCATCAATGAACAAGCAATTCTGACAATCCTCGGTTCGCAACGGCTTTCGAGCGTGGCTGTGACGTACAGTGCGGCGTCGGCCACAGACTCGACGCGAAGCTATGCCAGCTTCCACAAGCAAGAACTGATATAGCCCAAAGATGAGATCGCTTTGAAACTGGATGCCATTGCGGATGCCGGTTAGGCGATCAATGTCGACGTCGGTCTATAAGAAAAAATTCAGTAACGCATCATTTGATGCAATAGGATTGGTCAACGTTTTGCGGGGCAAAAAATGGCTGCCGACTATGACGACGCTCGCGAATTTGTTGCAAATATTTATAAGGTCCTCGCGAAACAAGATGATCTGTCGCCCCGGAACGCAGTTGTTACGGCAGCCCTTCAGGCTTTCATTCGAAACTTGTTGAAATGGAGAAACGAAACCTGGGCGCAGGCTTTGTCACGCGATCCAGCGTTGCGCAACGAGATCAAGAGTTTGCCGGTTTTGTGCGGAAGAGCCGAAGCGTTGATGGAAAAATGGTGGGCGCGACGTCTGCTGGAGTACGAGCTTCTCAAAGCAACAGACTTGGAGAGTTTTTGGTACTACGACAACTATGTGGAGCTCGCGACGGCTGAATGGTCTCTGCTGCGAGGGGCTTGCGCTGAACACGTGACGCTTATAGGCAGTGGCGCACTGCCGCTCACAGCGTTTCTTCTGTGTGACCGGTTTCGAGTGCAGTCCGTCGTTTGCATCGATCACGATGAAGAGGCGAATGAAATCGCTCGGACGTTGATCAAAAGGCTTGGGTACGACCGCTGGATTCGCATTGTCACAAAAACCGCGGTCGATGCGGAGTTTGAGACGGGCACATTGCCGATCTGCGGTAGCTTTGTACCGTTCGAAGACGTGCTACCGGCCCTTCATGCGCAATCCGTCAGGAGTTGCCTTGTTCGGGATGTCGAAGGCCTGTTTCAGTTTTGCTATCGGCCGAAAACGCTGTCGCAAACAGCGTATGTCGAGGACGACTGCACCGGGCCGGTCCCAAATGTTATAAACGTGTCCAGACGGCTGGTGTGGGTGGGGCGCCCGGAGATCGGCTAATCCCGACACCGCGCAATACACCGTTTGAACATCTTGCACGCGCCAGATCAGACGCCCGGGCGTCGCAGGTGCGCCACGGCGTCGTGGCATACGTTGTTGCCACCGGACACAGGGTTGCTTTACGAGCGGGGCGTTGCGAAGAGGATCCTGAGCATCGCGGCGCCCTGCCCCGCTAGGTGCCGCCTCGCGGCCAGAGGTACTGGTCCCGAGCGATTGTCCGGAGCCAGCACGCTATCAGCCAGCTTTGCCAACGCACGCCTTGAATGAAGCCGCCATATTGCGGATCAATGTGAAGTAGAGGTTTGGATCGTTTTTCAGCGCGGCGCCGAGTGGATCGAGCACGCCAGACTGGGCTGGTGTGCCTTCGATGACCGTTGCGACCAGCTTGGGCTCGAACTGAGGTTCGGAGAAGACACAGGCCACGCCCAGTTTCCGAACCTTGGAACGCAATTCGCTAATGCGCTTGGCACCGGGCATGACTTCCGGCGAAACCGTGATCGAACCGGACGCGCGCAACCCGAAGCGCTTCTCAAAATACTGATACGCATCGTGGAACACGATGAAGCCATTTTGTTGAGCTGGCCCCAGCTCTGCGGCGACCTCGACCACCAGCGCGTCCAACAGGGCGACAATCGACGCGGCATTGCGCTCGTAGACTGGCCCGTTTGCCGGATCAACCTCGGACAGTGCTTTCCGAATGGCGCCGACGAACACCTTGGCGTTCACCGGATCAAGCCAGACGTGAGAATCAAAGGCGTGGTGACCATGGTGGTGGCCAGCCTCTGCTTTCTTCGCATGGCCATTTTTCTCGTGACCATGCTTGTCATGTGCGTGCCTATGTCCATGTCTGTGTGCGTGCTTCTCATGCCCGTGCCTTGACTCTGACGCATGGTGATGCGCGTCGTCATCGTGATGACCATGCCGCTCAAACGCGCTGTCTTCACGCAGATCCCGCTTGATCAGGCCTTTGGTTTCGATGAGCGCGACAGACTTGGCCCCGGACGCGAGCGTTTTGAGCGGCTTTTCCAAAAAGGTCTCAAGCTGTGGCCCAATCCAGAACACCAGATTGGCCTTCTCCAACATTGCAGCCTGTGATGGTTTGATCGCGAAGGTATGTGGAGAGCCGGCGCCTTCAATGATAAGCCTTGGCTCAGCGACACCTTTCATCACGCCGGCCACAAGCGAGTGGACGGGCTTGATCGAGGTGACGACATTGATATCAGCGCGTACCGCAAACGCCGACGCCGAAAGCACTGCCATGCCGACAAATAAGCGCTTGATGTGGTGCATCATGAGACCCGAGCTTGATGGTGGTTTGGCAATGTTATAACGTTACATCCTGCCGGTTCAACAGCTACCGCACGCGCCTGGTGAAAGCAACGGCCGACTCGGGCCCAACGGTAGAACAGATTGCTTAGGACCGTCTTGAAACAGTCAGAACCGCTCGCGACGATCACTGATGCCGGGCTCCTCCGGTCGGGCCGGTGGCTCGTGCGCGGGGTGTCAATGGCCTTGCAGGCTGGGGAGATCGTGACCCTCATCGGACCCAACGGCGCCGGCAAGTCGACAACCGCAAAGCTCGTGCTTGGGGTTCTGAAGCTGGATGAAGGATCCGCCTGGCGCCGTCCGGGGCTGTGCCTGTCCTATGTGCCGCAGCGGCTGGCGATCGACTGGACACTGCCGCTGTCCGTAGGCCGCTTCATGAGTTTGACTGGCCCCATAAGCGACAAAGACGCAATGCAGGCGTTAGCTGAGACAGAGGTGACCCACCTGGCAGATGCGCAGATGCAGACCTTATCAGGCGGTGAGTTCCAGCGGGTTTTGCTGGCGCGGGCGATCGCGCGAAAGCCGGAGTTGCTGGTTCTCGACGAACCGGTGCAGGGGGTCGACTTCGCCGGAGAAGTTGCGCTTTACGATCTCATCAGGCGCATCCGCGATCGATATGGTTGCGGCATTCTCCTGATCTCTCACAATCTTCATCTCGTCATGGCCGCGACCGACCGTGTGATCTGCCTGAACGGCCACGTCTGCTGTTCCGGCACCCCGAAGGTCGTGGCTGCGAGCGCGGAGTATAAGGCGCTGTTCGGCGCGCGCGCAGCGTCCATCCTGGCGGTTTATGAGCATCATCATGACCACACGCATCTCCCGGACGGCCGCGTGCAGTTTACCGATGGAACAACGGCGTCAAACGAAGACGACGGGGGGGGCGTGAACGTGTCGACGGCATGCGCGACTAGATCCAATGCTTGACGATTTCTTCACGCGGGCGGTTATCGCGGGCATTGGCGTTGCACTGGTTGCGGGTCCGCTGGGGTGCTTCATCGTCTGGCGTCGCCTCGCCTACTTTGGCGACACGCTCTCCCATGCCGCGCTGTTGGGTGTCGCGCTCGCGTTTCTGCTTGAGGTCAATATCACCCTGGCCGTCTTTATTGTTTCGGTCGCCGTATCCGTTGCGCTCCTGATGTTACAACGCCGCTCTGCGCTGTCTGCTGACGCGCTTCTCGGCCTGCTCTCCCATGCCACACTGGCCTTGGGCCTTGTCGTTCTATCCTTCATGACCTGGATCAGGATCGATCTGATGGGCTTCCTGTTCGGCGACATCCTGGCCGTTTCAAAGCTCGATATCGCATTGATCTGGATCGGCGGCGCTGCCAGCCTGGGGCTGCTTGCCATGATCTGGCGTCCGATGTTCGCTGTCACCGTCAGCTGGGAGTTGGCGGAAGCCGAAGGCATGAAGCCGGAACGGGCCAACATCGTTTTCCTGCTGCTGATGGCTGCGGTCATTGCCGTTTCGATGAAGATCGTTGGCGTCCTGTTGATCACGGCCATGTTGATCATTCCGGCTGCGACCGCGCGCCGGTTCGCCTCAGGTCCGGAGCAGATGGCCGTGCTTGCGGCCGTCATTGGCGTCGCCGCCGTATTGGGCGGCCTGTTCGGTTCGCTGGAATGGGACACGCCGACAGGGCCTAGCATTGTCGTCGCAGCGTTGCTGCTGTTTCTGCTGTCGTTGTTACCCGTGCTGCCCCTGGGGTCCGCCCACCGCAGCAGACACAGCCAATACGACAGCCGCAACCGCTGACGTCAGCGGACGAGACGGCGTCATGGCCGTCAGGCCCCGGCAACTTTGCAGGCCCAAGCCTTCGCAGGTCCACGACGCATACTGAAGGCGCTTCACATTTTTCGACAAAGCAGCAATACGCCAGCAACAATGCCGCTTTAGATGATTTCCACCACAGGCGGACGCACGACACCGGTCCAAACTCCATGGCCCAAACCCAATGTTCGATTCAGCTTGGCCGGATAGGAAGATCGGAAGAACAAGTGTGGGATGGTTCCAGTCCAACCTGAAACGCTATAGTTCATCGCGCTCACTTATTCGTCATTGGGGCGCGGCGCGTCAAAGAAGGTCTAACTCATTTGGCCAGCGTGACGATGCGGCGGCTGAACATATGCTGTCGACATGGTATGCGACCAACGCCATCGCAAAAGTGCAGCCTTCTGGGGCCGCAGTAGTTTCGAACGATCGAAGACACAGTGGAATCCACGATGATCAAGATACGCAGGACGGCTTCTCTATTAGGGCTCATCATGGTTGTCGGGCTGGTGGCGGCATGCTCCGACGACAGCACGACGGGCAGCGCGAATTCAGACGCACCACCCGTCCGCGGCTTGCGCACCATACTCGTCCAGTCTGCTGAGAAATCCATCGAGCGCGTCTACCCGGCGGTTCTCGATCCGGCCGAGACGACTGATTTGTCGTTTGAACTGGCTGGAAAGCTGCAAAACCTCCAGCTAAGCGTCGGCCAGCGGGTTGAGAAGGGCGCGATCATTGCCCGAATTGACGATACGCAATACCGCACACAAGTGGCCAATTCCGAAGCGGCCTTGCGTGAAGCGCGCGTCCAGGCCTCGCTCGCCAAGAAGGAAATGGAGCGCAAGATTGCTCTCAAGAAGCGCGGCGTGACGAGCCAAGCGACCGCTGACAACGCGGTGGCAGACTATCAAACCAAGATCGCCAGGGTCGAACAAGCCAAAAAGGATCTCGACAACAAGCGCGAAGACCTGACCAAGACGGTTTTGCGGGCGCCATTCGATGGCGTGGTGAGTTCGGTTCCGGCAACGTCGTTCACGACCGTGTCTGCCGGCCAAGCGATTGCATCAATGTACTCGTCGTCCAAGTACGAGTCCTCGTTCTCAGTCAACTTTGATACCGTCAACCGACTCAAAGTCGGCAAGCCCGCAATTGTCCGGCTGTCCGCAATGCCAGACGTTGCGATTGCAGCGACAGTGAGCGAGCTGGGCGACAAGGCGAACAGCGTGTCGTCCTTTCCGGTTACGGTCACCTTGAATGAAGCGCATGCCCTGACGAAAGCCGGAATGGCGGTTGAGGTCGCGATCGAATTCACGTTGCCGGGCCAGATCGGCTACAAACTGCCGCTCAGCGCCGCCATCAACGACACGCCGATGACACAGGAAGCGCGGCCCGACGAACTTATTCCACTCCATGTCTATGTCTATGATCAAGCCAGCAGCACAGTGAAGCGCAGGCAGGTCCAGATTGCCGGAGTGCGGGACAATCAACTGCTGATTGTCGAGGGCCTGACGGCCGGTGAACGAGTCGCCAGTTCTGGTGTCTCGTTTCTGCGCGACGGCATGAGAGTCAAACTGCTCAAAGACTAGACGGCGTTCAAGGTTCAGCTCGAACCATCCCGCACCCCCACCCTGAACCCGGATGCATCCGAGTTCAGCACTCTTGAGACAACGACATCGGAAACACCCGATGTCTTCGGGCCATCCAAGGGCAAGATGTCATGGGTGGCCGGTCAAGTTGTGTGAAATATGGGTGCGGCCCGGCGAAGTGATTCCGCCTATGGCGGACATGATCTGATAGGGTTCTGCCATGGATTTCCTCACCCGCTTCGGAATCGAGAAGTCTCGCTTCACGTTGCTTGTTATGTTCGCGCTTCTCGTCGCCGGGGCGTTAACGTATCTTCAGCTTCCCAAACGGGAAAACCCGGTCATTACGATCCGCAGCGCCGTCGTCACCGCTCAGTTTCCGGGCATGAAACCGGAGCGCATGGAAGAGCTGGTCGCTACGCCGATCGAGCGCAAGATTCGCGAAATTGGTGAGATCGAAGATATTAAAACACTGATTTTCACCGGCAGTCTCACGATAACTGTGACGCTTTATGATTCGGTACCCGCCGAAAAAATCTCTGATGTTATGCAGGATCTCCGTAACAAAATGGCGGAGGTCGACGATCTGCCCGACGGCACAGTGGGGCCGCAAACGAATACGGACTACGGCGATGTTGCGATCGCGACAGTTGCAATCACGGGCGATGGGTTCAGTCTCGCTGAAATCGAAAACACGGCCAAAAAATTCCGCAAGTTCCTTTATGGGATCGAAGGCATAACGAAAGTCAAACTGTACGGGACGCAGGATCAGCGCGTCTGGCTGGAGTTCGATCCACGTCGATTGGCCGCCGTTGGTGTTCAACTTGAGCAAGTCCTGAACGACCTGAAAAATCAAAACATAATCCTGCCCGCAGGCCGTATCGATGCCAACGGGTCCAACATTGTCCTCGAAGCCAACGGCGATCTGCGCTCTCTTGATGCCATCAAGGGCGTGCTGACGAAGGTGGAAGGCTTGTCTGGCTATGTGCGCTTGTCCGACCTGATGACGGTCCGCCGTGGTTATGTCGACCCGAAAGAGACGCCCGTTCTCTTCAACGGACAGCCGGCCATCATGGTCGGCATCGAAATGTCGGACAGTCAGGACATACAAAGGCTCGGCGCGGTCCTGAAAAAACAGATTACCGATTTTGAAAAGGCGCAGCCGATCGGTCTTGCACTCAATATCTCGACGTTCCAGGAAACCAACGTTACGCAATCCGTAAACAATGCGCTGTCGAATGTCGGTCAGACGTTTGCTGTGGTCTTTATTGTGATGTTCGTCTTCATGGGGCTGCGTCCGGCGGCTGTCATCGCATGCATTGTGCCATTCACGATCATGTTCGCTTTAATGGCGATGTCACTATTAGATGTTGGCTTGGAGCAGGTCTCAATCGCCGCCGTTATTATCTCGCTTGGCTTGCTTGTTGATAACGGGTTGGTGGTCGTCGAGGACATCGAAAAACGCATCGCGAGCGGTACCGATCCCAAGGAAGCGGCAATTCAGGCCGGTGGACAGTTCTTTATCCCGCTTGCGGTGGCATCGATAACGACGGTTTCTGCATTTTTGCCGATGCTCATGATGGACGGCTCAGAAGGCGAGTTCGCATTCTCGCTGGGTGCAGTCGTTTCGTCGATGCTGTTGGGTTCCTGGCTGACGGCGCACTACGTCTTGCCATTTCTTTGCGCGCTGTTCTTGAAGCCCAAGGTTTCGGCAGCGGTCGAAGACCAACCCGTTGGGCTGACAGCCAGATATGAGACGCTGGTCCGCCGGCTGTTGCCATATGGTCCGCTGAGCATTGTCGTGGCCATCGGACTCATTGTCGGTTCGGTCCAAATCATTCCGTTTCTGAAGAACGAAATGTTCCCTTTGGGTGAACGCGCTGAGTTCCTTGTCTATATGGATATGCCAAAGGGCACGGCGATCAGCGAGACGGAACGTCAGGCGAAGGTCGTCAACGCATGGCTGTCCGACGAGTCTGTGAATCCGGACGTGATCAATACAACGATCTTCGTCGGTGACGGCGGGCCGAGATTTTATCTCGCTTTGAACCCCGCTGATCGCGATCCAACGTCGGCGTTCATGGTGGTCAACACGACAGACCATGAGGCGGCCATTGAGACCGCTGCACGCGCGCGCCAGCACTTCATTGAAAACTACCCGGAAGCGCGCTTTCTCGTGACCCGCCTTTCCATGGGCGGGTCCGAGTCCGGCATCGTTGATGTCAAAATCGTCGGCCCCGACGCAGATGTGCTGATGAAAGCCGCAGCCAAGGTTACGGAGGGATTTGCGAACCTTCCGGGCCTTGTCAAGAACGAGGACGACTGGGGCAACAAGGTCGTCAAAGTCGTTGTCGATATCTCGCAGGACAAAGCGCGGGAACTGGGTGTGACATCGAAGGAAATCTCCGAGGTGATGGAGGCATTTTTCTCGGGCACCCAGTACTCTGTTTTTCGTGAGGGGGATAAGCAGATTCCAATCGTCCTGCGCGCAACGCGGGAAAAGCGCAATAGCCTTGAGGGACTGGCTAACCTGACTGTCGCCGCCGGCGATAAGCTGATTTCGATCGATCAGGTCGCGTCGTTTAAGCCGCGTCTGGAGTTGGCGCAAATTCGCCGCGAAAACCAGTTTCGTCAGATCACGATTTCTGCGAAGAGCGAACGGCTATCTGCGGAACAAACGCTCGCGCGCGTTCGCCCAGTTTTGGACAGCCTCAAGCTTGGGCCCGACTACACGATCAAGATTGACGGCGAGCTTGAAGACAGCGGCAAAGTCTATGGCCAGTTGGGCGGCAATCTACCCTACGCACTCGCTGTGATGCTGGCGGCGCTGATGTTCCAGTTCAACTCGGTGCGCCGTGTCGCGTTGACCTTCCTGACCGTACCGCTGGTTCTGATTGGAGCGCCGATCGCCCTGTGGCTTATGGACCGGCCGATGTCCTTTTTCGCGGTTCTGGGGCTGATATCCCTGATGGGGATCATCATCAACAATGCGATCGTGATGATCGATCAGATCGACCTGGAGCGTAGAACGCGCGACCTGAGGGATGCGATTGCGACAGCGGCCCGACAGCGGGCTCGTCCGATCATTCTTACGTCCCTAACCACGATCCTCGGCTTGGCGCCGATGGCGGTCAACGGTGGTGCGCTCTTCGAGCCAATGGCGACGGCAATGATTGGCGGGATGATCATCTCCTCACCATTGACGCTCGTGATTGTGCCGAGCCTTTATTACCTGTTTTTCCGCGGCGATGAGATCAGCGCGGCCGCAGATGACAACGAGCAGTCGCCCGAAGCGACCGTGCCAGCGGCCTAAGTTCACGTTGGTTCCAGCGCGTCGCTTGGTGACAGCACCAGATCATTTCCACCTACAACGGAAATGATCTGGTTCAATATTGCGAGAACGCCATTGGCAATAGTAGCGTTGTGAGGCTCGTCAAGACGACGCCCATTAAGCTGATAACGATGACCTGACGATTGGATGTTCAAATGAGCACTTGCCGGAGGAGAGTCACATCGAGCCACTGGGGCGCATTTGAGGTCGAGACCGAGGACGGCAAACTCGTTGCTGCGCGTTCGCTTCAAATTGATCCCACGCCGTCAGCAATTCCTGAGGCAATTCCGGCTGCCGTATATCACCCGTCGCGTGTGGCGCAGCCATCGATACGTCGCGGCTGGCTTGCCGGCAAAGCTGACCGCGCGCGGAACCGGCGCGGCGTGGATGACTTCGTCGAGGTGCCGTGGGATGAAGCGCTGGACATTGCAGCGGCCGAAATCGATCGCGTCCGAAAGGCGCACGGCAATGGTTCGATTTTTGGTGGCTCCTACGGATGGGCGAGTGCCGGACGTTTCCATCATGCGCTCAGCCAGATCCACCGCTTCTTGAATTGCACCGGCGGCTATGTGTCGTCTTATGCCAGTTACAGCACAGCTGCCGCGCAGGCGATTGTGCCGCATGTTTTCGGATTGAACTTTTTGAAGATGACGTGGGGCGAGCAGAACAGCTGGCCGATGATCGCTGACAATACCGGGCTCCTCGTCATGTTTGGCGGCATAAACCCCAAAAACTCACAAGTGAGTATGGGTGGCGTGACGCGGCATGAAACTGCGAACTGGCTGCAACAGTTCGCGGACAACGGGATGGATCTGATCAATGTCAGCCCGCAGCGTTCCGATGCACCAGGCGAGGCGGAATGGCTATCGATCATCCCGGGGTCAGATACCGCCTTCATGCTGGCACTTGCGCATGTCCTGGAGACGGAAGACCTGAGAGACCGTCATTTCCTGGATCGCTACACAACAGGTTACGACACGTTTCGAGCCTACCTGCTGGGCACATCGGACGGGCAGCCGAAGTCTCCGGAATGGGCCCAATCGATCTGCGGCATTCCAGCCGACAGAGTACGTACGATCGCACGTCGCATGGCAGGCAAGCGCACCCTGATTACCGTTGCCTGGTCGTTGCAACGGGCTCAGGGTGGTGAGCAGCCGTACTGGATGGCGGCGACCCTCGCGGCCATGCTTGGTCAGATCGGGTTGCCGGGCGGCGGCATCGGCTACGGATATGGCGCAATCGGCGGCATCGGTGTGCCGATGAAACGCCTCGATGGCATGACGCTGCCACAAGGCGACAATCGAGTCTCGGACTTCATCCCGGTCGCCCGTATCGCCGACATGCTGCTCGAACCGGGCCAGCCTTACGCATTTAACGGCGAGACGAGGACATACCCCGACATTCGCCTCGTTTATTGGGCGGGTGGCAACCCGTTCCATCATCACCAAGACCTCAATCGGCTCAATGAAGCCTGGCAGCGCCCGGATACCATCATCGTCAACGAACCTTGGTGGACGGCAACGGCGAAGCGTTCCGACATCGTGTTCCCCGCAACGACGCCCTACGAACGCGAGGACATTGGCCGCGCGCCGAGCGACTCATTTCTCTTCAACATGCCGAAGTTGATTGAGCCCGTCGACGGGGCGCGTGACGACTACGAGATCTTCACCGGATTGGCTGAGCGGCTGGGGTGCGCGGACGCTTTTACCGAAGGAAGAAACGCGGAAGAGTGGCTGCGACATCTCTACGACCGCTTTCGCCAAAGCGTTTCGGCAGAGGATATCGAGATCCCGAGCTTTGATGAATTGCGCGAGAAAAACTGGGTGGAGCTTCCGATTTCAGGACCGGAACACGCCCGTGTGCCGTTTGCCGCGTTTCGCGAAGATCCCGCAGCCGCTCCGCTAGGTACGCCATCCGGGAAGATTGAAATCTTCTCCGAGACAATTGCTTCGTTTGGTTATGCCGAATGCCCAGGCCACCCATCCTGGCAATCCCCTGACGACTGGCTTGGTAGTGACGCGGCTGCCAGATTCCCGCTGCACCTCGTGTCGCCTCAGCCTGGCGACAAACTCCACAGTCAGCTGGAAGCGGCACTCGCGGATGTCGATGGTGCGCGCCCGTCGCATATGGCAATCCATCCCGAAGACGCACAAGATCGCGATATAGAGGATGGCGCTCTGGTGCGCGTCTTCAACGATCGCGGTGCGTGTCTCGCCCGCGCACAGGTCACAATGGATATCCGTCCTGGGGTCATTGCGATCCCGACCGGCGCGTGGTTCGACCCAGGCCATGATGGTGACGATCAGCAGGGCAATCCCAACGTTTTGACGCGTGACGTTGGAACATCCCGGCTGGGGCAAGGTAGCAGTGCGCACTCCGCGCTGGTCCAGGTGGCGTTGTCGGCGCCTGCGTGAACAGACGCCTTCGTGAAGAACGGGCAACGGATATTGTGCCACCGCCGTAGGGCATGAGTGTCGACGCACTACGGGCTCGCGCCATTGATGTGATCGTCGAGATCAGGACTCACAGCCCCACCGTGTGGATCGCAAGATTGCT
Source organism: Pseudomonadota bacterium (assembly GCA_039039985.1). GTDB lineage: Bacteria > Pseudomonadota > Alphaproteobacteria > Rhizobiales > Hyphomicrobiaceae > JBCBWG01. The sequence continues at coordinate 3,527 of JBCCOV010000034.1, read as the reverse complement.
GCGGTCCATCCGTTACCGTTGTGTTGATCGCCACGTCGTGCGCCGCGGCGCTTCGCCCTGCGAAAGGTGGGGCGAACGTTGATCTATCAAAGTCCAACAAACGGCTTAACGCGCGTTGGCCTTCCCCCCGATACGCGCCCGATCGCGGGAAGAACGTAAGTTCACCGAAGACGATGCGGTCTTCGAGAATGTAGGTGTCCACACGAACGTATTTGAACCCCTGGGCAACACGCGTGACAAGCCGGCACGTCTCTTGAAAACAGTCCGAGAGTTCAAATTCCTGAGTCAGTGGATGGTTCGTATTGAGCACAACCGGAAGTTTATTTCCTTCCCCGTCTACGAGAAACTTCTTCGTGTTTGTATCTCTGTCAATCGTAATGCTGATAAAGCGTATAATGCCGTCAACACAGTGAAACTTGTAGTCCGGGGGTGTTCCGCCTGATTTTGTAACCAGGCGCTCTTCGACAAGCACTTTGGGCTTAATATGCTGATAATGCCATTCACCGGTATCCGCCCCGTAGACTTGGCGTGTGGCAGCATTCAAACGACGGCCGACCGACAAGTAATCGAACGTGCGCTTGTCGTTTACGATCTCTGAGCTTCCACAGTCGTGATTGGCTTTTGCGACGAACGTATTTGGCAACGCTGCGAGGTCGATATCCTCAAAGCGTTCAGCCGTTGCATAAAGCGTTGGTGCGTAACCCCTGCCGATACGCTCGGCAACAAAGTCTCTAGATTTGATCTTGTCAGCGCACGTAACGAGTAACGGTTTCTGATCGAACAGCTTCAACCACTGTATTTTACTTCCGAAATCCGGGCACGCTACAAGGTCCGGATAGTGACATAGCGCTCGATCGCAGTAGTTGTGCAGAGCCTGGTAAACCGGCCAGTGCGCGTCAACCAACGGCAAGTGTTCGCAGTCATGTTGCCACTTTGCGGCGATTTCCCGCTGCCTGACAACCGATCGCAAACGGTATCGGAGTTTCTTGCGCATGAACGCCTCGGCTTTGTTATCGATTGTATCTCACATGCAACGCCATTGGCACATATCTAGCGAGCGCCGTATAGAAGTTGGGGAATGACGCAAGCATGTTTCTAAATTAGTGCTTATTTATGCGAAATAGTTGTTGCAGAATGGCCGTTATAAACATGAACCGCGATATCCAACGTCAGCTAACTGTTAAGACGGCAGTGCAAGTTGCCCTCGTGAAAGGACGGGCTGGTGTTTACACATCTATTCGCCATTATGCAAAAATGTGGGACTCGGCTGGCGTTCTGAATGCGTGCGTTTACCACGGGCCTGACGCCGGACAACTTAGAGCTGCTGATATTGATATTATCGACGCGCCGCGCGCTATGAGATGGATTGTTTTTGCTTACAGTCCGGCATTTCGTCAGCTTAAGCAAAAGATTCTGCGTGCCCTCGACGGGGTTGAGCCTGAGTTTGTTTTGGCGCACACCGACCGCACGATTGGTGTCATGCGGGTCATGTTTCCCCGCGCGGTTATTGCTGCTCGCTGCCATAGCGACAATTTTAAGCATAAGCAGCTAGCGGATCTGGTGTTGACGCTGAACCCGGATCAGCAGCAACGCGCGAGCAGAACACTGCAAGCGAAGTCCAATCGTGTCGTTTTGGCCGGTCATCCCTTCTCCGCCACGTCGGAGACGAAGCCAGACGTGCGAGACGGGCCGCCACGCGTGAATTTTGTCGGGCGCTTCGTCTCAGAAAAAAGACCAGATACGTTCATGCGGGCCATGCAGGCGCTCCAGACGCGACCGGCTCCGTTGATCCGCATGATCGGCGACGGGCCGATGAGAGGCGAAATGGAGAAGGCCGCCGCGGCCGCTGGTCTGGACGTTGATTTCCCGGGGTGGCGCACTCGTCCCCTGGACGACTTTGGTCACAACGATGTGCTCGTCGTATCGTCATCGTGGGAGGGGTTGTCCTGGCTTCTGCTTGAAGCGCAATCGCTGGCAGTTCCCGTGATCGCCAGCGCAATTCCTGCCAACCTCTATGCTTTGAACGGCGGGATGTATGGAGACGTCTTTCCGGTTGAGCAGCCAGAGGTATTGGCAGAAAAAGTTGATACCGCGTTGGCCGATCTAACGGAGCTGCGCGCGAAAGCGAGACTTGGTCGTGCTACGTTAGAAGATCGTTTTGGAGCGTCTGCATTCTGGGATCGGATATTGGATAGTATTCATATGGTGAGAGGAAGCCGGAAAGAGTTGCGGCATGTATTACCGGAGTCGATTTTGAGCTGATCGGTTCAGTTCCGACTTGTGCGAGACATTCCTTGCCGGACTTCGGCACCTGCACCGGACAACGCGAACCAGCCGGCGCAGCAGACGGCTCATTACGGCTGTGGCGCGCCTGGGCGCAAAGCCATGACGCCAACTGCGGTCTTTCAGTCCGGGCTGTCACTTTGCGTTCGACCCGCTAGAATAGCTTATCATCCAACGGCGACCGTGTGGCGGTTTGCGATTGCTTTGCCAATGATGGACCACAAGACAGACTTGCTCGGCGTTCCGCTCGCCTCGCTGCCAGCCATCGTCTTGGATACCGAGACGACCGGACTGGACCCGTCTCAGGACAAGGTTATCGAGATCGGCGCCGTCCGCCTGCCCTGCGCGGACGTTGATGCGGCTGAGCAGTTCCAAACACTTGTCAATCCGAATCGGGCCGTACCGCCCGAAGCCACGGAGATACATGGACTGGCCGACGCAGATGTGAGTGGGGCGCCGGAGTTTTCCCGGGCGTTTGCGGCTTTCAAAGAGTGGAGCAACGAGGGCGTTATCATTGGTTACGCGATCGCGTTCGACCTCGCCATACTCCGGTCTGAATGCGAAGGCGCCGATATGGACTGGGGCGTGCCGCAAAGCCTCGATCTCCGGCAGCTTCTCAAGATCATCGAACCGGAGCCCATTGCAGACTCTCTGGAAGCCGCGGCGGAGCGCTTTGGCATTGCCGTTGTTGATCGACACCGCGCGCTTGGGGATGCGCTGCTGACGGCGCGCATATTCAATGCCGCTGTGCCCAGATTGCGTGCCAAGGGCATTCGCACGTTTGGCGAGGCGCATAATGCGATCAGGGCCCGCATTGCGCGGCGCGAGCGCCTCACACGCGGCGAGCCCGCCGCAATCACAGCTGCGCCCAGCACTGGCGAGGGATATGGCTTCGCGGGTTTCCCGCGGCTCGACAGTTTTCCCTATCGCCACAGGATTTCTGATCTCATGAGCGCTCCGGTCGTCGCAGTCGGTTCAGGCGAGCGGCTTGGTGCGGCGCTGCAGACGATGATGTCGCGCAGAATCAGCTCGATCTTCGTTCGCTTGACCGACACTGGCAGTGATCACGGGATCATCACGGAGAGGGATGTCTTGCGAGCCATCGCTGATCTCGGGGCCCCGGCGCTCGATCAGCCCGTCGCGAACTTTGCGAAGCGCCCGCTCGTTAGCGTTCATGGTCATGATTTTGTGTATGTCGCGCTGGCGCGCATGGCTCAGCACCATATCCGGCACCTCGCTGTCAT
>JBCCOV010000033.1:0-31947 GCA_039039985.1 Pseudomonadota bacterium | reverse complement strand
CTGCGTCAACCAGCGATGCAATGCCGCGGTCGATCGAGTCCATCAGGCTGGATACGAAGTCTGTCTGGAGGTCGATACGGGCCTTCGAGGAACCAAGATCCGTAGCGGCCGTTGTCATTTCCAGAAGAGCCGCGTCGACGGCCGAGATGTAGTCGTCGAGGTCTTCATCGGTCGCCGCGTCAATATTGATTTCGCCCATGCCGTCAGCGCTTGCGATCACGATCGTGCCCGATGCGTCGATGGAACCTTGCGCTGCGTTGTTCGTGTTGGCGTCATCACGGGTGTAACGTGACGAACCGAGAATGCCCATCTCGTCATCGGCTGCACTCGCGCCGCCGTCGGCGTTGAACAGATAGACTGCGCTCACCGAGATCGTGATGGTGCCAACGCTGACCGTTGGGCCGTTTGCGTTCGATGAACGTGAGAACGAGGATACGACGTACTCGTCATCATTGTAGGTCGTGCCAACGCCCGTTGTGTCAACCGACAGCCAGTTCTCCCCACCGAACGTGGCGGACGCTGCAATACCGCGCAGCTGGTTCTGCAGTTCGTCGATCTCAGTCTGCACTTTTGTCCGGTCAACACCTGGTTCGCGTGCAGCGACTAGTTTCGACTTCAGCTCGGTGACCACGTCGATCGAGCTTTCCATTGCCGTGTAAGCAACGTCGACCAGCGCAGCGCCGAGGCCAAGTGCGTCTGACACGGCAGATAGAGATTTGTTGTCGGAACGCAGCGTGGTCGCCATCGACCAGTACGCCGCGTTGTCCGCAGCAGTGTTAACGCGATAGCCCGTTGCGATACGGCTCTGCGTCTCGTTCAGGTCGCTGTTGGTGTTGTTCAGCGCCTGCAGCGCTGTCATCGCACCCAGGTTGGTATTGATGCTGTTCAGCATGTCGTATGCCCCTTGGGAAGACGTAAGGATTATGCGGGGACATACCGGATTGGCCGGCACAACGGAGCGGCATCATACCTTTGAGCGAACTCAAATCCGTTGTCACTCGGCCGTTCTTGCATTTAAACCTTGCTGAAAAGTTAACGCATGTGCCGTTACTGGCCAGTTGTGCGACCAACGAAGCCTTCATGCGGGGGCCACGACATCACCGTACAGCGACGCCCGAGACGACGCGGATCCAGCAGAACGCAAAAAGGCCCCGTCAGTATGACGAGGCCTTTCAGAGTGGCGTAGATCTGAACGATCTTAACGGAACAGCGACAGGATGTTCTGGCTCTGCGAGTTGGCGATCGAAAGCGCCTGAATGCCGAGCTGCTGTTGCGTTTGCAGAGCCTGCAGACGGGTCGACTCTGCGTTCATGTCTGCGTCAACCAGCGATGCGATACCCCGGTCGATCGAGTCCATCAGGCTGGACACGAAGTCTTTCTGGAGGTCAATACGAGCCTTCGAGGAACCAAGATCCGTAGCGGCCGTGGTCATTTCCGTAAGCGCTGCGTCGACGGCCGAGATGTAGTCGTCGATGTCTTCATCGGTCGCCGCGTCAATATTGATTTCGCCCATGCCGTCAGCGCTTGCGATCACGATCGTGCCCGATGCGTTGATGGAACCTTCCGCTGCGTTGTTCGTGTCGGCGTCATCACGGGTGTAACGTGCCGAACCGAGAATGCCCATCTCGTCATCGGCTGCACTCGCGCCGCCGTCGGCGTTGAACAGGAACGTCGAGCTGATATCGACCGTGATCGTACCGACGCTAACGGTTGCACCGTTTTCATTCGACGAGCGCGTGAACGAAGAAACGATGTTCTCCGCATCAGTGTAGGTCGTGCCAGCGACAGTTGTGTCAACCGACAGCCAGTTCTCGCCAGCAAAGTTTGCTGCAGCGGCGATGCCGCGAAGCTGGTTTTGCAGTTCGTCGACTTCAGTTTGAACTTTTGTCCGGTCAACGCCCGGCTCACGGGCAGCAACCAGTTTCGACTTCAGCTCGGAGACGACGTCGATCGAGCTTTCCATTGCCGTGTACGTTACGTCAACCAACGCAGCACCCAGACCGAGAGCATCGGAAACGGCTGACAGCGATTTGTTGTCGGAACGAAGTGTCGTCGCCATGGACCAGTAAGCAGCGTTGTCTGCTGCCGTACTTACACGATAGCCCGTTGCGATGCGGCTCTGTGTTTCACCAAGTTGACTGTTGATGCTGTTCAGAGCCTGGAGCGCGGTTTGAGCACTCAGGTTGGTATTGATACTCGTCATTACGCATGCCCCTTAGGACGATTACTGTTACGCGGGACATACCGGATCGGCCGGCACAACGGAGCGGCATCATACCTTTGGGCGAACCCAAACCCGTTGTCAGATGGTGGTTGTCGCACGCAAACATTGCTGGCGCGTTAATGGGATCGTTTGATCGCCGCATGTCGCGGAATGGCGATCGCGAACGGCAATGCCGTTGTGTGCGGTCAGGCCGCCGTCATGTTAAGAAAACGATCGGACGAGCCCCCCGACCAATAGATTCCAGCCATCAATCAGCACAAAGAACAATACCTTGAATGGCAATGAAATCGCCGTTGGCGGCAGCATCATCATGCCCATGGACATGGTCAAGGTTGCAACGATCAAGTCGATCACGAGAAATGGCAAAATGATAAGGAATCCGATTTCGAAGCCTCGTCGCAGCTCGGATATCATGAATGCCGGAACCAAAATGCGCATATCGACCTCTTGCGCGTTGGGGTCGACTTTGATGCGCTTCTCCGCCAGGTCAGCAAACAGCGCCAGATCCTGTTGGCGTGTGTTGGCCAGCATAAACTGTCGCAACGGCTTCGTGACGCGGGTGTAGGCTTCCTGCTCGTTGATTTCATTTTTGATCAACGGGTTGATACCAGTCCGCCAGGCCTCATCGAAGACTGGGGCCATCACAAAAAATGTCATGAACAGCGCCAGACTGATCAGCACCAGATTGGATGGCGTCGTGGGAAGACCCAGGCCGGCTCTGAGAAATGAAAGCGCAATGATGAATCGCGTAAAGCACGTGACGGTTATCAACAAACCGGGCGCGATGGACAGCACTGTAAGCAGTGCGACAAGCTGAACGATACGGCCACTCGTGCTCGATTCGCCTTTTGGCAGCAGCTCTTCCAATGACGGAATTTGGGCTGCTGCATCCGGCGCGAGCAGAATGACACCTAAAATGAAGGTCGCGAGGTACCTGATCATTCAACGATTAAGCCCTTCAGAGCGACCCATTTCGCAGTACCGTCTGTTCGAATACGGACAAGGTCGAGCAAATCCGATTGCAGATACTCAAGACCAGTCGAGGACTCGATTTGCGCAAGCGACAGCGTCCTCACGAAACGCACAAAGTCATCAGCAATGAGAGGCGTGAGCTTTTCGCGCTCTAACTTCGTTCTCTTTGAGAACAGTACGGTCGCTTCGATACGAACGCGAATACCTTTTGGTTCCGTCAACGTGGCATGAATCGGCGGTATTTCCCAAACGATATGCCCGGCTTTAGCTTTACCGGGAACCTTCTTGCCCGCTTTATTCGGCTTGTGCGGCTTTTCTGCCGCGGCCTTTTCCTGAACCTTCTTTCCCGCTTCGGCCGGTTTTTTCATGACCATTGAGCCGAACACAAAACCACCGCCCATCGAAACCCCGGTCAAGACCGCCAAGGTGATGATGGTGCCAAACATCGAGCCGGATTTGTTCTCGGTCTTGTCGGCCATGCGCCGCTCCCTCGCTTCGTGCTCATTGGCGTCTTAGATCGGGCTGGCGATATCCAGGAACTGATGCAGCCAACCCGGCTGCTGGACTTCCATGTTGCGACCGCGCCCGCCGTAGGAAACGCGCGCTTCAGCAATGCGTTCATACGGAACGGTGTTTTCGGCTGTGATGTCGCGCAGATCGACGATCCCGGTCACTTGAAGAACCCTCAGCTCGTAGTTCACCCGGATTTCCTGCTTACCTTGAATGATCAGATTCCCGTTCGGCAGAACGCCTGTCACAACTGCAGCGACGTTGAAATCGATGGTTTCCGATCGCTCGATAGCACCCTTGCCTTTGTGCTCCGAGCCCGAGTTCAGCTTAGAGTCGGCGTTCGCGGTACCGCTCGATGAACTGCCGTTCCAATCCTTGGAGTATCCGAGTTCAAAACCGAGGTTATGTTCCGAGTCCTTGGTGCGCTCGGTGCTGTTGTCGAGGGTTGCTTTGTCTTTGATCGATATCGTTACGGTGATCACGTCTCCGACGCGGCGCGCGCGGCGATCTTTAAATAGATCGGCACTGGTGTCGCGCCAAAGCGAGGCGGGTTGCAGCCGTGCCGGCACGTCTCTTGGTTTTGGCGGCGGCACGATTGCCGGCTTTTCAAGCCCTTCGCCAACGGGCGAGAGTTTCGGTGCTCTTCCAATATCTTCAAGCTGCCCGGCGCAGCCGGCCATGTGCCCCGCTACAACGAGTACGATAAGCGCACGCACTGCGCGGACAGCGCCAGACCCCAATCCCGCAGCACGCGCCGACAAATCTCTGCTCATCATGACGTGTCCCAGGCTCAAGAGCGTTGCTCCCGCTTTGGGCCGTCGGCCGCGCCCGATATGACGGCTGCAAGTTTGGCCGCATCTTCAGCCGGCATCTCCGCGAGAATAGCTGCTGCAGCACGCGGTTCGAGTTTCGTGATAATGGCCGCTGACGTGGCCAAATTCAGTTTGGCGAGTTGGGCGGAGGCCGCCTCGGCCCGCATAGTCGCAAAAATGGTCACGAGGTTCTCAGTCGCGCGTTTCGAGAACGCGTCACGCTTCGCCAACCACTCTTTGAGTTCGGCAGCCCGCTCGCGCAACTCAACGAGGCGCTTGTCGATCTTGGCCTGCAACCGTTTAAGCTCGCCGATCTGAAATGCGTACCGCGCTTCCTCGGCGGCGTTGCGAATGGACAGACAGTAGCGCTGCGCGAGCGACTTGGCCTTCGTCGTCTTTGTAGAGAACGGTGCAACAGCCGCTGCCTTTGTGGGCTTGGGCTTGCTCTTGCTGGCGGCGAGGCTCGCGTTTGCGACAAACACAGCCGCAAGAGCCAAGGCCAAAGTCCTATGATACGACTTCATCTGTCCAATCACGCCCGCCTCCGTTTACGTTCCGCCGTGCCGTTGACGTCTGCGAGAGGTCTTGCGACGTCGCCAGCACGCCTCCGCTGCTACTGTTCCCGGTTATTGCACCACTAACTCAGCCTGGAGCGCGCCGGCCGTTTTGGTCGCCTGAAGGATCGCGATGATCCCTTGCGGCTTCAGACCCATCATGTTCAGCGCCGCGACCAAGGTGTCGAGGTTGACCCCCTTGAGCTTCACGAACCTGCCCTCTTCCTCACGCGCTTCGACTGCCGTATCCGTGGTCACCACCGTTTGACCGTCGGAAAATGGAAGCGGCTGAGACACATTCGGCGTTTCGGTGACGCGGACCGTGAGATTGCCATGCGCCACCGCCACCTCCGTGACCTTGACGTTGTGGCCAATCACAATCGTCCCGGTTCGCTCATCGACGACAACGCGCGCCGGCACATCAGGTTGAACACGCAATGCGCCGATGGCCGCGACCATGCGCGTCGGGTCGGTTCGCGGGGGGAGCTTGACGTGCACGGTGCCCGGCCCATCAACGCGCGCGGCCGCGCGCCCGTGAGCGCGGCGCAGAAACGTGTTGATCGCATCGGTTATTGCGACCGACGTCGCGAAATCCGGGTTCTTGAGATCAAACGTCAATGTGCCGCCGGCAGCAAGCTGACCTGGCGCCTTGCGTTCCACCAGCGCGCCGCCGCTGATACGACCGGCCGTTGGAACACCGCTTGTCAGAGTTTCGTTCTGCCCTTTGGCATCGAATCCGGAGACGATGACCGCGCCTTGGGCAACCGCGTAAATCTTGCCGTCCGGTCCATAAAGCGGCGTCCTGATGAGCGCACCGCCCACCAGTGACGATGCATCGCCAATCGACGCAACCGTCACATCAATCTTGGTGCCCGTACCGGCAAAGGCCGGCAGTTCCGCGGTAATGATAACAGCGGCGACGTTCCGCGTCCGTGCTTCGGACTTGCGCACGTTGACGCCCAGCCGCTCCAGCATGGAGCGCACCGAAAGTTCCGTAAAAGGCGCATTCGACAGGCTGTCGCCCGTGCCTTTCAAACCGCTGACCAGTCCATATCCGATAAGCTGGTTCGCGCGGACGCCCCGGACGGTTGTGATGTCCTTGATCCGAACGGTTGCTACTGCAGAAACGGCAAGGCTGCCGGCAAGGGCCAGCAGCGTCAAAGCGACCGCAATGAGCTTTTTCATTTTCGAATACCAACCTCAACAACACCGCTCGGCCGGACGACACCGTGGATGATCGAGCCACTATCAATGTTGCGCACCCGCGCCGACTTCCCGACAATTCCGGGGCCCAACGCCACGCCAACGGCAGTGATCCGCAACCCTCCGACTGCAAGAACCATTGACACGCGCTCACCAGTCTTGAACGCATAAGCTTCGCGCACCGCGCTCAGAGGAATCGCGCGCCCCGCGGGGAGCGTGTGCCGCGCCACCTTGCCTGTAACTTGCCGCGCATGCATGGCATACGACCGGCGTGCGCCGTCGGGCACGATCATGCGCGCAGTGCGCAGCGTTTCCACGGTGAGGCGGTCGCCCGGATAGACCGTGGCAGCCGGAACCGGCAGGTTCATCAATCGCGAGCCGGCCAATGCCGGTTTGACAAGCGACAAGCACGCGACCGAAGCTAAAATGGCAAACCAAAGCTGCCCGCCAGCAGTTTTCATGTCAGGCCTCCCGTCGCCTCAACGCTACTAACGAATGCCCTTGGACACAGTTCCAAGCATTTCATCCGCAGCTTGAATGATCTTGGAATTCATTTCATAGGCGCGCTGCGCCGATATCAATTCCGTCAGTTCTTTCACCGGATCCACATTTGAGGATTCGAGGTAACCTTGCGTGATTGTACCGATACTATTTTCGCCCGGAACACCAGTTACAGCCGTGCCAGATGCCGTAGTCGCCTGGAACAGATTTCCACTCATCGGCTTCAGACCGGCCGGATTTGCAAATATCGCCAAGGTCAGCTGGCCAATCTCCTGGGGTTCTTGCTGCCCATCAATCGTTGCAAAAACCTGACCGCTCTGGTTGATCGTGATTTTTGTCGTGTTCTCAGGGACGGTAATGTTCGGCGTCACCAGATAACCGTCGGAATTCACCAGCTGACCGTTCGCATTCTTGTTGAATGAGCCAGATCGGGAATAGACGGTCTCACCATTTGGGCCCGTGATCTGGAAGAAGCCGCGGCCGTTGATTGCGACGTCCAGATCGTTTCCAGTTTCAGCTAACGCACCCTGAATGTGAATGTTGCGTACAGCGGTCGGCTTCACCCCCAAGCCAACGCGGATGCCCGTCGGACTGCCGGCTTCGCCCGCAACGGTCGGCGCCCCTTCTGCTTTCTGCACCTGATAAAGCAAGTCAGAAAACTCTGCGCGGCCGCGCTTAAACCCCGTTGTATTAATGTTCGCAACGTTGTTGGAAATGACTTCAACGTTCAGCTGTTGTGCCGTCATTCCCGTCGCGGCAATTGCCAGAGCTTTCATACCACGTTCCTCGTCAAATCGTCATTCGGCTAACTTCGAGATACGCGGAAACGACTTTCTCCCGAACCGCGAGCGCGGCCTGCAAACTCTGCTCAGCGCTCATCACTTTCTGCACAACTTCATGAATTGGCGCCTGCCCCCTCATCCCCGAGATCGATGCGGCTTCCGCCGATTTCAGGTCGTTGGAGACTGATGCCATTGCGGCGACCATCGCCTCTGCAAAGCTCTCCGTCAGCTTGCTGGTGCCGGAGCCAGGTGCTGCGCCCGGCGTGTTGGACAGGTTCGTCGGAAACGTGCCGTCGTTGTTACCGAGTGTCGGTAGCGCGATACCGCTCAGTGGCGTGATCATCACCGTCCCCTCATCAGTTCAATCAGGCTGTTGACCATTTCCCGGCTCTGGCGGACCACCTGCAGGTTCGCCTGGTAGGAGCGATTGGCTTCCCTGAGGTCCGTCATCTCGACCAACGCGTTCACATTCGGGAGCTTGATGTAGCCGTTTTCATCTGCTGCGCTGTGACCGGGTCGGTGCTCCAAACGAAACGGAGTCGAGTCCTGGCCAATACTGGATACGCGAACGAGCGTGGCACCGCTTGTCGAGTCCAAAACCGACTGGAAACTGATCGTCTTCCGCCGATACGCATCTGCACCGGCGGTTTCACCGGTCGAGTTAATGTTGGCGAGGTTTTCTGAAACAACGCGCAAGCGCTGCGACTGAACATTAAGACCGGATGACGCTATGCGAATCGCGCTGACAAGATCGTCGGCCATGTGTTAACCTTTCGTACTTGCAAGCAGCATGCGATGGAACGCGCTCAAAACGCCTGTCGTAATGGCGTTGGCGGATTTGATATCGCCGACTTTCGAGAGTTCTGTTTCCATACTTACGGTGTTGCCGGAGTGCTTAAATTCGGGTCCGGCAGCGTTACGCAGCTCTATGCCACCCGGCGTGGATGCCGGGGGCTGGAAATGCAAACGATGCGTTGTAGATATCGACGGCGCCACGTTGCTTAGAGTCTGCTCGAATGAAACAACATCTTTAGCTTGATAGTTCGGCACATCTGCATTGGCGATATTGGACGCGACAGCGACGCTGCGCGCTGTCAACCAAGAAATGCGCTGTCCACCAAGGGCAAATACGTGCAAGTCGTTCATGATCAGCTCCAGTTTCAATGCCAATCTATAGCCACAATCTTGCGCCGACCTGTTGAGCTAGAAAAACAGAAAAATTCAACCCGGAAACGGTAAAGGAGCGACCGCAGCGTCAAATACGGGCGGATTCAAGAGCGCATTGAAATTTCGTTAAAGCGACGTCGCCGTTGCCGTTTGCGTCTTCGGACTGCATATAATCGATATTCACGGCAGCCGTGTCCGCGCACACAATTATTCTATAAAACACTTCGATGCTCCGGTTCTCGAACTTCATCGAGAACGAGATGCGCGGTGGCATTGTCCAACCCATCAGCAGCTCTGTATCATCCACGAACCTGTTTGTTTTAGGCTTAAAATAGAGCTCGCCGATCGATTCTAGTAATGACCTGACTGTTTCATTTTTCTGGAGCCGGACAAAAGCGATTAAATCTTCAACATTATGCTGGCGAATTTCGTTGGCGAACCCCGCAACATGTGCAGCCAACAAGGCCTCATAATTCGGCAAATCAACAATCAGTTTCTGTTTCATGGCAGTCCAGCGCGTCTTTGTTATCGGATGGTAGGTGAAGGCGGCGGCGCGGGCTTCGGTCGCGACGACAGGAACAGAACAATTTCAGCAACGGCCCGGAAAAACTCCGGTGGAATCTGTCGGTCCGTCTCCACCGCGGCGTAGAGGGACCTGGCCAGGCTGCGATCTTCAACAATCGGAATGTCGTGGGACTCCGCAATTTCCCGGATACGCAATGCGAGTTCATCAACGCCTTTGCCTACGACAATCGGCGCCGGGGTTTCCTCGCGGACATAACGCAGCGCGACGGCATAGTGCGTCGGGTTCGTAATGATTACGGTCGCTTTCGGGATCTCAGCGATCATGCGGCGCCGGTTGCGATTGAGCGCTATGGACCGTTGGCGGGCTTTAACTTGCGGATCGCCCTCCATCTGCTTTTGTTCGTCTTTGACTTCCTGCTTCGTCATACGCAGATCGTGCAGCCATTTGTACCGGGCCCACATCCAATCCGCGACGGCAAGAACGGCCAGGAACGCGCCAACCGTAAACAAGACCTGCGCTGAAATGGCCGCCAAGGTCTGCGGAAGTTCTCTGGGGTCGAGGCTAAGCGCATTTATGACATGCACCTCGTAGCTCAAAGCGGCAATCGTGCCGACGACGGATGCCAGGCCAAACTTGAATAGTGCTTTCCCGAATTCAAAGCGGCCTTGGGGGCCGAACAAGCGCTCCCAGCCTTTGATAATCGACAGTCGCTTGGGGTCAGGCTTGATCCGGTGAGCTACGGCGTACGGGACACCCTGAGACGACGCCGCCAAGAGGCCAACCACAACGAGTATCAGCAGGACGGGACTGAGCGCGAGGACGACGTGGTATCCGACCACGCTGAACAGCGCGGTTGCATCACCAGCGACCGAGATGCGGATATCCGAGGACCGTTCGAGAAGCAGGCTAAGAGGAGCCGTCGTATTCGACGTCATGAACTGCAGTGGACCAAGAAGGATCACCGCTGCCGCAAGAATAGCTGCGCACGAACTCACCTCGCGAGAGACAGGCGTATTGCCTTTCTCGATCGCGTCCATAATGCGCTTGGGCGTCGCTTCCTCTGTGCGGGACTGCTTGTCCGATTCCTCTGCCACGCGCCCGACCTCCTCAGAATAGAAACTCGCGGCCCAGCCTCGCTGCGAGCGACAGCGACTTGCGTCAGATGGGTGCGGCTATCGCCGGATCTGCCAAGACCTCCGTCATTCGGGGTGCGGCACGTCGCCTGCGACCAGATTCGCCGAAGCGATTTGCTTCGCGATACAGGTGGATCGTCGCGCCAACGACAGAGGCTGCCAGCAGCTGGCGCCGCCGGAAGTTGCCAGGCCGTGTCACGACGCGCTCTTGCCGCCGACGACTTCGGTAATCGATACCGCAAAGCGCGGGCCTGCGCCGTCCAGGACAATCACCTCGCCGCGCGCGATGATGCGGTCGTTGACGACAATATCAACCGGCTCCCCAACCTTGCGATCGAGCGGAATGACCGACCCGCGCGACAGGTCCATCAGTTTCGAAACCGGCATCTTCGTGGAGCCGAGGACAATTTTTACCGACACCGGAATCTGCAGAACGGTGTTCCGTCCGGAGGCCAGCCAGTCCATGTCACTTTCGGTCGCGAGTTCGTTGTCGCCGCTTGCTTCCACGTCCATCGCATTTGACATGCTCTACCTCTCGCTCGTCACGTATGCCGGTGCCGGAGCGCCGCAGCGCCGAGCGCTGCACGAACCGCTACCTTGTGTTTGTATTACCCGCAGGACTACGCAGCATTCGCGCCAGCCAGGCTCGACAGTTCCTCGAGATCCTCGACCGAAGGTCGGTCCGATGCCGATATCGCCTTGCGCCCGTGCTCAACCGCAATCTGCGGGACTGCGCCATTCATCAGCGCGAGTAGCGTTTGCTTGGCGACCACATACCGTTGCATCTTCTTGGTGCGAATCAATTTGGTCTGGGTCGCAATCGGCGTCACCACCGCATAGGAGAAGAAGATGCCGGCGAATGTTCCGACCAAAGCCGCTCCGATGAGCTTGCCAAGAATCTCCGGCGACTGGTCGAGTGCGCCCATCGCTTTGATCACACCAAGAACCGCGGCAACGATCCCCAAAGCCGGTAGACCTTCAGAAACGGCAACGAGTGCGTTGTAGGCCTTGAGCTTGTCCTGCCTCACCGTTTCAATTTCTTCGTCCATCAGCGATTCGATCTCGTGGGTTCGCGCATTGCCCATGAGAATGAGGCGCATGTAATCGCAAATGAACGCGACAATGTCTTTGCTCTTCATCAATTTCGGAAACTGAGAAAAGATCGCCGACTCTTCCGGTGCATCAATATGAGCTTCAACTTCACCACGTGACTTCGTTCGCAATTCCCGCATAAGAAGAAAAAGGCATCCAAGTATCTCGAGATAATCTGATCTCTTCGGCATGTCGCTTGTGAGCGTCTCCATTAACGCAACGCCGGTGTCTTTAATGACCTTAAATGGGTTTGCCACAATGAACGTGCCCAAGGCGGCGCCGCAAATGATCACATATTCCCATGGTTGCCAGATAACGCTGACCTTTCCTCCCATGGCGGCAAAGCCACCAAGGACACAGCCCAGGGTTACGATTAGACCAACTATGATGGTCACCGCCGTGCTCCACTTTAAATAGCATCAATGCAAATATCTCATAATGCACAGGACCTTGCGTGGACCTGTGGTAACCGCGGATTTGTCGGCATGAGTCGCGCGGTGGATCGCGAATCGTCTGTGCGGAAAGGCCGCCCCTCCGAACAGTGACATCGAAGGCACAACTCGCCCCGAAACCACGCGGCCGGCCGCCGCACCGCGCCTCTGGCTCGGCCCATCGCAAGCCCGACACCAGCTGCAACAGCGATAGTGCAGGCCGAGAAATGGAGGATGGTATGTGGTCGACAATCGAAGCCTATCGACTTATTTCGAGTGATTTGACCGCCGCACTTGACCGCAAGGCACAAGAGCCTGATATCGAGCGCGAAATTGCATACTACCGCGAAAAGATCGCAGATATCGATACGATAGACGATTTCATGGAAAATGATCGTATCTATCAATTCGCGATGCGCGCGTACGGTCTTGAGGAAATGATCTACGCCAAAGGCTTTATCAGAAAGCTCCTTGAAGAGGGTGTGAACGATTCGTCGAGCCTGGCGAATCAGCTCGTGGACTCCCGATACAAGGAGTTTGCTGAAGTCTTTGATTTCGAGGGCTTGGGCACGACGGCAACGATCTTCGATCGCGCGCAGGAAGGCACAGTCGATTTGTATGTCCGGCAAAGGCTCGAAACCGATGCTGGCGCGGACAATGAAGGCGTTCGGCTGGCTCTGTACTTCCAGCGGCAGGCGCCAGAGATCACGACCGGCTACGGTCTGATGGCTGATCCGGCCCTGCTCAAAGTCGCGCAGACGCTCGCCAACCTTCCAGAATCATCCAGCTCTGTCGATGTCGATCGCCAGGCGGAGATCTTGGAAGAGCGCATCAACATCGAGGACTTCCAAGATCCCGTGAAGCTCGAAGAACTGATGCAGCGCTTTACAGTGCTCTGGGAGATGAACAACGGCTCAACGAGTTCGACCTCGACGCCGAATGTTCTCATTGCAGGATCAGCTTTTGGAATCTCCGAAAGCCTGTTGTCACAGATCCAGAACATCAGGAAAGGTTAGTTGAGGTCATGGAGTCGGGTCTCTATGTCGCGCTATCTGCCCAGCTCGCGCTTCAGCAGCGTTTGGATACCGTCGCAAACAACGTTGCAAACTCAGCAACGCCGGGATATCGCGCGGAGCACGTCGACTTCGATACCGTGCTGTCCGAGAAGGGGGCCGAGTCGGTTGCGTTCGTCTCGGATGGCACATCGACGTTCTCGCCGCAGCCAGGGGCCGCAAAGCGAACCGGCAATCCGCTGGATGCCGCGATACACGGCCAGGGTTTTTTCGCGATCCAAACACCGGGCGGTACGGTCTACACACGGGACGGCCGCATGCAGATATCCGCCACTGGTGAGCTTCAAAGTACCACGGGTCATCCGATACTCGACGTTGGCGGCGCACCCATACGCGTCAACGCGAACCTCGGGCCGATCGAGATTACGCGCGGCGGCAAGATTACGCAGAACGGCAATGCGGTGGCGTCGCTCGGGCTCTTCTCATTGCCCAAAGAGGCAGAACTGACGCGCTATGGCACGTCCGGGTTCACCTCAACCGTGCCCGGTGAGCCGGTTGTCGACTTCACATCAAATGGCGTCGTTCAAGGCTATGTTGAAGGATCCAACGTCAACCCCGTTTCTGAGATGACGCGACTGATTGCGATCTCACGGACGTTTGAGGCGATATCGGCATCCATCGACCAGCGCGACGGCACATTTAGAGAAGCAATCCGCGTCCTTTCAGGCGGGAACTAAGATCCGTGTCTCATCAAGCCCTCAATGTGGGTGTGCCGGCAAATGACGATGCGGCCACAGATCCACTCGCGCGTTTGGCCGGCGTGTTCGAAACGCGCGCGTGTGAACTGCCGACGTCTCGGCTTGGCGGGCGCATTACGGCAATTTCCGCAACGCACATTCAGGTTGCCGGACTGGCGACGACCGTTCGCCTTGGCGATGCAGTCGAAACGGACACGGGCATTATGGGTGAAGTTATCGCCCTACAGGATGGCATTGCCACGGTGAAGCTTTTTGCGTCGGCCCCACGCCTTGGTCTTGGGACCATCGCCTGGGTTCGCGATAGCCTCAGCCTCCGACCGACGCACGCCTGGCGCGGGCGAGTTATTGATGCGCTCGGGCAGCCAATCGACGGCCGCGGTGATTTGCCGATCGGCGAGAGGCAATATGACGTTGAAGTCGATCCGCTCCCGGCGATGGAGCTCGACCGGCTGAGCGCTCCGTTGAAGACGGGAATTCGCGCTGTCGACATTTTTACCCCCCTGTGCGTCGGGCAACGCGTGGGCGTGTTCGCCGGCTCGGGCGTCGGAAAGACAACACTGCTGTCCATGTTTGCCGGCGCCACCAGCTTCGATACGGTTGTCGTCGCACTTGTCGGCGAGCGCGCACGTGAAGTTCGCGAGTTTGTGGAAGATGCACTCGCCGAAAAGGCACAGCACGCTGTCATGGTTGTTTCGACCAGCGCTGAAGACGCCATGCGTCGTAAGCTATCTGCACAAACCGCCGTTGCCATTGCGGAGTACTTTCGCGACTGCGGCGACCGCGTTCTTCTGATCGTCGATTCCATCACGCGATATGCGCATGCCTTGCGCGAGATTGCGTCGGCGGCCGGCGAGGCACCAATGGCTCGTGGATTTCCGCCTTCCGTGTTTGCGAATGTCCCACGACTTCTCGAACGCGCGGGGCCTGGCCGACCGGACTCGGGTTCGATAACCGGCCTGTTCTCGGTACTGGTCGATGGCGACGACATCAACGACCCGATTGCCGATAACATTCGAGGTACGCTCGATGGACACATTGTGCTCAGCCGTCACGTCGCGGATCAAGGGCGCTTCCCGGCGATTGATTTGCAGTCGTCGATTTCGCGGACATCTCACCTCAGCTGGACAAGCGAGCAGGGCAAGTTGGTGTCGCAGCTGAAAGCGATGGTCGCCCGGTTTGAAGAAACGCGCGATCTTCGCGCTGCAGGCGCTTACCAGCCGGGTGCCGATGCGGAGCTGGACCAGGCCGTCCACCTCGCACCGCGACTTTACCAGGCCCTGATTCAAGGACCCAAAGAAACATCGATTGACGATGCATTCCTGGCTGTCGCAGCAGCGCTGCACAATAGTGAGCCAGAAGCCGAGTAAGGCGGTCTCAGCCGACGTTGTATAACCTACCACTTCACCAACGTCGCGGTGTGTTCTGCTGCGTACTTCGCATCACCCAGCAGAACGTGCTGGATGGAAAACTCAATCGGGCGTCCGGCCATGTCGAACCAGAGGCGCTCGATCCGCAACAGCGGCTCGCCGAACTTGATGTCCATAAGGTTACTAAGCGTATCGTCGGCCTCGGTCATATCAATCAAATCGGAACATCGGCCGATCATCACGCGGTCCTGCAAATCGTGGAGCTCCCCGTTTGCGTCGTCTGCCGCGCCGGTCTCGAAAATCTCGGCGAGGGTTGCGCGGCGCAGTCTGGCAAAGTCGCAGCTCTTGGGGCCACCGCCTCGCGTGATCAAACGTGTGACGGTGACAATATCCTCGCCGGTCTTCGCGCCCAGCCTCTCGGCATCGGTTGCATCTGCAGGTACGATCGATTGCTCGATAATCTCATAGCCGGTCGTCGACGGTGCCTCACCGTCTTTCCGAAATCGATTGAGGAGGCGCCCGGAAATCGACCTTCGGTCGGCGACAATCGTTCCGCGTCCGGGATGACGGGTCACAAGCCCGTTGGCTTCCAAAGCTTGGATCGCCTTGCGCATCGTCCCAACGCTCACGTCGAACTCCCGCGCGAGATCATTCTCGCCGGGCAGGAACGATCCGACGGGCCACCGCCCTTTAAGAACAGCGGACTGGAGGATCTTTGAGATCTGCTGATAGCGCGGTCCGGCAAGCGTTGTATCGATTCGTACAGTGTCCATTGAGAAAGCGTTCATTCTGCCTCCAATATTTCACTGTGCTTATATCTGCTGAGTCTCAGGACCACTGACGCGTCGACTGCCAAGGACCATGGCCGGTTTCTTCGACTTATGGCGCTTTGCACAATAAGTAACGACTCGCACGCCCAACCGCTGGTCGTGAAGCTGGCTGCCGAAGTTCTCCACAGGGTTGCGAGGTTTTCCGGCGCTCCGGAGACTTGAGCGCGTTTCGGGTTTCGCTGGAACCATCCCACACCTCTCTCGTTTAGGGGTTCCTGGCCGGCCGCCCGGCGGTATGATGTCGTGAGTGGCTGGCCAAGTGAATCAATCATGGGTGTGGGTCGGCGGAGCGATTTCGCCTATGGCGACCAGCCACTGGACATGCGAGTGTGCACCGGTCTGTATCGGCCTGCGTTGGGAGGCAAACGCGACGTAGAGCCAATCCTCACGGTTCCGGCAGTGGCTCGTTAACCGAGAAAGCGATTGCCAGGTCGCGGTCAACTCTCTTGGAAGGGGTACGCGGTAAACCTAGCGCCATGAGTAAGCAGCAAACACAACGAATGATCGTCGCGCGTCTGTCGGGTCTGGATGACTGGCTTGAAAGCGAGGCGCCGTACGTTCAACACGACCAGCTCCACCTCGAGCCGAATTCGGTCGAGAGAGCGTATTGGCACCTGGGCTACCGTGCCGCCTTGCACGACGCCCTGCGCCTCATCCGAGACTGCGGTCCCGACAAACCGGACACGCCCACGTCGTGTTCGGAGGACGAGTCGGGTGAATGAAGTTGCCCTGCGGTCGGAACCGGTGGAAAAGCTCACACTCTAACCGGAACGTCTGCATCGCCGTCATCGTCAGCTTGAACTTAAAGTGACTGCTTGAACCGACGAATTTCATCAACTCTTCTCTCAGTTCCTCGTCCGAGCGACCGACCCGCTCGATCCGGAATGTATTTGCATGGTCGATGTGGCCCAGTGCGAATACACCGAGTCGCCGCGGGCTGACCGCTTGCCTTATCGTATCGACCTGGAGGCTGTAGGGGCCCTTAAGCTGTGTCGTCACGTTGTGGACCTCCTAAACAACTGGAATCCGACATACCTCGGTCGGCGTTGGCCAGTTCGCGACCTCGATACAGGCCACTCACGCGCGCTTGCTCGGATCGCAGCGAACCTGGCTTTGGTTCAGAAACGTCATGCCCTCGATGATGACACTTTCGATGACTTTCTCGCCAATCGCGTCGTTGGCGCTGGCCGTAATGTCTTTTGCGACGGCTTTCAGATCTCTGCGTTCCATGGTGCCGTAGGCGTAGCTCGGGTCATCGTAGATCGTCTTGAATGCGGCAGCCGTCGCGTATGCGTGCAACGCCATTCCCAGCTTCTTCACCTTCAGCTCATCTGCGGTGATGGTCACGCGCGCGATCACGTAGCCCGCAACACCGCGCTTATGAACGACCGGAACCGCAATCGGGGAGAGTTTGACGTAGTCGATGCCGCCGAGACTGCGCTTGGCCGGCCCCGGTGTGGGCTCATTCATCATCAGGGTGCCGTACGTGGCAAGCAGCGTCACACCGCTAATCCAGATGCCCAGTGCGATGGTCTTTATCATTTGCTCATTACCGTTGTGCTGACAGCTCGGAGTAGGTTCCGTCGGACTGCGACGTCTGCACGACGCGCGCGACTAGCGAGGTTATCTCCCGGAGGGCTTCAACATGGAGACCAAGGAGACGATGGTTGTCCGCCAGCCCTTCGCGGATCTTCTGCAAGCTCTCGATAGCCGCGTCGCTGGGCTGCGTATCATCCAAGGATGCCGACACCCGACTGAGTTCGAGCGTGAGCTGGTTCTTGCGTGTCACAATCATTCCGATTTTTGCGTCGTCGCGCTGAGCCAGAGCCTCCCGCTCTTCCTGCAGAACGCTTGTCAGCTTGTCGGCGAGCCTCTGGATCACAAGATCCACCTGCGCAGACTGGTCTGTCTTTGGCTTGGCGTTGCCGGCGTTGCGGCTAGTGGCTCCCCCCTGCGATTGCGAGTATCCGTCCATGCTCACCCCTCTACCGATCTGTCTGATGGCCTGATCAAGGTTGGCGCCCAGGCGGCAAAGTCCGCACGGTTCTCTGCGCTGCTCGACGTGGCGTTGTCAGACGCAACGGCACGAGCGAGCGAGGCTGGGCCGTCCTCCGCCGTCTTCAGAAGTTGAAGGCGACCGTCACGGGTTATCTCTTCAGCAATCTTCTCCGAAAGTGCCGAACGCCATAAACGGCCTGCGGTGCCTTCACCGAACAGAGCGCCGGTCTCCTTCGGCAGCATGGCGTCGATCAGCATCCGCATCGTGAATGTCTCGAACGCCTGCATTTGCTTGGCCTTCGCGTCATCTGCCTGGGCACCTCGCGGTGCCGGGGCGTTCTGATTGGTCTGCGCTGCCTGCTGAGCGGAGCGGACCGTTGTCTCGAAACTCGGTTGCGCAACGGACAGTCCCGGCCCTGGTCCGAGGCTCGACGACGCGCCCGTCGTGACCCGGTCGACGGTCGTTGACCAGCCGCTCGGCCAAATGGCAGCGCTTTGAATTGGAAGATCCAAGACCGATCTCGCCTGTGATTCTACATGGGCCACGGGCGGACGACTGAGAAAATGCAAGACACGGTAGACGTCGCCGCGCAGTTCATCGTTCGATCACTCTACGGGCGCGAACTTGCGGAAGCCTGACGTCCCTGATCCTGCTTCGACGCGAGCGCAATCTCGAGAAGCTGCGTCTCCTGCATTTTGCGGTCACGTGCATTTCGGCGGGTCAGAAGCATCTCGCGCAAGCGATCGACGATCCGACCGCGCACGAGTACATCCGTCCGCACATCTTGGAGATCGCTCTTCAGCGTGACCACATCCACTTGACGGCGCTGCAAGCGCTTTTGCCAAACGTCTGCAAACCGACTGCTGACACTGTCTGCCGACGAGAGGTTCGACGCCGCCCATTCAATTTCGGAACATGCCGCCATCAGATCGTGCTGCAGGCGAGCCGCCTCCGCTAGCTTCTGCTGTCTCAGGATTGCCTGGATGCGCACAAGCCGGCGTAGGCGTCTTGCCTGAGTGTCCGGCATCTCACAGCCCCTCGAGCGATTGGCGCACACGGTCTGTGAACAACAGCAACAGTTCCGCGATTGCAAAGTGCGCCAGCAGCAATCCACCGGCGATCAGTACAGGTATCGAGACAAAGTAGGCGGGCACCTGCGGCACCAGGCGGTTGACCACGCCAAAGATGAGATTGACCAAAAGCCCGAAAATCAAGAACGGGCCGCTAATCTGGATTGCCAGATAGAAAGCCTGAGACAGCGTTCCAACAAGGAATTCCGTCCGGAAACCGATGTCGAAACCTGAGCCGATCGGATAGGCATCGAAACTGCGCACAAGCGCGCCTATAACGGTCCAATGGAGGTTGAGCACGAAGAACAACAGAGTGGCCGTGCTCGTGATCAGAGCGGTGAGCGGGACCGTGGCTTGATCATCGATCGCAACGCCGCCGGGTTGCATTCCGAAGCCGATGTAGGCGGATATCGCGGTTCCGGCGAACTCCAGGGCGACAAGGTAGATGCGGGCGACGAGACCGATGGTGACGCCGGTCACAAATTCGGACGAGATCCTGAGGAGCAACATATCCGGGCTTGCGACTTGTGTGACAGGTGCCGCGATTGGCGAAATCATCCAGGCCAAAATGACCGCGAACATGAGCCGAATGCGCATCGGGATGCGCGGACTGGCGAAACCGGGCACCAGCATCATGATGCCACCGACTCTGCAGAGCACAAGAAAGACGTGGAGTACGAACTCGCTTGGCTCGCTCACGAAAGGTTTCCGAGGGATTCAATTTTTGAAACCCGGGCAATCTCGATATGCGACAACACGGATAGCGTTGGCATAAAGCGCTCGACCAGCATGCGCACGCACGGCCGGGCGTCCGCAGCTGTCACCAACGCAATCCGCGCCGTTTTGCCCTGATGTTCTTCGACCGCTGCGGTGACGTCCTTGACAAAGTCCTCCAGCAAGCGCGGGTCCATGTCGAACTCGACAACCTCTCCGGATTGGTTGCGCCGCAGCGCTTCGTGGAATGCGAGTTCCCAACGGTTGCCAAGACGCAGGATCGAGAGCTTGTCGTCGACGGCAATGTCGCCACAGATTTGAGGCGCCAGCCGCTGGCGAACGTGCTCGACGACATGTTCGGCCCGCCGGACGTGAGGTGCGATTTCGGCAACCGCCTCCAAGATCAAGCTGAGATTTCGAATCGAGACCCGCTCGGCGAGCAGCATTTTCAAAACAGCCTGAATCCCCGACAACGAAATGTTCGCCGGCACGATTTCATCGAGCAGTTTTTGATACTCGGGCGGTAGACCTTGCAACAGATGCTGCATGTCGCGGTAGGACAGCAATTGAGACAGGCTGCTGCGGATAACCTCACTGAGGTGGGTGAGAAGAACCGTCATCGGGTCAACCGGCGTGAAACCTTCGACCTTCGCTTCCTTCGAGAACGCCTCCGGCACCCACATCGCCTTCATGCCGAATGCAGGCTCCGTTGTTTCTTCACCCGGGAACGACGGCTTGGGTCCATTCCCGATGATCAACAAGACATCACCGACCGGCAGCAGATGATTTGATACGGTCGTCCCATGAACCCGGATTTGATAACCGTTTGCCGGCAGCGAAGGGTCATCGCTCAAACCGATTTCCGGAATGATGAATCCATATTGCCGGGCAAACTTTCTGCGCATCTTTGTAACGCGCTGTTCCAGTTCGCCGTGCTTCGACAGGAACGTGGCCGCCAGCTGCGTGCCCAGCACAATCTCAACTGCGCTCAATTGAAGCGACTGCTTGATCGGCTGT
Source organism: Pseudomonadota bacterium (assembly GCA_039039985.1). Taxonomy (GTDB): domain Bacteria; phylum Pseudomonadota; class Alphaproteobacteria; order Rhizobiales; family Hyphomicrobiaceae; genus JBCBWG01. The sequence goes on along the minus strand of JBCCOV010000033.1, from coordinate 11,272 downwards.
CCTTCGCTTTCCTTCTTGCTTTCTTCTTCCGCGCGAACCCGTGCCTCTTCCGCCGCGGCGACCGCCGCCCATCGTCGCGGTATTAGTATGCCGGCGAACGCCAGCAGCCCCGCCAGCACGGCGAACGGAAAGAACGGAAGCCCCGGAATCAGTGCAAATATGCCGAGCATTCCGGCGGTCAACAACAGTGCGCGCGGCTGGCTGGACAACTGACCCAGCACCGCGGCATCAGCCGCTTCGCGTGCGCCGCCCTTTGCGACCACCAAACCGGCCGCAAGTGAGATGATCAGAGCCGGAATCTGCGTGACAAGGCCGTCTCCGACCGAGAGTTTCGTGAACACGTCAACCGCATCAGCGGCCGCCATATCATGGCGGATCACGGCAATAGCGATGCCACCGAAAATGTTGACGGCCGTAATAATAAGCCCGGCGATCGCGTCACCACGAACGAACTTCGACGCACCATCCATCGACCCGAAGAATGCGCTCTCTTCCTCAAGTTCCCGGCGCCGCCGCTGCGCTTCCTTTTCGCCAATCAATCCAGATGACAGATCCGCATCGATTGCCATCTGTTTTCCGGGGACGGCGTCAAGAGCGAATCGCGCGCCGACCTCCGCGATACGGCCCGCACCCTTTGTGATGACTAGAAAATTGACCGTCAACAAAATCAGAAAGACGACAAGGCCGATCACGAAATCTCCGGCCATGACAAACGTTGAAAACCCCGAAATAACATAACCGGCAGCTTCCTGTCCGGACGAGCCATCGGTTAAAATCAAGCGTGTCGTCGCGATATTGAGCGCCAAACGCAGCATCGTCGCGATGAGCAGCACCGTTGGAAATGCCGAAAAATCAAGCGGTCGCTGTATCCACAGCGCGACCATAAGAATCAGAATTGAAAGCGCAAACGATACCGCCAACCCCAGATCAACAAGAAATCCAGGCAAAGGCAGAAAGAGAATTGACAGAATAAAAAGCACACCAAAGGCGAAACCAAAATCCTGGATTCTACCGAGGCCTTCCGGCTTTTTCTTAGCTTCTGCGGCAGCGCTCACCGTCTTTGCTCCAGCGGAAGATTTATCACAACACGGAATTTATCGTCCACTCAGCGGAAAGACGCAAACCCCTGCCGCAAAACATCGCCAACCGGAACATGTCAGATTGCTGCGCATGTCGGACTGATTTGCGCAATTAAACTATAACATGCTTCGATTTTCTGACAACTATTCTTTAACCTAGAATCCATTTTCTATTCTGGAAAATGATACTTGAGCCATCGCAAATATGCTGGCGCCCATGAAATGGGCAGACATTATTGATACGACAAAAATTGCCATGATTTTTGGAACAAATGTCAGTGTCATTTCTTGAACTTGTGTCAAGGCTTGAAACAGCGCAATGACGATACCAATAACCATTGCCGCGATCACGGCTGGCGAGGACGCAATTATGACGGTCCATATCGCTTCGCGGACGAGGTCAAGTGCATCAGCTTGATTCATTTTCGTCGTCCGTTGTGGTTGATGAGCCGCTCTCGTCCTCTGCCGCAGCAGCCGGCGCGGAGATGGTCACGGAATCATCGAGGCGCAGAACGTTGCCACTGTCGAGCACGGCAATCGACTCGCCCTTCTCGATGAGAACCGACGTCACCGTTCCCTGGATGGAACCGTCGAAGGACGTAACCGTCTTGCCAACAACACTCGACGCCTGCGTGAGCCGCGTCTCGGACAGAAGCTCCTCAAGTTGGTCGTTAGACTTGATCGACTGCTCGACTTCGGAGAACGACGCGAGTTGCGCGACGTACTCTGTCGAATCCATTGGGTTGAGCGGATCCTGGTTCTCGAGTTGCGCAATCAAAAGCTGGAGAAACCCCTGATAATCAAGAGTTTCTGCGGACAGCGCCTCGGTTTGTGGGGATGTGGCTCCCGCTGTCGCCGAAGATGAAACCGTGTTGACCGACATTTGGCATCCCTTGCATCACAGACCGCTCTACAGCCGAGCCTCAGGCCACGGCACGGTCTTCAGATTCCGTTGCTTCGTTAGCGGCGAGCAACTCGTCCTCAACGGGAAACAACGAGCGCAACTTTCGCAGTGCTTCGAATATTCTCCCGGCATCGATAGATTCACGAACGCTGACGAGGCCATCGAGAATCTCCTGATTACGCAACGTGGAAACCAAAGTCGTGTGCTGATGCTCAAACAGCGAATGCGCAAGCTGCGCTGTCGTAGGCTCCATGAGAATCGACTGCACGACGTAATAGAGTTGACGCAGGGGCGTTGTAGCCTGTTCCAGCTGGATGACATGGCTCTCAAGCAGAAACGAGACGTCGTTTAAAAACTCCAACGTAACCTTTCTATCGACACGCAGTACCGCGCCATTCACGAAGATTCGGTCACGTGGTTTTAGATGAATCTTCAAGTTGCTTGTCATTTCAAGCCATCACACAGAGCTTCGGACACCATGATTATCTCTTGGAATGAATTCGTCTTTTCAGACCGAATTTTCTCGCACTCTCGAACAATCCAGATTCCAATAGACATTAATTGTGCACGCAGCTCTTTCGGCAAATCATTCTCTTCACTTGCCAAATCTTCAATCAGTATTGTCCATAATTTATGGGTAAAATATATGGCTTCTGCCGCCTCTCGTGTTCCGGGGCCGGCTTCGTCGGCCGCCTTCAACAGTTGAATTGACCGATCGAATGCTCTGCGTTCGCGCTTCTTTGCATCGTCTTGGCGATCTTCGGCGGCTTCAGCATAGTGAAACTGATACATCGATGAGTTGTCCCTCGTGAACTGCGGAGAGTCCTATTTGATACTACAGATAATTCAAGATGGTTAATCCTTGAATTCTCGCGGTGGTCGCATATGACACTTCAATTTGCGTGAGCAGGTTATTCATTCTTGTTGCTGCTTCATAAGCGTCAACGCCTTCAAGCTCGACAATGGACTCCTCGATGACACTCGTCTGTATGGACAGCCTATCCTGCGCCGAGCTTACGCGCTGCTCTGCGAGACCCAATCTCCCGCCAATCGCTGCAACGCCGGAGTTGCCGTTTGTCGTCAACTCAATCACTTTGTCAGCAAGAACCCGAAACGCCTCGCCGCTCAGGTTTTCGGCGCCAAGGTCAATGACCGCGGCATAGGCCTGCGTCAATGAGCGGAACGCCTGCTCGTTGGCCGAGGCGGATGTTTCGATCACTTCGTTCGGTGAGATTCGGTTTTTCAGCAGATCGTCGGACGCACTAGAGAAATTGGTCGCCCAGGAAGGGTCCTGAAAGAGAGTGTCGAATGCGCCGTCGAGAAATGTCTGCATCTGCGCGCCGGTAATTGTCGCGACAGACGGGTCAGTCGCTGGGAAGCCGAACTCTGTAACGAACGCAGTCTGCACGGCCGTTCGTGACGTCCCTGGAGGATCAGCGAGATAATCGTCCAATGCGGGCGATTGCGTCGCCACCCCGGAAAAGAGGTGTGCTCCGTCAAACGATGTCGAAAGCAAGCTTGTCAACGCGCCCATTTCCGACTCGGCGGCCATCACAATTGTCGCGCGCTGGTCATCAGCCTGCATCGCCGAGAGAAGATTGCCGAGAAAGCGCTGCGCATTGTCGGAGACTTGCGTAATGGCGGATTGTGTCGCTTCCAGTCGCGACGTCAGTGTTTCGTTGTTGACTTGCATCACGCTCAGCGTCGAGCGCGTCTGCCGGAAGTTCAGCGTCTTGTCGACCAAATAGCTGAGTTCCAAGCCAACATCGGCATGCCGCCCTGTTGCGACTTCCAGCTCGGCATCTCTCAATTGCAGCTGCGAGGTCCGCAGCGTCGTTTGAAGAGCGTTGGTCAGCCCAAGTGATGAAATTGTTGGCGTCGGCACGGTCTACCCCGTTGCTTGCAGGAGCGCATTGAACATCGCATCCACCGTTGAAATCAGCCGCGACGACGCCTGGTACGAGCGCTCCAGGTCGAGCAAGGTCGTCATCTCTTTGTCGATGTTTACGCCGACGGCGTTGTGCCATGCCTCATTCGTGCGATCGCGTTGGATCTCGGCGGATTCGGCCGCAACCGATGCGACAGTCCGTTCCTCGGCAAGCCAGGCTGCGCTCGCAGACGCATACGCCAAAACGCTCACTGTCGATTCGATATCAGCGGATGAGTCGAATGAGCGGTCAGCGCTCAAGGCTTCAGCGTAGCTCAGCAACCGGTCGCTGAACCCTTCGTTTGCTGCGGTGTTCTCGATATAGGATGCGCCGGAAAATCCGCCATCACGCAGCAACGCTATGCTACCGCCTTGAGAGGGATCTGCGGCAGGATTTACCGAAATCTGCCCGGCCAGGCCGTCAACGACCGTTCCACTCGGAGGAACCGCAGGGCCACCGGAATATATGAATAAGCCGACTTGATCGGTCAGCGTCGGCACTGCGCTTTGGTCCGTTTCGGCGAAGACCTCGATCAAACCGCGCGCGATCTCGTCAAGCTGGCGTTGGTACGTGATGGAGGTCTCATCGCGAATAGAGAGAAGCGCACCGATTTGGCCGCCCACGCCGTTTCCGAGCCCGGACGTCGATACCGGAATGCCATCAATGGAAACATCATTTCCAATCGCGCCATCGGCAAGCGGCGTCGACAGCGTAAAGGTCACGTCGCGCGGGCCGGATTCGTACAGCGTCAGGCTATCGCCTGCGAAAATGACCATGTCGCCATTGTCACGTTCTATGGTGCGAATGTCGATCAATCCGGAGATTGCACGCAACTGCGTATCGCGTTGATCGAGAAGATCGGTGACATCGCGACCCAGCACCATGCCTCGCATGATGGCTTCATTTGTCTCATCAAAGTCGCCGAGCAGTCTGTTCAAGCTGTCGACGGCATCTGCAATGCCCTGGTCGGCGCCCCAGCGAACTTGCCGGGTCACGTCCGTTGCAGAATTCAATGTCATCACCATCTCTGAGGCCGCGGTGACGACGGCTTGGCCGGTTGCCGGATTTTGCGGCGCCGACGCGTAGTCCTGAAGTGCGGAATTCAGCGCGGCAAGTTTACCCGATGGCGACAGCTCAAGTTCGGGATCGCTCACGGTCGCATAAAGCTGATTGAGAGCATCCAGTCGGGCCTGCGAAGCAGAGGAAGACGTCGACGCGCCAATCGCGCTTTCAAAGAGAGCGGCATCGGCCAGACGGTTAATGCCGGCCGGTCGGACACCACCATCGAACGTCGTGTACCGACCCATAACCTTTGCTGACGCATTTGGGTCGCCGGCGCGTGCAATGTTGCGCGCCACGACCGACGAATCCGTGCTCGTGGTACTGAGACTGCTCGTTGCGATGTTCAGTACGGTTGTTAGAGAGCTCATGCCATTGTGACCTTTACCGCCAGCTGTACCATCCCGGGCACTGGCCGCTTGCTGCGGAGCCGTTTGCCTCCGTCAACACAGCAAAGCCAACTCGCAACCAGCGACCCAGGGAGCACGTGACGATCTTGTTTGCGCACTAACGCTTCAGATTCACCAACACATCGAGAAGCTCAGATCCGGTCTGGAACACCTTCGAGTTGGCAGTGTAGCTGCGCTGAGCGGCAATCATCTCAGTCAGCTCGCCAGCCAGGTCCACTGTCGAGTTTTCCAGCGCGCCGGACACAACGCTGCCGAAGCCAGCGGTACCGGCCTCGCCAACGCGCAGCTCGCCGGCATCGATTGTGAGTTCAAACGTGTTACCGGCCGTCTGCCGCATCTGATCTGGCGCAACGACTGTCGCGAGCGGTATCTTGTATGCGGGGTTTTTCGTGCCGTTTTCGTATGCCAGATAAACCGTCCCATCGTCCGAGATCTCGATGCCGCTTACGCCACTCGCCGGGTTTCCATCTGCGTCAACTTCGAGAACAGTATAGTCCGCAGCGAGCTGTGTTGTGCCCGTCAAATCGAATGTCATCGTTGCGCCGCCGGGTACTGCGACCGACAATGAGGTGGGGCTTGACGCGTCAAGGTTCCCGTCCGCGTCGAACACCAGTGTGTCTGTCGTAATTGCAGCGCTGGCGTACGGGAAGTCTCCGCTTGTTGGATCGCGGTCCGCGGAGTCAAAGACGGCAATGTCCCATTCGCCGGCGGTTGTTGTCTTGGTGTAATAGATGTCGAGGACGACCTCCTCACCGAGATTGCCGTACACAACAACTGATGACTTGCCTGTGTAAGATGCCGTTGCTGCGTTCGCGCTCGGCAAATCTCCCGCAGCAACGTCGGTCGCCTCGGATGGAACGTTGACGCGAAGGGACGCTTCTGTTGATGCGACAGCGTCAAGCTGATCGCCACCGAGATTGATGGCCTCGAGCCCCGCAGTGCCGTTAATGACAAGGTTGGTGTTCGCGCCTTCGCCGAGCGGATAGCCCATCAGCGTGAAGCCGGCTGCGTTGACCAGGGAGCCGTTCGAGTCCGCGACAAACGAGCCGGCTCGGGTAAATGCGATCGAGCCGTCGGACGCCGCAACAATGAACATGCCTTCGCCCTGGATCGCCAGATCGAGGGCTGATGACGAGAACTCCAGCGTGCCTTGCTCTGAGATGCCGTACCGCGTCGTCGTCTCGATGGCGCCCGGCGTATAGTTACGCCCCGAGTCCACGATGAGCGAGCTGAACTCCGATGATGCTGACTTGTATCCGATCGTCGAGGAGTTTGCGACGTTTTCCGCGACCGTACCAAGTCGACTGGATTGCGCGTTCATTCCAGAGACGCTCGTACGCATCATCCCATAAATACTCATGCGCTGACCTCCTGCGTGCCATCATTGCTTGGTGGTAGATTACGCCAGCCAGCTTGCGCGGCGCTGATCAGGAAGCCCTCGCACTCTCCAAGGTAACATCAGCGCCAACGCTATCGACAATGCGATATCCAAGATGCCGTTTTGACTCGATTGGATCGTAACCCAGGGCACCACGAAGGCGACGCCGTAATTTACTGATGTGACTTTCGATAACCGTCTCTTCTATGCCTTGCTCAAACAAGCCATAGACCGAATTAAATATCTGAGATTTTGTTATTCTGCGACCCTGTTTCAAAATCAGGAGTTCCAGAATTCTCAATTCGCGACGCGGCAACGGCAAAGATTCGCCCCGCACGAGTGGATCACGTCCATCACAAAAGACGATAATCTCGCCCAGCCGAACTGAATCGCGATTTTTGCTTTGCGCACGACGTGTTATGGCTGCGACTCGCGCCATAATCTCTTTTGCATGGCATGGTTTGCGGACGACATCGTCGAAGCCCAGAGAAAACAGCTCTAGGGTTTCGTCGAGGCTTCGCTCATCTTGAACTGCGATAACTGCAGCAGCGGAACGACGTCTGATTAAGTTGGCTAATTGCGCGCCAACTTCGCACTCTCCCAGCAAGAATGCGTTTACTGAACTTATATCATCATCCGCCGCGGATGCGACCCAGCCATCAAAATCTTTCGCTGAGAAACCTGCAGCCGCAATTCCTTCGCGATCAAAAGATGCTGCATAAGCGTCCGCAATTACGTCTCGGTCGTCTACAATGATAATCATTGCGAGCCCTATGGAATTTTCTTGAATCTCATGATTGGGAATACTTGTGTTCGGTTGTTTTTAAAAGAGTTTTGCACAACCCCAGCTGGCCAGTCGTGACATGCAAACCACTTTTCACCAATCTAAAATATGTAATCTCTATATATTTAGAGAGATTTTCTTCAAAAATCGTCTCTGGTCAGGCCTGCGTCAGCTTTCGCGTTTATCGTTTCTTAACAATACGATTCGGTGAACGATCATGATCACAGACCATTGGACAATCATTGCCATCTTCGTCGTTGGAACCGCGCTCTCGTTCCTACCGATTTACTACTGCCTGGCGAGAGTGTTGGGAAAAGATACCGAATCGGCAGACGCTGAGCTTGCGATGGACACAAGCGCGTCTGGGCCCGCACCAAGCCGCGCCGATTTTGCGCAAATGCTTCGAAGCGAGGTCTCGCGGCGCGTCGTTTCTCTCTTGGAGCCGTTTGCCAGAGCCGACAACGAGACGAGCAAACTCTCCGGCACACCGCGGGAGCGGCTTGCGCCCGACCGTCTCGCGTCGCTGTCTGACGCCATCGGCGAACTCTTTTCGCCAAGCGCAGCCAGTGCCTTCGAGCAGTGCGTGACGCTGCTGAGAGGCAAACGGACGATGTCCGCCTCCGATGTCCGGGCACAGGTTCGCAGTACGCTGGCCATCATCCAGCGCGAAGCCGCGATGACGCCAGATGGCAGAAACCTCAATACTGCAACAGGCCGCGTCTGAGTTTCCGCACCGGCATCTTTCGTGATCGATGATCTTGGATTGTCATGGATCAGCAAAAACGAACGCGAAGCGCGGGTGCGATGTCGATGACCCGCGAAACTTTGCATTAATTCGCTCGGGCTACGATGAGAGATCAGACACTGCGCGGAAGCCCATACCGGCTCTCCGGTTGCAGGTCCATCACTGTCTGAAGCACTGTGAGCTGGCGTAGAGCAATTGCGTAGTCGATCGACCAAAACCGCCCTGGAGCGGCGCCGAACAGAACGTGTTCCGACAGGATACAACGTTTCGTTTCGCATGCCCGAATTCCAGAATCTCGCAGAGCTCATCGACATCTCGGCGACCGGCTGCCGGATCCGCGTCCGCAACGGGCTGGCACCTTATGATCACGGGCTCATTCGCATTTCAACGATGGATCAGAGCCAGGTCGACGGTAAGGTCATCTGGGTGAGCGGCCAGGATTGTGGAGTCATATTTTCGCAGCTGATCCCGGACGTTTTCGACTTCGTCCACTTTGACCATCTCGGCGAAGAGTTTTACTGGCGTATCGCTGAGATGCAGCAGCACCGCGTATAACGCTACGCTTGACGCAGCGTCCATCGTCGTCGAACCGTACCAGGCGCACCACCGTGACCGTAGAGCCGTGGCTGTGAACGCCAAAAGCCACCGAGACGGTTCAGATTTCGCACGAACAATCCCGCATCCCCGCCTGTGGCGGACGTGCTCTGCGTGTAACTCGGCCACATTGTCGTGCATGGTTGCTGTGCAAATATAAGCAGCGTCGACCGGGGTGAATCGTCAGGGCGGCACAGTTTGGCTTTGAATGTCGTTCATCGGATTTGGGACCTTCCGTGACTGGATCACACTCTGAGTCGTCCTGGATCGCCTGTTATGCGCAACGGCGATCACCGCGCGTTCGTCTTGTTTGTTTCCCACATGGTGGCGGGGGTCCATCCGCATACCGCGCGTGGGAGGCGCATCTTCCAGAGTGGATCGAGGTTCTCTGCGTAAACCCGCCCGGTCGCGGCCAGCGCATGCGCGACGCGGCAGTCGACGATATGGATACTGCGGTCACGGCCATTGCTACCGACTTGGCGCCGTACTGTGACGCGCCACTTGTTCTTTTCGGTCACAGCGTCGGCGGCCTGATCGCATTCGAAGTCGCGCGACGCCTCGAACGCGATCATTCGGCGACTGTGCTCAAAGCGATCATATCTGGTTTGCCTGCACCGGAGGTCCTCGAGGCCGCACCGCCCCTAAGCGACGATACCGATGACGTGTTGCTGGCAGCACTCGACGCGTTCGGTCTCGTACCCAGAGCTGTGCTTGACGTACCTGAGCTGCGGCAAATGATGCTGTCCGCCGTACGGACGGACTTCCGTTTATGCGAGGCGCACAGAGTTCCCGACAACGCGGTGCTTGAGGCGCCGCTTATGGTTCTGGGTGGCCGATCAGATGACCAGGCGACGAAACCGGCGCTCCAAGGTTGGCGGAGTCGCACCCGCGCAGCGTTCACCTTGGACATGTTTGATGGTGATCATTTCTTCGTCGAAACCGCGCGCGAGCCTTTGCTTACCCTCATTGCCGAGACGATCGAACATGATCTCGAGTCTCGTCCCGGCTCACTCCTGATTGGCGCGACAGAAGACTATCCCGTTGACGAGACGTTGCACGATCTGTTTCGTGCCGCTGCCGCGGCGACGCCGAACGCGCTGGCACTTCACGGATTTGATCGCAAACTCACCTTTGGCGCACTCGATCGCGAAAGCGATCTGCTTGCGCGTCGCTTGCGAGCGCTTGGCCTCGGCGTCGATCGGATCGCAGTACTTTTGTTGGACACAAGCGTTGACTTTGTCGTTGCGTACCTGGCCGCGCTCAAGGCAGGCGGTGCCTACCTGCCGGTACCGCTCGCGACGCCGCCGCACGCAATTGCTGACATCCTGGCCGATGTGAAGCCCGCAGCCGCCGTGACCCGATCCGCATTTGCCGAACGCCTGCCTGAGACCTGGCGAGAGGAGACACGTACCGTTGTTCTGGATGCCGGCTGGCAGGATCGTCTCGCCGCGTTGCCGTTGCCGGATCTCGACGATGCATCGGCTTCGCCTGGCCCCGACAGCCTTGCCTACTGCGTCATGAGCTCGGGAACGACAGGTGCACCGAAAGCCATCCTTTGCCCCCACAGAGGCGCTGTGAATTCCTACTGGTGGCGGTACGTTCATCTCCCGTACGGCACCGATGAACGCGAGGCCTGCAACGTTTTCTTCGTCTGGGAAGTGCTTCGACCTCTTCTTCAGGGGCGGCCGGCATACATTATTCCAGACGACGTTGTATTCGATCCGCGCCGACTGATCGCGTTCTTGGATCAGCATCACATCACGCGCGTGTTGTTTACGCCGTCCCTGTTTGAACAGGTCCTGGTCACGATTGAAGCATCTCAACGGTCCGCTCTGTCATCTCTCCGCATGGTGATCTTGAATGGCGAGGTTGTGTCGCGCGCCCTGCGCGATCGCGCGAAGGCTTGTCTCCCACACGTGACGCTTGTAAACGACTACTCGATCTCGGAATGCCATGACGTGACGACCAGCGACATCGCAGAAGCCGAGCGCGGTGCAAGCGGACGGTTTCTTCCCGTTGGTCGCGTTATGGCAAACGTACGGGTTTACCTGCTCGACGACAACGAGGCGCCCGTGCCGTGGGGACTGCCGGGCGAAGTCTACGTCGCCGGGCCGACGCTTGCGCGCGGCTATCTCAACCTGCCGGACGAAACCGCCGCACGCTTTGTTCCGGACCCATTTCAAACGCCACCAGCGCGCATGTTTCGGACCGGTGACATCGGGCGCGCATTGCCCGACGGCCAGCTTGAGATTACGGGCCGTGCCAAGTTTATGGTCAAACTTCGCGGGTACACGATTGTGCCGAGTGCAGTTAAAGCCGCAATCACATCGCATCATGAGATTGTCGCGGCTGCCGTTGTTGCGATCGACGATCCCCATACGGGCCAGCCCG
>JBCCOV010000032.1:0-32141 GCA_039039985.1 Pseudomonadota bacterium | reverse complement strand
TTTCGTCGTGTTCGCCTCAAAGGTAAATCGGCCAACGTTAATGCCGGCTATTCCGATCTCGTAGCGCGCGGCGATGCTTGATGGTTGCGCGTTGCGTGCTGAGGCCGGCTGGGCCCCAAGGATCAGCACAATCGCAGCGACAACGGTGCCCAGAACGTTTTCTCGTGGCTGCAATGCCATTCGACCCCCGGATCAAAACCCTTGCTCGGGCGCTCGGGTCTTCTACGCGTGAAATGACGGCGACCAGCAACATGGCAAGAGGGTTCGCCGTAGGTGGTTTTTGCGACAATTCTGTGATTGTTGGTGCACATACTTACCTGGAAACAGGGCCGGTACCGTCAAGCGAGACACTCTTGATCAAGGCGAAAACAGCGCGACCCGGCGACAGCCCCAGTTCAGAAGCTGAACGTCGTGTAATGCGTGCCCGCAAATGTACGCCGCCGACGTCAATCAAGGTCTCCGCAAGGGCGCTGTTCGGATCGATCGACATGTCCACAAGGTGCCCGGCTATGATGTTCCGCACGGTAAGGTCTTGAGGGCGCTGCAAAGCCAGTGAGACATCTCTGGCCCTGACACGCAATCGCACCTGTGTGCCGACCGGCAGATTCGACTGCGGGATCGAGATACATTGCCCACGGAATTCGAGCTCAGTGAGGAGATACTCAGGATCGTGGGACGCGACGGTCGCCTCCAGGATACTGCCGGCATCGAACGCCTCGGTGACTGGCCCGAGGTCCAACCGATCAAAGACCTCGCCAACGGCACCATGTGCGGCGATACGTCCATCCTGCAGGACCACAATGCGGTTTGCGATGCGCGCAACTTCATCGATTGCGTGCGTGACATACAAAGCTGGAATGCTGAATGCATCTGTCAAGCGCTCGAGGTACGGCAAGATCTCCTGCTTGCGCCGGAGGTCCAACGCCGACAAGGGTTCGTCCAACAGAAGCAGACGCGGCGCACGCATAACTGCGCGCCCCAAGGCGACCCGTTGACGCTCTCCTCCGGAAAGGGTGCCCGGTTTTCTAGACAACAGAGGATCGAGGTCCAGCGCCGAGACCACGCTGTTCCAGGTTACCGGAGACTGGGATCGTGCGGATTGATGCGACCGCTTTAGCGCATACGCCAGATTGCCGCTGACAGACAGATGCGGGAACAAGCGGCCATCCTGAAACACATAGCCAACCGCGCGCGCATGCGACGGTACGACGGCATGCGACACCTCATCCTGCCAGGTCTCATGGCGAAACTGCACACGGCCGGTCGCAGATGTTTCTAGACCGGCTATCACGCGCAAAAGGCTCGTCTTGCCGCTGCCGCTGGGCCCGAAAAGTGCGGTCACGCCTTCGAGGTCAAATGCATGCTGGACAACGAGCTCGAAGTCCGACCGGCTCAAGGTGATGTCCACGTCCAGTGTCGACGGCTTGCCCATGCCAGCACCCTATCGCACACCAACCGGGAAGCGCCCGTTCAGCACGTAGACCATCAGCAACACCACAAACGAGAAAACCAACATTCCGGCCGACCAGAGATGTGCAGATGCATAGTCCAGTGTTTCGACGTGCTCGTAGATCGCGATGGACACAACGCGCGTCTGGCCGGGGATGTTCCCGCCAACCATCAGGACGATGCCGAATTCACCAACCGTGTGCGCAAATGTCAGCACGATTGCCGACACGTATCCGCGCAATGCCATTGGAGACGCTACGGTAAAGAACGCGTCCCAAGGCGACGCGCCGGACATTGCTGCCGCCTCCAAGGGCTCCCGTCCGACAGCTTCAAAGGCGCCTTGCAGCGGCTGGACCATGAAGGGCAACGAATACAGCATTGACGCGATCACCAGCCCCGTGAACGAGAAGGTCAGTGTTGTGCCGGTGATGCTGAGCCAAAAGCTGCCGATCGTCGACGTCGGGCTAAGTAACAACAGCAAATAGAAACCAAGCACGGTTGGCGGCAAGACTAGAGGCAGCGCCGTGACAGCTTCAACGATGGCTTTGAAGCGGGATCGTGTGTGGGCCAACCACCATGCCAATGGCGTTCCGACGATTAGCAATACGACTGACGTTACGCCGGCCAGACCGAGCGTTAACCAAAGCGGCGAGAGATCCAAGATCAAACCTCCCGCGCCGGTCTAGTCGGTTTCATAGCCCAGGTCCGAGATAATGCGACGTGCACGCCGACTCCTTAGGAAGGTCATGTATGCTTGAGCTGCCGCATTGGATGCGGCACGCCTTAAAAGCACGGCATCCTGGCGAATGGGATCATGCAGATCGCTCGGCACCATCCAAAGCTCGTTGGCGGCAGGATGTCGGACCATCTGGGACAGCGCCAAAAAGCCAACCGGCACGTTTCCCGTCGCTACCATGGCGAAGGTTTGACCGATGTTCTGCCCCATGACGAGGCGCGGGCGACTTGCCGCCCAAATGCCAAACGTATTGAGCACGCGTTCTGCAGCAGCTCCATATGGTGCGAGTTTTGGGTTGGCAATTGCGATCCGTGTCTTCGGCTCGGACATCAAGCGCACCACGGCCTCAGCACTGGACAAGGGCCGACCAGGTGCCCAGACGATCAATCGCCCGATCGCGTATGTGAAACGCGTTCCAGGTACGATCAGCCCTTCGGCCTCAAGCCGGGCCGGCCGTGCGGAATCTGCCGACAGGAACACGTCGAACGGCGCACCACCCTTAATCTGAGCAAAAATCTGACCGGTTGCGCCCGTCACAATTGTCAGGTGATGGCCGGAAGCCTCTTCAAAAGGCCGCCGCAAACGCTCGGCAGCAACCTTGAAGTTCGCTGCGACCGCGATGGTCGCCCTGGCCGCAAATGCCGGTTCCACCACGATCATAACCGCGGCGACCAGACCGGCGAACGCTGCGAGGTTCTGCGACGTGTTGATCAGGGACGTGTTGATCAGGAACTTGAGCATGCGCGAGTTTTACCCGCGCATGTCGGTTTTTACGAGCGTCGCGTCTCATAACGGCAAATGCGACACTCGTTCCGTCAAAGCGGTTCCTACGACCTTCCGGTTAGCTCGACGTCGGAACGTAGCGAATGTACGGCTTGGGTTCTCTCCAGCCGTCCGGGTACATCGCCTTCGCATCCTCATTCGAAACAGCCGGCAGGATGATCGCGTCATCGCCAGGCCGCCAGTTTGCCGGTGTTGCCAGTTTTTGCTCAGCGGTCATTTGCAGCGAGTCGAGGACACGGAGGATCTCGTCGAAGTTGCGCCCGGTGCTCATGGGGTAGGTCAGGATGAGCTTGATCTTTTTGTCAGGACCGACGACGAAGACCGTGCGCACCGTAGCGTTGTTCATTGCCGTGCGACCTTCCGACGTGCCCGGCTCATCGGCTGGCAACATGCCGAACAGCTTCGCAACTTTCAGTTCGGGATCGCCGATCATCGGATAGTTGGGTGCGGCACCGGTGACGTCGAGAATGTCCTTCGACCACTCGTGGTGACTTTCGACCGGATCGACGCTGATGCCAACGACCTTGCAGTTGCGCCGGTCAAACTCCGGCTTGAGCATGGCCATTGCGCCAAGTTCCGTCGTGCAGACCGGCGTAAAGTCCTTCGGGTGCGAGAAGAGTATCGCCCACCCGTCGCCGATCCAGTCGTGAAACTTGAGGGCGCCTTCCGTCGTCTGCGCCTCGAAGTCGGGCGCGGTATCGTTAATCGCGAGTGCCATGATTTGCCTCATGTCCTATTAAGCCTGAACTTGCGTGCGCGTTTGGGCCGGTCTCATCCATTCTCTGACGAAGAGCAAGTCATGGCCGAGCAAACATTTTCTGCCCAGTCGACCTCTCGAAGCGTGGAAGTTTCAATTTGGTCAGCGCGGTGCAAGACAATCCGAAGAGATCGGCGCCAGGCGCAACGTCATTCTTTGTTGATGGCTCAGGCTTTGCGGACGGCCAATGGATCAGCCCGCAGTCACAGACCGCTCAACGCCCAAACAAGAGCGACATATCGACGAGGCCGTGACCGAACACCGGATCGCGATCCGGATCGCCGAGATCGACGGTCGCAATACTCAATCGCACGGCAATAGACCGTGGGCTCGCGCTTGGCTGACGCTCGAGGATAAGCGCCGCAATTCCACTGACAAACGGTGTCGCAAACGACGTTCCGCCAACAAAATCAACCGCTCCGCCGGGCGTTGCCGCGAGAATGTCGACGCCGGGTGCGGCTATGAAAACGTGGCGGCCGCGGTTCGCCTTCTGATAGACCTGCCGCCGTTCGTCGATGGCCGTTACGGCAATAACGCTATCGAACGCAGCAGGATAAGCCGGTGGCGCGTCGGGGCCTTCGTTGCCGACTGAGGCGACCAGAAACATGCCCTGGGTCGAAACACGTTTCAAAACGGCTTCCATGTTTCGGTTGTAGGGGCCAGCAAAGCTCATATTCAAAATGCGAACGCGCAAGCCCGCCGCCCAGTTGATGCTCGCCTCGATCGCGAAGTAGTCCGTAATCCCTTCGCCGTCCGGATTGAGATCAAATGCGCGCGCGACGTAGAGCTGCGCCCGCGATGCAATTCCACGAAAGCCGTCACCGCCGGCAATCAGACTGCTTACGACCGTGCCATGACGCCGGCTCTTAATGGGAACGTCTGGCAGGCTATTGAACGTACCGGCGATACGGCCGGCCAATGGCGGGTTCTTGTCGTCAACCGCGGTATCAATGATCGCGATGCGCGTGCCTGTTCCAGTCAGCCCGACGGCCGCTGGTGCGGCGAGCTTAATGAGCTTCGGCGCAAATCTCGCGTCGTCTAACGAATCCGCCTGCAACCGGAACAGATGGTTGGCATCGCTTGAGACGACGCGGACGTCGTTCGCCAGCTGCGCAATCACGGCATCAATCGTGCGCGCGTCAGGGATCTGAAAACGTGCCGACTGGGCATCCAGGACGTCGATGCGACGGGTTTCCAGAACGACGAGGTTGTTCGCGCGGGCGACCGCCGTCACCGTTTGGGAGTCTCCGTCGATGCGCGCGACGACTTCACGTGGGCGGCGAGGCCCAGGATTTGCCTGGGTTCGCGGCGCGTCTGTTGGAGAAGGCGCGCGGGTATCGACGCGGCCGGGACCCGGGCCGCAGTAAATCGAGCGAACCTTTCTCGCCTCGGAGATGATCCGCGCCAAATCGCCGGATACCGGCCCGACCGTGGTCCCGGACGGCGCCGGGCCGCATGCCGCCAGCGCTGCTCCGGTCGTGCTCACTAATGCGAGAACCGCAAGGCCGATGTGGGCTGCCACGCGCGCTCTCGGCCGTCTTCGTGTTGCGTACCATCGCAAGATCACGTCAAACCTCACTGGGACTGAACACGCATTGGAATGACACGCGCAACAATGTCCGTACTGGAACGCAGGCGGTCGAGACCGACTTCTGACTGATCCTTGCTAAATCGCACCGTATAAAGTGAGCCCCGGCGCGGGCCGGTCACAATGGTTCCAGAGACGCCTTCAAGCAGTGACGTGACCTGCGAAAAGCTGACGTCGGGCTGAAACCTGACCATGGCGCATACGGCATCAGCGCAGGCATTGGTTGCGCCGCCGGATGCCAACACCGGCTTCTGAGGTGCATCGGGCCGCAACAGCAAGCCCGCCTGAAAGACAGTCGTCACCAGCAAACACGCCGCAACGCCCCAAGCCAGCGCTGGTCGTGCGCCGCCGAAATCCAGAAGGCTCGCGAACCAGCCGCGCGACTTCGCAATCCTGTCGGTGATTTCGACCGCATGCGCTTTTTCCTGCGGGGTCTCCTCAACCTTTGCGAGCAATCTGTCCAATGCACCTTCCGGTGCGGGAATACGCTCGTGAATGCCCTGTACGGTGCTCAGCTCACTTTCGGCATGCGCGAGCATATCTGTCGCATCAGGGCGCGCGTTCAACGCGTCGATAACTCGGCTACGGTCTTCGCTCGTAATGCGACCTGACAGAAAGAACGGTAGCAGCGTCGCCAACTCGTCATCCGACAATTGCGTTGGATGGTTACCGGCACGCCCTCGACTGTTCTCAAACTCCTTCATGGCCAACCCCGATCAACGCCCGCCTCGGTCAGTGACACCGCGAGCCTTTTCCGTGCGCGAAACATGCGCGTTCGGACCGTCGCCTCCTCGATCTCAAGAATACTCGCGATTTCTGACATCGAAAGCTCTTGATAGTAGGCAAGATCCACGACCACGCGGAACTCCTCGGGCAAGGCGTTAACTGCGTCCTCCAGCAACTTAGACTTGTCGCTTTTCTGGGACGCAACCTCGGGCGTATCGGAGTCGTCAACCAATTCGGTCATCGTCTCCTCATCAAGCGCCGCCTCAGACCGTTTTCGTCGCACGCTGATCGCTTTAAAGCGAGCAATTGCAAACAGATAGGTCGAGACGCGCGCTTGGCCTTTAAAGGCTGCAGGCTTGCGCCACAGTTCTAAAAACACCTCATTCGCGAGTTCGTCCGCGATGGCATCATTGCCGGTCAAGCGCACCAGAAACCGATAGATGCGCGTATGGTGGCGGGCAAAAAGAACCGACAAGGCCGTTCGATCGCCCTCAGCCAAACGTGCAACCAATTGGGCATCACCATCGGTTTCCATCGCTGTCACTTAGCCTTCAAGATGCAAACATGTTGTCGTGGCGGGCAGTCAATTCGTTCCCGCAACAGAGGATCTTGCTTCGCCAGGGTCGCCTGTCGTTGGCGGTATGACTCTGAATACTCCCGTAACGCCCAGGTTGGCTATCGTTCACATATCCTAATTGCGGGGGTGCAGTATCAGACAAACACGGGAACGCTTGGGTATGTTGATACGACATAGTGGTTTTGAGGTTCGCGCGGATTAGTGAGAGGCCCCGACATGCACCTGATTGGCATGGACCTAACTGACATACACCTAATTGGCATGGACCGGATTGACATGGACCAGAAATGTTCCTCAGGCGTTAAGAGGTCATTCTTGTCAGACGCGACGTCTGTATGCCGGCGAAGTCTCAGCAACCTCCGTTCACTCTCATCGTCATGGCGACCTCGCTGGCAGACAGCCTGTGAGTTGCATAGCGTTTTCCGATCTCCATCCCGAGCTTCGCGCCAATGCCTCGCCGCCGGCCTTGCCGCTATTTTAAGTGCAGCGTTCATACCAACTTCGGCACCAGCGCAAAATGCAGAGAACGGGCCGATCTTCAAACCTGGCAGTGTTGCAGTTACAGGCTTTGCCGGAACCACATTCCCTGCGGACGGGATCAAGCCCGGCATCGATCCTGTCGACGAGACATTCATCGACCCCGACGGACCTGTGCTCCGGGTCTTTGACTTGGGCTACGTCGGTGAGGCGCCGAAGGGCCAGGTGCTGAACACCTCTAAGCCGTTCACGGTCAATTCGGGCAAAGTCGGCCAGGTGTTCGGTCTCGCGTACGATGACGGCAAACGCAACGACACCGCCGAGCGCGTTCCGAACCTCTATGTTACGGCGACGACATTGCACGGACTGCAGATCGTTGGCGACGATGCAGACTCCGACGGCCGGCCCGAACGCTTGAAGTCGGGGCAAGCCGGTGCCCGGTTCATGACCGGTCAATTCGGCCTGGAGATCGGCGGCGGACCCGGTGCCATCTACAAAATCGACGGGAAGACCGGCGAGGTCTCGCTGTTCGCGAATGTTGCGCTGAAGGGGACCGAGAATTCAGGCCCCGGACTTGGGAACATCGCCTTCGATGCCGTCAGTCGGCAGCTGTTTGTATCCGACCTCGATACCGGCATGATCCATCGGTTCGATCTTTCAGGCACCGACCTGGGGACATTCGATCATGGGGCCGTCGGTCGTCCGAAACGCGATCTCGAGCCTGTCGCCCATGATGCCGCGAAGCGCATGGACATCACGTCTGAGAGTTTCGATCCTGCCGACCCCGAAACCTGGGGACTGGCCGATCCACGACGGCGGATCTACGGCGTTGCCGTCAAAGGTGGCCGGCTCTTTTACTCGGTGTTCTATCAACAGCAGATCTGGTCGATCGGGATCAAAACAGACGGAAGCTTCGCAGACGATGCCCGCTGGGAGCTGAACGCTGCGGCCGCGCCGGCGAACCCGATCACTGACATCGTCTTTGACAAGCGCGGCTTGATGTATCTCGCCCAGCGCGGCGCGACGAAGAACGTTTTTGACTATTCCGTCTTCGCGCAATCCGGTGAGACCGATGTCATGCGATATCGTCCGGAGGCGCCGGACGATCCGGAAACCGACAGCCGCTGGGTTCCCGAGCCAGACGCCTATGCCGTCGGGTTTCCGTCAACCCACAAGATGGGCGTCGGCGGTATCGACCTTGGTTACGGCTACGACGACAGTGGACAAATCAATCGCGGGCAGTGTGATGACACGGTCTTTAAGACGGGCGACAACCTGCGCGACAATGCAGAGCTGACCGAAAAGCTGATTGAAACCGGCGCGGCGCACGTGCACGGCCTTCAAATCACCCATCGGCGATTGACCCGACCGGAAAACGAGCCACCGTTTCAAAGCTACTTCGTCAACTTCGACGGGCTGAACAATGATCCGGACGTGCGCGGTCATGTCGGCGACGTTGAGGTCTGGCGGCCCTGTCTACAGGATGGCGCCGCGGTCTACGGCCCAGGGGACATTATTCCGCCGATCGACGCCGGTGGCCCACCGCGCCGACCGCGCGAAGCCTGTCTCAAGGTTGAAGATATTCGCTTCGTGTGCGGCCCAGGAGGGGTCGTGAGCGCAGAGATGATTCTGATTAACGACAAGATCCCAGGCGCCGACAGCTTGCAGGCAAAGTCCTTGACGCCCGGCATTTCGCTGTCGCCACAACGGCAGACGGTTCCCGTTGACGGATTTCCCTACACCTTCTCGCTGGCGGGGGCGCTTCCGGGCGAGCGGACGTTTGTCGACTTCTGTTCATTCAAAAAGTCCGATGCTGACGCCGGCGGCACATTCCCATGCTGCAAAGCGCGCATTCCAATCACATTGCCGACCGCTGTCTGCGAACCATAGAGGCGGATGAATGTTACCTCAGTCTTCGACCCGTTTCCCCGGCAGCGTGCTTCGGCAACCGGGAAATTCATTATCGGATCTAAAAATGCACTTTTCTTCGAGGCCGCGGCGGCCGGGACGATGGGTGCTTGCAGCGCTCGCTGCAACGGGCGTTCTGGTCCAGAGTATGGCAGCCAAAGCTGATGACCTCGTCCCGGGTTTGCTACCAAAGGACATTACGTTCACGAAATCAGCGCGGCAGTTGAGCTGCAACTACGTCGAGTTCGTGATGCGGTTTGGCGGGAAGGGCCGGGCTGGCGTAATAGACGATGCGACACGTGCCCGCGACTTCGACAAGGCCGCTCTGACCTTCACGGATAAGCTTTCGCACGCCGGACTGAAATGGGTGCGCGCTGACATCACAGGTGATGTGGCGGGCCCGCGTGATGACGCGGTTCCAGCAGCCCGGATCACAACGGACACTCACACCGGCGATACGCTCAAGATCGATGGTTTGCGCTTTTCTGCCAAGAGCCTCAGCGGAGCGGCGCTCGCACGCCACATTACGGTACGTGCGTTGGCAAAGGTCGATCGGGGCAAGTTTGCATCGCCGACGACCGTCGCAAGTCAGGCCACGATACGGGCGGTCGTTCCCGATCGTTATGACCAGACGTGGCTGTCGGATACGGAGGCACTGGCGTCATCCAACCCGTTCAAGGGCCAGAAAACGCGTGTCTCGATCAATGTGAGCGATTGCCCAACCCTTCGCCCGGTTGCCGCCGCCGATGACGCAGGTGACGACGCGGGAGGCGACGATCCCGCAGCCGATAGCGGAGATGATGGCGCCGAAAACGGCGGTGACGATGGCGATATCGTCGACGCGGATTCAGAGGCCTGCTTCAAAACCGACGACGGTGAAGTCGACTGCGGGGACGCTCCCGGCACCTATGTTTATACCATGCCGGTCGATGCCGAATACGCAGGCCGGTTCATCGAGCTGACGTCGCTCACGCCCGGTGTTTTCGTTCTCGATCCGCCGCAGCTTGTACCGCCCGGCGGCGGTGAGTTGACCTGGATCATTGTTGGCGCGGCGCCCGGCATGACCGTGGAACTTGTCGCGAATGGTCTCGAAGGGGATGTCAAGGCGCTTGAGGACGTCGAGAATGCGCTCACGTTGTGTTGCACTCAGACGATCAAGATCGAGATCCCCGAAGATCTGCCCTGCGATCTCGCCGCAGATGACACGCCTCCGCCTGACGTTGAGGTGCTCGTGAGCGCGTTGGTCCCGAGCTGTACGCTGTCCGGCGGATGCAAGTTTGCCGTCGAGATCAAAAACGTCGGTGCCAGCCCATACGAGGGACCGCTGCACCTGAGAGAGACACTCACGCCGCGGGGCGGCACGTTCGAAAGCGTGTCGCCGGACTGGTCATGCGGTCCATCATCGAGCGGTGCCGTCCAAGAATTTGCCTGCCAGTATCCGAGCGTTCGCCTACGACCGGGGCAGCGACGGCTGCTGGAGGTCTCGATCAAGCCATCGGCGACGTCTGGAAACTACATTCAGAACTGCGCACGGTTCGACTACGCAAGCGCCGGCGTGAAGCCGTTCGGCAAGTTCACCAATGATGCAGCGTGTGCCCGTATACCGATTTGCGAAGGTGAGTCTTGCGCGCCGCCACCGCCGCCAACCGAAGGTACGCCGCTACTTGAACTCTCAAAGGCTGCGTTGGCCGGCACGTGCTCTTCGCAGGCTGATCGCACGCTTGCCGTTTGTCAGTTTGGGGTCACGGTTCGGAACGTCGGCACCGGCCTGTTTGCAGGACCGGCTTCGTTTGAGGACCAATTCCAAACGCCGGTCACACGGGCCTCGGCGTCGGGCAGCACCTGGCGATGCTCGCCGGACGGCGCATCCGGCAAAATCAACTGTAAGTCCGATCGCCTGGTGCTGCCGCCGGGTGCCGAGGCGCGTGTGCGCGTGACCGGATGGGTCAAGATTGCAGAGGTACCGGATCGCACCGTAAAGAACTGCGCGCGACTATTTTTTGAGGCCGGATTCGGACCGCGCGTCTGCGCACGCATGTCGCTGCCAGAGCCGCCCGAAGAGCCTGGCCCGGAAGAGCCTGGCGCCGCGGAGATTGAAATCGGGAAGGCTTGTAAGCCGTCCGCACTTGGCGCACCGACGACCTGCCGCATTACCGTGACCAATCACGGAACGGCAACGCACAGCGGTGCTATAACCGTGAACGAAGTCAACAAGACCGCCGTCGGTGACACTGTCCCGCTACAAACCGTAACGCCAGACGTCTCAGCCGACTGGCGCTGCGGGTCCGTACCGTCTTCGAACCTCTCCTGCATCATCGATGGCGCAAAGGTCGCTGCTGGAGAAACGCGCTTCTTCGATGTTACGTTCAATATACCGGCCGGCGCGACCTATAAGAATTGCGCAAGCGGCATGATCCAGGGCGCAACGGACGTTCACGACTTGAATGAAGCCTGCGTGAGCGGCACGAGCGCCGACATCACAGTCGACAAAACGGGCCCTGGGTCGTGCAAGGCCGGAAAGAACTGCACGTTCGCGATCAGCATCAGCAACAATGCGAAAATGGACTTCAGCGGCCCGATCGCGATCTCCGACGTCCTTTCGAACGGCGGAGCAACAATCGGCAGATTGGATGTTGTTTCGATATCGCCGCCATTGGGCTGCGGGACGCGCCCAACGCAGCTGCCGTTTTCCTGCGACGCGACCGTAAGGATCCGGGCTGGTGAAACGAAGACCCACAAGGTCGTCGTCCGGATGCCGGACTCCGCGAAAGAGGGGACATACCGCAACTGTGCCATGGTGAGCGCGCCGGACCTGGTCGATGCAAGCGGTGACGTCGATGGGAACACGTCCGGGCCCGGTCCTGATCCAGGGCCGAAGGACGTTGAAGGCCCCCTTTCGTGCCACAGCTTTACGCTGACCACGCCAACCCCTGTCTGCACGCCGCCGCTTGTCTTGCGCGCCGATGGCAATTGCGCATGTCCGCGCGGTCAGATTTGGAATGGCCGGCGCTGCGTTGGGGAACCGGAGGAACCTCCGATTACGATCATTCCGCCACCGCCCGTGGTGATCGATCCACCGGTTTGCCGGAACTACGAGGAGTCAATCTACCAGCGCGCGGCCGCCAACCGTTATCGTCGTCAGGGCTATACGGTTCGCTACCTGAGGAATTCCGCCGGTCGCGTGTGGTGCATTTCCGGCCGACCGGAGCGGCCCGAATGTGACTATGATGAGCAGACTGTCTACAGCGCACGGCGCGCGCGTCGCCTTCGGAATCAGGGCGCGCGGGTCAGACGGGTGACGGCAGGTGGCGAAACGATCTGGTGCGCAGGTCGAGTTCCACCACCCCTCAAGTGCTTCAGGAATGAGATCCCAATCAAAGATCCACGCACTGCGGCACGGTATCGTCGTGACGGCTACATTGTCAGAACGCTCGCCAACGCGCGTGGCCGTTTGTGGTGCGCACGTGAAACCTATCCATGCCGTGGCAACGAGCGGCTGATCCGCAGCGCACGCGAGGCGCAGGTCCTGCGTTCGCGCGGCGCGCCTGTCCGCCAGGTGCGATACAAGGGCGACGCCGGTTGGTGTATTGGCCCAGTACCGCCGATTGTTGACCCCTGCCGGCGTTATGAGCGGACAGTGCGCGATGCGCGCGTGGCCGCGCGTCTTCGCAAGACCGGCTATATTGTCCGCGTCGTCAACACACGGACAGGGCGCGTTTGGTGCGCGCGCCCGGGTGGACCGCCGTTGAACTGCGGTAAGGATCGTCTTGAGCGCAACGCCCAAGCTGCAGAGCGGTATCGTCGTGCTGGCTATCGTGTGCGCCGCATTTCAAACGGCCGCCTTGTTGCGTGGTGTATCGGCGGTCGGCCGACAGAGCCACCGTGCATCAATGGTCAGATGACCCGCACCAGTGCGAGGGGTTACTACTGCCAATGCGGCCCAGATGTTCGCCGGGTCGCGATCGGAAATCGCGGCGGTGCGCGGTGCGTCGGCCCACGCCCAGGTTGCTCAAGTAATGAACGCACAGTGCGAAGCCGTACGGCGGCACGACGGCTTCAGGAGCAGGGCTATCGCGTACGCCGTGTCTCCGCCAGACTGTGGTGTGCATCCGGTGGTCCGATCGTTTGCCAACGCGGGCAAGTCCGGCGCGGTCGCAGTTGCGTCTGGCCGCCATGCCCGCCAGGACAGATTCGCCGTGGCGCGCGCTGTGTGCCTGGACCGATCGTGTGTCTCCGCGGGCAGATTCGGCGTGGCAACAAATGCATCTGGCCGCCATGCCCACCGGGACAAATCCGGCGCGGGCCGCGCTGCGTGGTGCAGCCCTGTCCGCCAAACACGCGGCGTCAGGGGCGCCGTTGCGTACCGATCGTTGTCTGCAGACCCGGCCAGATCCGGCGCGGCAACCGCTGCGTCTGGCGGCCGTGCCCACCGGGACAAATCCGGCGTGGTGCGCGGTGTGTGATTCAACCTTGCCCGCCGAACACGCGACGTCAGGGGCGCCGTTGCGTACCGGTCGTCGTCTGCAGGCCGGGTCAGATCCGGCGCGGCAACCGTTGCGTCTGGCGGCCGTGCCCACCAGGACAAATCCGGCGTGGCGCACGGTGCGTGGTTCGACCTTGCCCGCCGAACACGCGGCGTCAGGGGCGCCGCTGCGTACCAGTCGTCCGCTGCCGACCTGGGCAAATCCGGCGTGGCAACCGTTGCATCTCGCGGCCGTGCCCGCCTGGGCAGATTCGGCGCGGACCGCGGTGCGTACGGGTCATTCAGCGCTGTCGGCCGGGACTGGTCGGGCGCCCGCCGAACTGCCGGCGGCCTGTGGTGCGGTAAATGCGGCCTTGTCCGCAGGGGGCGCGTCGCACTCCGAACGGCCGCTGCATTCGGTTGTCCTGAGTGCGCGCCGCAGCCAGACTGCTGAAAGCGCGAACGGCGGCTATGATCCGCCGCCGTTTGCATCGGTTAATCGGTCGTCGCCAGGTGTTTAAAAGACCAAACTGAAGACCACCCCGCAGATGATTGCGCCGCCGATCCCGAATGCCATGTAGGCTACGAACACTTCGCGCTTGACGAGCGACCACACAGCCGCCATCGCCGGGATAGAACTCACGCCGCCGGCAATCATGAACGCCATGGCTGCTCCGGAACTCATGCCTTGTTCCATCAGACCTGCGACGAGCGGCGGTGCGGCATAGCTGTTCAAGTACGCCGGCGCGCCGACGACAGCACCGATGACAATCGGGAGCAGGCCCTGCCCACCAACAACCTGGGCAATCGCCTCCGCCGGTACGTACGTGACGAGCAGCGCTTCAAGAATGTAGGCCAGGGCAAGCCACTTCACCAGGAACAGGCAGTTGCTCATACCTTCGTTGCGGAAGGTTGTGACGCGCTCCTGCTCAGCCCAGAACCGCCAGACCGGAGCTGCCGGTTGTGGGCCGGAGCCGCAACCCGTCGATGGCTTGCAGCATCCACCGGCGGTGCGTGGCCGCAGAGGATCCGCGAACATGCCTGTCGCCGTGAGCCCGCGCATTGCAAAGCCGCCAATCAGTCCCATTGCAACAGCAGCAACGGCTTTCGAGATCGCAAATGTCCAGCCGAGTGCACCAACCGTAATGAACATCGCCGCCGGGTCCATCAACGGAGACGACAACCAAAACGCCATAACTGCGGATAGCGGCGCCCCCACTGCGAGCAAGCCGGCAATGAACGGAATGACTTCACACGAACAAAACGGTGCAAAACCGCCAAGCAGGGCCGCCAGGATGATCATGCGCGTTTCTCGGCCTTCAAAGGCCTTTGCAATCACGCCTTCCGCGCCGGAGGCCTTGAGGTAGGCAATCATCAAACATGCAATGACGATGTAAGGTAGCGTGGAGAGAAATGCCTTGGCTGCGAACGTAACGATCGCATTGAAGTTCGCTGGGTCGATCGCAAGCACAGCAAGCGGGATCAGAACAACGAGGACCCAGACCGAAGACAGGAACTGGCGGATGGCGTGTGTCGACTGCCAAAGTCCGCCCAGCCCCCTAATTGCGAGTTCCGTCATGATACACCCGTGGCTATGATTATCTCACCGGCAGACGCCGGCCGTGATTGTCGTCTCGTCCGCTCTGCCTGGACCGACTACTCAGCTGCTGTTTTGGACTGCGCCTGGCCTTTTCGTGGCGCGGCGGTTTCGTCGGCGCAGCACTCACGCAGGAGGTAATCTGCCAATGCCTCCAGCCGTCCAAACGCTGCGCGGTTGATGATCGAGCGGCCATTTTTTTCTTGTTCGACAAGCTCTGCTGCCGCCAGAAACCGCAGGTGATGGGACAAGGTTGATCCCGGAACATTCAGCCGTTCTTGGATTTCACCAACGGTCAGCCCGGCGGAACCTGCGCGCACCAATACCAAAAGCACATCCAGGCGAGGCTCTGATCCAACCGCCGCAAATCCCTGCGCTGCTTCTTCTCTCGTCAACATGGCACTTTTCCTTCGTTGTTTCTAGAAATATAGAATTATTGCTGTCTGTCAAGCTTGATCGACGACTTGGCCCGATCAACCGCCACGATGGTAGACAGAGACCGATGAGATCGGCACGATCAAATCTCTGACTCGACCGCGAGCTGAGGCAACAGCAGCCGCACATCAGAAACGGGTAGCGCCGACTGCCGTCCGCAGCGCTTTCAGATCGACGACACACATAAACTTAGGAGACGTCCGTGAGACCGAACAAGCTGCGTGAGAGCTGGAAATCCGGCGGCAACACCATAAATGGCTGGCTTGGCATTCCCAATTCGATGTCCGCTGAGATCGTTGCCAACGCCGGCTTTGAAAGCGTCACGGTCGACATGCAGCACGGATGTGTGCCCTTCCAGAACGTGGTGGGTATGTTCCAAGCGATTTGTACGACCGATACCGTTCCAATGGTCCGCGTTCCATGGAACGAGCCGGGCATTATCATGCGCGTTCTCGATGCCGGCGCGTACGGCATAATTTGCCCGATGATCAACACCGTAGCTGAGGCGAAGGCGCTTGTTTCGGCAAGCCGCTACCCGCCTTTGGGGGCACGCTCCAATGGACCATTTCGCGCCTCGATCTATGGCGGCGCCGACTACGTGAAGCACGCAAATGAAGAGGTTCTGGTCTTCGCCATGATCGAGACGGAGACCGCGATCGCCAACCTATCGGAGATCCTGAAAGTTGAGGGGCTGGATGGCGTTTATGTCGGCCCGGCGGATCTCAGCTTGTCGATGGGCGAAGAACCAAGCCTCGCCCCGACGTCGTCGAAGGTGTTGGACGGCATTCAGAAGATTGCAGACATGACTGTCGCTGCCGGGCTGATTCCCGGCATTCACTGCGATGGCCCGCAAACCATTCTGACCCGGTACAAGGCCGGGTATCGGTTCGCGAGCCTTCTCAATGATTCTAGACTGCTGGCGGCTGCCTGCAAGGCCGGCGTGAACGCTGTACGCGGAGAAGCCCCCGCTGCCGCACCGACGAGCTACTAGAGTCTCTCAGCATTAGCTGTGACATCTCACACCCCTCCCGGACTCGGGCATTTGCAAGTTCGGGAGGGGAGGTGTTGCAGCGAAACGCAACGCGCTAGATGGATGCGCCTAATCGACTGATCGACTCGGCACCTTCGCCCGCTGCTTCGGACCACGTCAGTGTGCCTTCCGCGGTTTCGATAACAAGATCATGCAGTGCCGGCATAAGATCTTCGGTCAGCCGGTCTCCATGCACGACCGCGCTCGCATCGAAGTCGATCTGTTGGCCAAGTTGCGATGTGGTGTCGGGGTTGGCCGAAACCTTGAGCGTCGGAGCCAGGGCTGAGCCGTAGGGGTTCCCTTGGCCGGTCGTAAAGCAGGCAATCTGGGCACCGGTTGCAATCATTGATGTAATCGACTCCGGCGAGAAAGTCGGCGTGTCCATCAGGTAGAGGCCCGGCGAGGGCGGCATCGGCTGGCCCTCACGTACCAATCCAACGATCGGTTGCTTGCCCCCTTTGGCAATGGCACCGAGAGACTTCTCCTCAAGGGTCGTAAGGCCGCCGTCATGGTTCTGCGGGCCCGGATTGTTGGCTTGAACGTCGTGATCTGCTGCCAGGGCATACGCATGCCGGCGCGCCATTGCCGCCTTGATCTCTTCTGCAACGTCACGCGTGACCGCGCGCTCGGCCAGAATGTCGCCTGTTCCCGTCCACTCCAGCGTCTCGCTGAACAAGGCGCGCCCACCATCGTTTACGACGCGGCACGCGAGATGTCCGACGAGCGGATTTGCGACGAGCCCCGACGTTGCGTCTGAGTGACCGCACTCGATCGCGATTGCCAGCGCAGACTTGGGTTGCGGTTCCCGGCGCTGTCGTGACACCTGACGCAGCAGGCGAGAAACGGCCCGTGCCCCGGCCTCGATCATGCGGAACCGATCCTCGCCCATGCCCTGCAAAGACAGACCGACACAAGGCCGAGCGGCACGCTCCAGTGCGTTGATAACCTGGCCGACCAGTTTCTCATCGGGTCCCAGCACCAGACAACCGCCGGCGTTGGGATGCGTTGCAAGGGCCGTCATCATGTTGCGCTGAAATTCAAGATCAGCTCCGACGTGTCCGCGACCGTAGAGAGACGCGATCAGAACTGCTTGAGGGAACAGCCGATGGATCGCGCGCGCAGCACCATTTTCGAGCCCGCTCAGCGATAAGACAACGACGTGGTTTCTCACGCCCGGTGGCGTTGTCGCGCGCGAAAAGCCGAGGAATGTCTCAGGCGGCTGTGTCTTCGTCATTGCACCGCATCCCGTCGCGCGTCTTGGCCCGCGAACCCTTCAATATTGTGCAAGTGGACATGGCGACCCGCTTCAATATCCACCGTCGCTATGCCAATCGGTGCCCCGTACTTGTAAACGGTTTCCCCGGCTGAAATCGGCGACAAAGCGAATTTGTGCCCCCGCGCGATCGGGTCCGTTAGAACCGGAGGCGCAACAGAGGCGCCGGCCACGTTCGCTTGGACGCCCGCCTCCAGAGGTCGATAGACCGTCGCAACATTATCCGTCGCGTCGAGCTGAATGGCATCCCACCTGATGCCTGCCCCGTCGCTGGTCATAGCCCGCACCTTTTTCAATTCGGATCATTTTCAATTCAGATCATTGTCGGATAGCATTCTGATCGGACGGGCTGCGCTTCGCAATTGGTGATCTCTCTTTGCGGATGCCTTCGGCGAACATCGGGAGCGACTGCATGGATGAGACGGCGCCCGAAATAGAATGTTGCGTTCCGCCGCGCAACGCGTCGGCTCGTGAACAGCCGGCCCGTGACCAGTCGGCGAAGAGCAGCGCGCCCGTCGCATGTTCCCCGTCAATGCTCCGCGATCCGGGCGCGCACATGATGACGTTGCACGGCGGCGCCTTCTTGATGGGGTCGAACGATCCGGCTGCCCATCCGCTGGATGGCGAAGGGCCTGTTCGTGAAGTTTCCGTTTCTCCATTTCAGATTGATGCGCATGCCATTTCAAACGCCCGGTTCCAGCGCTTTGTCCAAGAGACGAACTACAAAACCGAATCCGAGACGTATGGTTGGTCGTTCGTCTTCGCCGGTTTCCTGCCGGCCGATCACCCACCGACGCGAGCCCTGCCGCAAGCTCCGTGGTGGCGGCAGGTTTTTGGCGCGGCCTGGAACACGCCCGAAGGTCCTGGCTCGACCATTGCCGACCGGCTTGACCACCCCGTTGTCCATGTCTCGTTCGCGGATGCAGTGGCTTACTGCGGTTGGGCCGGAGCCAGATTGCCGACAGAAGCGGAATGGGAGTTTGCCGCGCGCGGTGGTCTCGAAGGGAAGGCCTTTCCATGGGGCGATGACCTTACCCCGGATGGCGTGCATCGCTGCAATATCTGGCAAGGCACATTCCCGACGGAAAACACGGCCGAAGACGGCTTCACCGGTACGGCGCCGGTCACAGCCTATCTACCAAACGAATATGGCCTGTTTAACATGGTCGGCAACGCATGGGAGTGGTGCGCGGACTGGTTTCACCCACGGTACCATGCTCATCCGCAAGTCCCCCGCGTTGATCCGAAGGGGCCGCCAAACGGATCCGCACGAGTCATGAAAGGCGGCTCGCATCTGTGCCACCGGTCGTATTGCTATCGGTATAGGGTCGGTGCCCGCTCATCGTCTCCGCCCGATTCCGGCAGCGGGAATGTTGGGTTTCGTATCGCGATGGACGTGTCGCCATGACGGTGTTGGACGTTTTTACGCTGGATGTTTCCGAGAAGACGGTCTGGATCTTCTTTCGGCTCGACGGTGGCGATGGTGCGCTCGGTGTCGGCGAAGCGACATTGAACAACCGCACGGGCGATGTACTTGACGCCGTACAAACCGCAGCCGGCGCCCTAGCCTCATCCCAGGTCAGTGTCGCGCTTGGGCTGCGACAGGTACGCAAAGCCCTCCCGGGGGTCGTTGGCCGCGTGGTCGCTTCAGGTCTCGAACAAGCTTGGCTTGATCTCGAAGGCCAGCGCACAGGGCGCCCGATTTCCGCACTGCTCGGTGGCGCGTACCGGCGTGGCATACCCTGTTATGCAAATACCAACCGCGGCACGCAATCTCGCACGCCCACCGAGTTCGCCGATCGCGCAGCGCTTGCCCTGCAAGACGGATACCGGGCCGTAAAACTTGCACCATTCGATAACGTGACGCCGGACATGCCCGACGAGGAGGCCCGCAGCGCTGCGATCGACGCCGGGCTACAGCGGATTGCCGCCGTGGTCGAACGGCTTGATGGCTCCGGTCATGTGCATGTCGACTGTCATTCCCGTTTTCGGAGATCAGAAGCCGCGTCCATTCTGGACCGTGTTGCGGCTCGCGGGGTCACGTGGTTCGAGGAGCCGATTGCAGAAACAGCCGACGCCTTGGATGAGATCGCGCAACTCCGCAGCCTGGCTGGGCGCCACGGCCTGATACTCGCAGGCGCCGAAAAGTGCGCGGACTTGGGAGACTTTCTGCCTTTCCTGGTCAAGCGTTGCTATGACGTTGTCATGCCCGACATCGTACTGGCGGGTGGCCCAACGGAAGTCGTGCGCGTCGGGCATTTGGCGGCATCGCTTGGGACTCAGGTCAGTTTGCACAATCCGTGCGGTCCGGTCATGGACATGCACAGCGTGCATGCAGCCGCAGCGGTGCCTGAACTGCATTCTCTTGAGCGACAGTTTCGCGAGTCCTCGCTTTACGACGACATTGTCATCAACCGCGCGCACACGTTTTCAGACGGCGAAGTTCATCTGGCCGATGTGCCCGGTCTTGGTCTCACGTTGGATTGGGACCACCCGAGTTTCACAGCACGCGCGCGTCTGCAGCTTGATCTGTGATCGCAACGGCGTTGGGAGTTGCATAGGCGGGTGCCGCCTTCGAAAGTCCACTCTAAAGCACAGTCTTGATGATCAACCCCACCAGCGAGATGACTGCTACGCCCGCCAGCCAAAGTCCGATGAACCACAAAAGCTTGCTTGTTGTGCTTCGCTCATCCCGCGCCATCAGTGATAGCCCTCACCCTCGCGGACTTTGCCGCGAAACACCCAATAGGCATACGCTGTATAGCCGAGGATCATCGGCAACAGGACAACGGCGCCGACAAGCAGAAACCACAAACTGGAGTCTGGCGCTGCGGCGTCCCAAATCGTGATCGCGGGTGGGACAATGTGCGGATAGACGCTGATGCCGAGACCCACGAAGCAAAGCACAAAAAGCGCAAGAGCCGACGCAAACGGCAGATAGTCCCGGCGTGCGCGCAATCCGATCGCCAGTCCAGCCGCTGCGGCAAGCACAAACAGCGGTACCGGCGCGACATACAGAATGGCCGGGAACGCAAACCAACGCTCCATGTAAACCGGGTCGAGGAATGGCGTCCAAAGACTGACCATGCCAATCATGATCAACGTGCCAGCTCCCGTGACCCACGAGAACCGGAAGGCTTGCTCCTGCAGCCGCCCCTCCGTCTTCACGACCAGCCACGTCGCACCAAGCAGCGCATACCCGACAACGACTGCCACACCTGTGAGAACACTGAACGGCGTCAGCCAATCCCACCAACCGCCCGCATAGGCCCGCCCTTCAACCGGGATTCCCTGTAGGAGCGCCCCAAGAGTGATACCTTGGGCGAATGCAGCCGCGACCGAACCGGATGTAAAGGACAGATCCCAAAGCCACTGGTACGTCGTCGCGCGCCAGCGATACTCGAATGCGACACCGCGAAACAACAAACCGAGCAACATGATAATGATCGGCGCATAGAGCGCCGGCATGATCACGGCGTAGGCGAGCGGAAACACCGCAAAGAGACCGCCTCCGCCAAGGATCAGCCATGTCTCGTTGCCGTCCCAAACCGGCGCGACCGTATTCATGGCCGTATCACGATCGCGATCGTTGGCGAGCATCGGAAACAGGATTCCGACGCCAAGATCAAAGCCGTCGAGCACGACGTAGGCCAGGATCGCGAACGCAATCAACATGGCCCAGACAAAGGGAAGGTCGACGGCCATCGCTTCTTACTCCGCAGGCTTGATGATAGAGTCCGGCTTGAGACTCGCAGCCGGAGTCACGCCAGCCGTCCGGATCGGTGTGCCGACATCCGGGCCCATTTCTCCAGGCTCCGGCGTCTTTCGCATGAGCTGGATCAGGTAGTATGTGCCCGCGCCGAACAGAATGAAGTACACGACAACGAAGGCGACGAGTGAGGTTGCGACAGCAGGTGCATCAATCGGCGATGCCGAGTCTGCCGTGCGCAACAGGCCATACACGGTGTAAGGCTGGCGCCCGACTTCGGTTGTGATCCAGCCGGCCAGGACGGCAACGAACCCGGACGGCCCCATCACAATCGCGGCGCGATGCAGCCATGGCGCGTCGAACAAGCGACCGCGATAGCGCAACCAAAGGGACCATAACCCGAGAGCAACCATCAAGAACCCGATCCCGACCATGATGCGGAAACTCCAGAAGACGATCGCCGCGTTGGGCCGATCTTCTTTCGGCCAAGCCTTCAGGCCCTTGACTTCACCATCCCAATCATGAGTCAGAATGAAGCTACCGAGCTTGGGAATCTGGACGGCAAATCTGGTTGTCTCTGCCTCCATGTCCGGCCAACCGAACAGGATCAGCGGCGCGCCTTTTTGTGTTTCGAAGTGACCTTCCATCGCCGCCACTTTGGCCGGTTGGTGCTCAAGCGTGTTCAGTCCGTGCAAGTCTCCGGCAACGATCTGGATCGGTGCAACAACCGCCGCCATCCACATGGCCATCGAGAACATGACCCGTGCGCTCTCGTTGCGTTTATCGCGGATCAAGTGCCACGCGCCGACGGCACCAACGACAAGGGCGGTCGTGAGATAAGCCGCCAGCACCATGTGCACCAGGCGATATGGAAATGATGGGTTAAAGACAATCTCGAACCAGTTCTCAGGCACGAACTGGCCAACCTCGTTGATTGCGTATCCCGCCGGCGTCTGCATCCAGCTGTTTACCGACAGGATCCAAAAGGCGGAAAAGAAGGTGCCGAAGGCAACCATCAGGGTCGCGAAAAAGTGCAGCTTTTTCCCGACGCGATCCATGCCGAACAGCATCACGCCAAGAAAGCCGGCTTCGAGAAAGAATGCGGAGAGAACCTCATAACCCATGAGCGGGCCAAGGATCGGCCCTGTCTTGTCGGAAAAGACGCTCCAGTTCGTTCCGAACTGATAACTCATGACAATGCCGGAGACGACGCCCATGGCAAAGGCGACCGCGAAAATCTTCAACCAGTATTTGAACGTGTCGAGGTAAACTCGGCGGCCTGTCCAAAGCCAAAGGCCTTCCAGAACAGCCAAATACGAGGCAAGCCCGATCGAGAAAGCCGGGAAGATGATATGAAACGAGACCGTAAACGCGAACTGTATCCGGGCGAGGTCGATAGCCAGAGTGTTGTCCACGGCATGTCCCTCCAATCGTCTCCGGCCGATACATGGATAAACGCACGGAGCGCGATTAAAACTACTCCACGTTATGACGCAGACCCTGCGGCGTAGTGTGCGAGGTCAATTCGCCACGTTGCCTGCGGCAAACGTCACCAGGTTCCGTGGTTGTGTCATCTCGCGACTCTCCGGCCGAGCTGCGAACGCTCATGAAATTCGCCCACGCAACTCAACATCATTGGGATCAAGTGGTGAAAGCCGCTCCGGCGCGAACGGTGCAATGTCGACATGACGGGTCGCGCCATCGGTGATCATGTCTGCCAGCGCTTCGCCGGTACCTGGCGCATTCAGCATGCCCCAAACGGAATGCCCGGTCGCCACGTAGGCGCCGTCAGCCCCGGGGATATGACCAATCAACGGTAGGCCATCTGACGTAATCGGACGGTAGCAGGCCTGTTCGGCTATGACATCAGCATCGGCGAGCGATGGCACCAGTCGCTTGGTTGCCTCGATCAGTCTCTCGCAGTGCCCGTGTTCGGGCACGACTTGCGACGGATCAACCGGCAATGGATCTGTGCCGCGCGATCCGCAGACATAAACAGTGCCATCAGTACGCGGGACGATCTCCGGCGTTAGGGCGCGGCCGTCCGCTTCTTCGACTTCAGCGAAGATGGCCTCTGCCGGCAACGCGCCCTTTGGCCGGAACACGATGCTATGTCCCTTCAATCCATAGACAGGCGGCAGATTGAGCCAGGCGGCTGCGAGTGCCGTCCACGGCCCGATCGCAAAAATGACTGCGTCGCACGCGATTTCGCTGCCGTCGTCAAGTACGATGCCTGCGGCGGCTCCGCTGGCGTCATCGCGCCGCAGACCAGTCACCGCCGCATGACGGACCGTTGCCCCATGTGCCACAGCGGCGTCGGCCAGCGTCTCCGTAAAGACCCGTGGGTCGAGTTGCGCGGTCGTTTCCAGATTGCCAAGGCGCTGGCGATGCAAAACGTCCGGCGCAAGCCAGGTCGCTATTTTCGGCGTCGCGCTAACGGACGCTACCCCTATCCCAAGTGCTGCAGCGAAGGTGTCGACGCGGCGATAGCCATAGGGATTACCAAGATCCTCTGCCCATTCGGCATGAAGATCAAAGCTCCGGCGGGCGAGTTGCTGAAGCGGTGTACCGTCACACCAATCCTGCGCGAGGAAGCCACCTGATTTGCCGGACGCTGCACCTCCGACACGCGCGCGCTCGACCAGTATGACGTCCACGCCGCGGCGAGCCAACTGATAAGCTGTTGCCGCTCCGATGACGCCTCCACCGCACACGACCGTACGCATAACTGAGCACTCTCACACTTCACTCGGCGATCTTGAACGGATCGTCGAGTCTCGATCCGTCAAGGTTCGTTACTCGACCAGATGCCCGACACCTTGCTTGAAATCCAGTGCAGGACCGACAGCAGGACGATCGCGCCACACACCCAGATCAACATGTCGAAGTCTTTCAGCCAAGTCCCCCGCAACCACCAGCTGACATTACTGCCGTAGGGCGAGAAGAGCTTGAGGCCGAACAACCCGTCATTGGCCCAAGGCGCCACCCAGATCCAGAAGCGCGACAGGTAAAACAGAAAGAGCGTCAGACCAGTTGTGACAATGAGGCCGATAACGTGAGCAAAGCTCATCCGCTGCTTAGACATTACAGAACCTTGAGGCTGTTCAGATCGACTTTGAAGACCAGAATGCGGCCGCGACGCTCGACGGTTCCTTCAAGCGAAACGAACAGTGCGACATGGTCCAGAATACTGGCCGGAAGCGGGTTTCCATCCTGGTCACCCATCAGCAAGAACGTGCTGCCATCAACCGGCGCTGCAGACACGAAGACCGGAGGCGCACCGCCGATCAGACAAAGATTGGCACACGCGCGATGCGAAAGCCCGGTGCCGGGACGCATCGCTCCCGCGAGGCATTTGCCGTCGCAGATCTCGCCTTTCAGCCGCCATCGCCCAAGAGCTTTGGCCGGCGCAATGTCCGTTTGCGCCTCGACCACGGCGGAGATGTCATCCTTGCCATCACCGACCTGCAGCGCATCGATGTCGCCGCGCTTCAGCGCGATGCCCTTCAACCGGACGACGCGACCATCGAGAGACTCCACGCGCGACTGCACACCCTTTTTGCCGACTCCCGAAAGCAGCAACGTCCGACCCGCAGGAACACGTTCCGTACCTGTTGTGACATGGAGAATGGGATATGGACGGACCTCTAGGACTCCGGTCACCGTCTGCACGCCCCAGCCCCACTGAAAATCACCACGGCCCGGATCGTCTTGCGCCGTGCCGATGGCAAGCGCCAAGGCGGCAAACCCGCCCAGCAGAAACGTGGACACAGCCAACAAGAAGGTCCGAAGACCAGGTGGCGTCGGCAGATAACCGACGTAGAACGGCGCGTCGCGCGGTTCGCTCATTTGCCCGCCTCCCCAATCTGCAGCGGCTCGACATATGTCCCGGGCGGATTATGCTCACTCGAGACCAGCACAACGTCCCCTTCGCGTTTGAGCGCATACGTCGGCACCTTCTCGGTGAATGGTGCCGGCGAACACCCGTCGGCAAGGCGATACTGAAATCCGTGCCAGGGACATGTGACGCAGCCATCCGTTATGCGTCCTTCGCCGAGCGGGCCATTCTGATGCGCGCAGGCGTTCGATAGCGCGGAGAGCTTTCCGTCATGCAAAAAGACCGCAATTCTGTCACCGCTGCGTAGGCGAACGACACGGGCGCGCCCCTCGACAAAATCTGTGATGTCACCGACGGGGTGCCAG
Organism: Pseudomonadota bacterium; assembly: GCA_039039985.1. Classification (GTDB taxonomy): domain Bacteria; phylum Pseudomonadota; class Alphaproteobacteria; order Rhizobiales; family Hyphomicrobiaceae; genus JBCBWG01. Next base: position 6,431 of record JBCCOV010000032.1, on the reverse strand, counting down.
TCGATCTGAGACGCCCGGCGTGGCGCCGTCGCCGTCTCGCGAATTGCAGCGGCAGCATGGAGCCCACAAACAAGAAAGACAGCGACCGCCGTAACGACAGTAAATGTTTGATCCGAATGGCTTTGGAGCGCGCCTAGGGCGATATGAGCCACAATCAACGCGTAAGCTGGATAGATCATGTAATGCAGCGTTTTCCAAACCCGCGGCGTCAGGAAGCTCAGCCAGAAATCATGGCTGGTAACGGCAAGGACTGCGAGCGCAAACAGCGCCAAAATGCCGAGTGCCTCGAACGGAAAGCCAAGAAGCTGGCTGTAGCTCGTGTTCGACGTGAGCAGTGCTTCGAAGCGCGGGGTTGGGCTGAAGTTGAAGTACCAATTCAGCACAAAGAACGCATGGGTCAAAGCGACACAAAACGCAATGACACCGAAATGCCGACGGTTATACAGAAGCGGCAAGAACCTACGGTCTAAACGTGCCAAAGGGCCGATACAGAGGATGACCGTCAACAACAGAAATGCACAGGTGCCAAACGCGCGCGCGCGAACAATGGCTCCGTCGGCAGCTTTGACATCGCCAAGAAACTGCGGCGCATAACGTAGGAAAACAAGGATATACCCGAAGACGAGTCCGAGCACGACGACGTCGTAGAACATCTTGGAGCGCGTCCACTGAACGGGTGAATACTGCACACTCATGTCCTCGCCCTCACTGTGCAGGTGCCTGTATGCGGACCGTTGCGTCGTCAACCGATCTAGACTGCCGCAATGTCAAAGATCCAATCAGAATCGCCGGAATGAGTATTGCGAGAACGAGCCAGACCCAGGCGTGTGCATCTCGTAACGGGCGATCGCGGCGGGCGGCTTCATGCCCCGAAGCCTCCAACACAAACCACCGAACGAGAACAAGTGGCCACAACAATAGAATACCCGGCACCAGCAGCGGCCGGAACGTGTAGGCGCCGCGTGCGCTTTCGTCCACGCGATCAATTCCGATCAATAGGAATGCCGCTGCGACGGTTGCACCCGCATACAGCCATAACTGTGCAATCAAGACCAAAGCTTCGCCGATACTCACCAACACCCCCCTAAGATCTTCGCGCTATACGCATGTAACCAGTGTATCCAGTACCGGACAGATGGCTAAGCACCGAGCAGCCTCCGGCTTTCAGCGAAGACCTGGTCAACATAATCCGCAAGATCTACTGGTTCCGGCGCCGCGAGTATTGCATCACCTGTGGCAACCGCACCGACAAAACCGTGCATGTGCCAATGTCCCGGCGACGGAAGATCAGGCAAGCCCTCAGTTGGGAGATGGGGCCAGGGATTGATGTAGAGGTACGGCTGATCGTAACTCTCATCGCCAGGTGACAATCCGACGCCAACGCCTTTGGCGGTTTCCGGATCGCCCGCTTCCAGGGCTACATAGGTTGCCATGTCGAAGTGATGCGGCCAGCACCGCGCTGGGCTCGGTCCCGGTGTGATGCCATCATTGCGGGCGGCGAAATCGCTGAGAACGTTGTGCGTCAAGCCGAACCACGCTGAGAGAGTCTCGAGTTCGCCGGACACGGCACTTTCGAAGTCCGTGACGACAGCAACGTCGTTTGGCAGATCGTCGGAAGGTTGTGGCAACCCGCCAGGTTTGAGACCGAGCTTTTCGAGTTCGGCATCCAGCCAGCTGGTAGCAGCGTCCACTGTTGTTCCCGTCAGGTCCAATGCCTGGTCAACGTGATTCTGTCGGACCAAGAGCAACCGCAACGGCACAAGCGATATTGCGACATGTACCTCTCCAGTCTCAACCGGTAGCGCTTGGGACAAGAAGGTATCGCCAAACGCGCCATCCAATCGCACCCACGTGAGACTCGTGTGACTATGGTCCGCTTGGGGTGCCAGGTTCTCCCGCGCGGCACGATAAGGGAACTGGACCGCCTGATGCGCCATGGTGCGTGCATGAGACAGGTCTCGTGGGTGATGATGGCGCAGGTGCTCTGGTACGCGCATAACTTGGTTCCCGGGACTCACACCAACTCCGCGTCCGTCGTGATCTCGACGAGCGCCGGGCCATTGTGCGACAGCGCATCCTGTAGCGCCGTGTCGAGTTCCGCAGCAGCGGTGACCTTCGTCCCCTTGCCGCCACACAGGCGCGCGAATGCCGAGAACGATGGATTGTGCAAACCGGTTTCCCAAACCGGCCACTCGCCCGATCTCTGCTCCTTCGAGATTTTGCCAAGTTCGTCGTTGTTCAGCAGGATGTGGGTGATGTCCATGCCGTACTTGACGGCCGTGGTGAACTCCATGGCATACTGACCGAAGCCGCCGTCGCCGGAAATCGAGATGACCTTGCGACCGCGATAAGAGTCAAAATCCTGTGTTGCGGCCCATGCGCCGATTGCGGCCGGCAAACCGAAGCCAATCGACCCGAGATAGCCCGACATGAGGACGCGTTGACCTTGGGGTTCGAAGTACCGGCCAAACGAGTATGTGTTGTTGCCGACATCAACGGCGATGATGGCATCGCTCGGACATACGCGCGTCAGTGAGGCGAAGACAGCCGCCGAATGAACCCCCTTGCCACGATCCTCCACCAGTCTGCTCTGCTTTTCAGCCCGCCAAATTCGCCAGCGCTCTGCGAGCTCTGCGATCTGATCCGGGCTATCCGGCGCACGGCTGACACGGGTCACGACCGCATCGCAGAACGCGCCGATCTCACCCCAGATCGGTAGTGTCACGGGATGAAATTTGCCCAGTTGCATCCGGTCGAAATCGACCTGGATGATTTGTTTGTAAGGCGCGACGCCGGTGTGATTGGAGAACGACGATCCGAGTGCGATGATTAAATCGCATTCATTCATAAACCAGCTGGCAATCGGTGTTCCCGAACGCCCCAACACTCCAGCCGCATTGGGATGCGTATCCGGGATCAAGCCTTTGCCCTTGAAGGTCGTCGCAACCGGTGCACCCAATCGTTCAGCAAGTGCAATGACACGATCGCGAACTTCGACCGCGCCATGGCCGAGAATGATGAGCGGGCGCTTGGCCTCGCCGATCAAGTCCGCCGCAGCGGACAGATCGATGTCAGACGGCACAACTTCTGATCCGGAAACGCGACCGGCCGGTGCCGCCGCTTTCGCGTCGCTCGGGATCGTCTGGACGTCATCGGGGAAAATCAGGTTGGCGACATCGCGCTCAACGATTGCGGTTTTGCAAGCCAACGACATCAACTCAGCATGCTTGGATGTCGTCAGAACCGGCTGCGAGAACCGGGCCACAGCCTCAAACGCCGATTTGAGATCGATATCCTGGAACGCGCCCGGCCCAAAAACCTGGGTTTGGACTTGGCCTGTGAGAGCAAGTACCGGCGCGCGATCAACCTTCGCGTCCCACAACCCTGTCAGGAGGTTGGTGGCGCCCGGCCCGGCAATCGTCAGACAGGCCGCCGGCTTACCGGTCAACTTGCCGTAGGCCGATGCCGCGAATGCGGCAGCGCCTTCATGGCGGATGCCGATGTAGCTTAACTGCCCGTCGCCGACACGCAGGCGAATTGCGTCGGCCAATCCGAGGTTGGAGTGCCCGACCATCCCGAACACACGCTTGACGCCCCAATTGATCATGGTCTCCGCCATGACGTCGGTCACGGTGCGTTCCCGCGCCGGTTCCGCCTCCAGCCCGACCAAGACGCGGCCATCGCGTATCTCAACCGGAAATGTCTCCTGGCCGCTGTCTTCATGACCCCCAGGTGGTTTGCCGGTTATCGGATCGAAGTCCCATCCATGCCACGGGCACCGAATCCAGCATTTGCCGTCTGTGCCCTGTTCGATCGACCCTTCCCCAAGCGGGCCGCCCTGATGCGGGCAGTGATTGTCCATTGCCGCCCATTGCCCGGAAAAGTGAGACAGACACAAAGAGCGCGTGCGCGCCGTGACTGACTTTACGCGTCCCTCCGGCAAGTCGTCGACATGTCCAACGTCGATCCAATCCAGTCCGTTACTCATATCAGTGTCTCCGGTTTACCCACCGAATGCGGAACTCGTCGTGTAGCCCCCGCTTATCCGTTTGGCCTCAAGACCGTTTAACTGACGCCACCGAAGGCCACGCCGCTGATATCGCACATGTCCTTCTTCCATGTCGTCAGGTCCTGCACCGAAAGGCGCGACAGATGATCGTGGCCGCACGCCCGCGCCATGACTTGCATCAGATGCACTGACACCTCAAAGAAGTTCGCGAGCTGCCGCGCGGATTTCTCGACGACGAGCCGGTCGACGAGATGCGGTTTCTGCGTCGCAATCCCGACCGGGCAGTTGTTGGTGTGGCAGGCGCGCATGGCGATGCAGCCGACCGCCTGCATCGCAGCATTCGATACCGCAATCGCGTCGGCTCCAAGTGCAAGTGCTTTGACAAAGTCAGCCGGCTTGCGCAGGCCGCCTGTAATGACGAGCGTGACGTCGCTTCGTCCCTGTGTGTCGAGGTGCCGGCGCGCGCGGGCGAGGGCAGGGATCGTCGGCACGGATATGTTGTCGCGAAAGATGACGGGCGCTGCACCGGTTCCGCCACCCCGGCCATCGAGGATAATGTAGTCGACACCGACCTCAAGTGCGGCATCGATATCTTTCTCGATGTGCTGAGCCGAAAGTTTGTAGCCGATTGGAATACCGCCCGTTCGACTGCGCACCTCGTCAGCGAATGCCTTGATCTGCGCAACTTCCGTCCAGTCTGGGAACCGCGCCGGCGAGATGGCAGCTTCGCCTTCTGATAGCCCTCGGACTTCGGCGATGCGGCCTTGCACCTTGTTGCCGGGGAGATGCCCCCCGGTTCCGGTCTTTGCGCCTTGGCCACCTTTGAAGTGAAACGCCTGGACGTTGGCAAGCTTGTCCCAGCTGAACCCGAAGCGGGCGGACGCCAGCTCGTAGAAGTATCGCGAATTGGCTTGCTGTTCTTCAGGCAACATGCCGCCCTCGCCGGAGCAGATGCCGGTGCCGACCAGCTCTGCGCCGCGGGCCAGCGCAACCTTGGCCGGCTCGGACAATGCGCCGAAGCTCATGTCGGAAACGAACAGCGGGATATCGAGCCTCAGCGGCTTCTGCGCGTTCGGCCCAATGACGACATCCGTGCCAACTGGCGCGTCGTCCAGAAGTGGTGGGTTGTGCAATTGCGCCGTCAAGATTTGCAAGTCGTCCCAAGTCGGAAGCTGGTCGCGCGGCACCCCCATCGCGTCGAGAACGCCGTGGTGTCCGGTGTTCGACAACCCGTCACGCGCATAGCTCTGGATCAGGCCGTTATGCGGCTCCTCGACAGTGCCGTGACTGGTGTCGGCATAGAGCCCGAGATAGGCATCACGATCGAACGGTTGCGGATTATCCCGCGCCCACGCCACAATCTCATCGGCATCAACCCAGACCTGACCGTCTTCGACCCACGACGAGAACTTATGCAAGACTTCGTCATTGCTGTATGCCGACACGCCGGTGTCGAGACGATAGTCCCAATGATGCAAACCACAGATCAGATTCTGGCCGTCAACATAGCCGTCGGACATGAGGGCGCCGCGATGAAGGCAACGGCCATAAAGGACGGAAACCTGGTCGTCGTAACGGACGACAACCAGGTCGACCTCATCGACGAGCGCATAAGCCGGCTGCCGGTCTCCGAGGTCGTTATAGTCTGAGATCGCCGTCTTCTGCATACTGTCCACCCTTTGTCCGGTGTGTCGTTTATCGTCATCGTGTCACGAGCGGCTTTGCCGATACGTCCACCGGCAGCCGCTCGGCGCAGTCACCCATATCGGCCACCCTGGCGGCATACAGACGTGCGCCGGGCAGCGCGCTCAAGCCGTGCAATACGGCACTGATCCAGACGGCGTTGATGGCGATTGCCAGGATCGGTTCAGCATAAGCGTGATCAATCTGCCCAACGACAAGCAGCGCAAATAATGCGGTCGCCAAGCCGCGTGGTCCGAACCAACCGAAAAAGAGACGACTGGGTGCCGACGCATCCGTTCCGATCAGCGACAGCCAAATCGCAACCGGACGGACGACGATGAGGCTCACAAGGATCAGCCCCAACGTCGCAAGCGTGAGATGTTCGATGGCCTCTGGCACCAGAACCATGCCAATCAGCAAAAATGCGCCCCAAGACAGCATGTGCCCGTCGCCCTCGGTAAACTCGTAGACAAACTTGCACTGCCCTTGAATGATATGCCCGAAGGCAAGACCGGCTACGAACGCAGAAATGAACCCGTTGCCGCCAACGGCGATGGCTGCGAGATAAGCCGCACCGGCCATGGCGACGGCACCAACGCCTTCGAACGACTCTGACGTCGTTTCAGCCGCCTTTGCACGGAGCAAGACGACGCCACCGACAACGCCAATGACCAACCCGACAGCCGGCCCCAGGATCAACTGCTTGGCCGCGAACAGCGCCCATGTGGTTGCGCCCGGA
>JBCCOV010000031.1:0-32145 GCA_039039985.1 Pseudomonadota bacterium | reverse complement strand
CTTTGCGATCCTGCGATCGCCTCGCTTACGGACGCCGGGGCCGAACTGATGATCTTTGATGCCGTCGAGGCCGATCCATCCCGTGCGACACTCGAAGCTGCTGTCGAAGCCGGAAGATCCGCCGACGTGACTGGGGTCATTGGGTTTGGCGGCGGATCCTCGCTTGACGTCGCCAAGCTTGCGGCGCTGTTACTCGGTTCAGATGAAGATCTCGATGGCGCCTGGGGCGTCGCACAGGCCAAGGGGCCGCGATTGCCGCTGATGCTCTTACCGACAACGTCTGGTACCGGCTCCGAGGTGACGCCCGTCTCCATCATCACCGTTGGCGCGGAAGAAAAGCGCGGCGTGTCGAGCCCGGTTATCCTGCCGGATGTGGCCATCCTCGATGCCGAATTGACGCTTGGCCTGCCGCCAGAGATCACGGCCGCAACCGGCGTTGATGCCATGGTGCACGCCATCGAGGCGTTCGCGTCAAGCAACGCCAACAACAACCCGCTCTCGCAGATGCTGGCGCGTGAGGCGCTCAGGCTTCTCGGCGCGAACATCGAGCGGGCGGTTTTCGAGGGGGGCGACCTCGCAACGCGCAGCGCCATGCTGTTGGGCTCCATGCTCGCCGGGCAGGCCTTTGCCAATTCTCCGGTCGCGGCGGTGCATGCACTGGCCTATCCGATCGGCGGTACGTTCCATGTGCCGCATGGCCTGTCGAACGCGCTGGTGCTGCCACATGTGCTGCGCTTCAACGCGCCGGAAGCGGCGCATCTTTACGCGACGATCGCTGCGGACGTGTTCCCGCATCTCGATCGCGAGGACGGAAGCCAGGCACGCTGCGCCGCCTTCATCGAGGAGCTTGCAGCGCTGTCGAGCAAGCTTGGGCTGACGACCCGGCTCCGCGATGTGTCGATCGGCATGGAAGATCTGCCCAAGATGGCCTCGGACGCCATGAAGCAGCAGCGACTGCTGGTCAACAACCCGCGTGAGGTCTCAGAAGCCGACGCGCTTGCGATCTATCGTGCGGCCTGGTGACGTCCGAGCACGCGGCAAAGATCGAACCAAAGCGACTCCATAACAAGAGCAACGAACTCTATGCTCTCGATCATGCCGTCGGGTATTCTCCATCGGAAGCGCCTCGCTGCGAGGTCGCGCCTGGCCTGACGCCAAAACACACCAATCCTTGCAGAGACATGGGACGGAGGCTTACGTTGATCTGGGGTGAACATGAGTATCGACACATGCTTGTCCGCGCTGTCCGGCTTGCGACGATCTGGGTTTCCGTATCGCTCGCCGCTGTAATCCTGCTGGCAGGTCATGGCAACGCTGAACAAGCGGTCAGCCTTCAGCTGAAGATCGCGGGAAAAGCGGGCCAGGCCCGTGGCGAACCTCTTGTTCGACCGGACTGCGAAGCCAGCAATCTCAAGATCTACCCTTGCCAACCGGTCGCCGCCACATGGCTCAACCATCTTAATAGCAGAGGCTTCGCCTTTCAGGCCGGCTTCGCCGCCTCAGGGCAGCCAGGTGTTGTCACGAGTGCTGTTCTTGATTGCAGCCTCGGGATCCGAAACGACCGTACGACGCGGAGCGGCGACAGGTTTAGTCGCCACGCGTATGGCGAGGCGTGTGATGGTGACAAAGTCACGGTCAACGGCATCACATTCGACTATCGGCGCGCCGTACGCGATGCCGAAAGCCCTGACCGCGCTTTCTTTGTCGCCTTTCTGGACAATTGGGGCGTTACCGGACCCGGATGCGATCCCAGAAAGCCGATCACCCTGATGGGCTGGAAGCTCAACTGCACTCCAATTGTCGACAACTGCGGCGTCATCGATTGGCGCGAACGCGGTGCTAGGAGTCAATATGGGAAGAGCTATCATCTGTCGTATTGCTATCTGACAGACTTCAAACGCGCCTACGAGTAATGGGATGTCGCCGCCTCGGCTGTGTCAGGACACGCGCGACGTCCGGACCGAGGTGGGCTTCGCAGATGCTGAATTCGATGCGTTCATCGAAGTTGGCGCGCGTGCCGCCGCGACCGAAGTTTGCGCAGCCCGCTCGAAACCTGTCGCTGTCCGGGAGTTTGCCGATATGTCGAAGCCCGCACCTAAGAATCTCTTGTTCCTCCTGTCAGACAACCACGCGCGCGGGTATCTCGGCTGTTATGGGAATCCACTGGCGCGCACGCCCAACCTCGATCGACTGGCAGCGCGCGGGGCCCGGTTCACCAACGCGTATTCGGCCAGCCCGCTATGCTGTCCGGCCCGCGCCGCACTCGCCACCGGTCGCTTTCCGCACCAGACCGGGTACTGGGATAACGCGATCCCTTTTGACGGTCACGTAATGTCGTGGATGCGGCGCTTGCGCGATGCCGGGCACACGGTCTCATCGATTGGCAAATTGCACTTCAGGGAAACCTCGGTGGCCAACGGCTTCAGCGCGGAACTGCTTCCGATGCATATCCTTGAGGGCAAGGGCGGTGTCCACATGCTGCTGCGGGCTGTCGATCGAGGTGAGCCCGTGAATGCAGGTCAGTGGCATCTCTATATGGATCGCTCCGGCGTCGGCACGGCACCTTATCAGGCATTTGACAGTGAGATTACGACAGCCGCGATCGCTTGGCTTGAGGCGCACGCCAACAACGATGGCAAGCCATGGGTGCTATTCGTCTCCTACCCAAGTGCGCATCCACCGTTCTCAGTACCAGCGGAGTTTTATCGCGAGAGCGACGAAGCGGCCGTGATACTACCCGACGACTGGCAAACGCCTCATGCCGAGGATCACGCGGCCATCGCCCACCTGCGCCGGATCATGAATTCGCAACCGATGTCCGCCGCTGACGAGCCGGCACTACGCCGCGTACTTGCCGGTTATCTTGCGCTTACCGAGCATCTGGACACCGAGATCGGTCAGGTCCTGGCGGCTCTTGAGGACAGCGGCCGCGCCGCCGACACGCGTGTCGTCTACACGAGTGATCACGGTGAGTTGGCTGGCGCTCACGGCTTGTTCGGCAAGTCCTGCATGTTCGAGGAATCGATCGGTGTGCCATTGATCCTGGCCGGGCCGGATGTGCCGGAGGGAGCCGTGATCGACGCTCCCGTAAGCCATGTGGACCTCTGTCCGACAATCCTCGAGGGCGCAGGGCTCGATGTTGATGAGAACGACGTTGAAGATCTTGCGGTTTCCCTATGGGCGGAACTCAAGACATCTGGGACGCAACGGGCCGTATTCGCTGAGTATCACGCGGCCGGGTCTAAGAGCGGCAGCTTCATGCTACGCCAGGGACATTGGAAGCTTCTCTATCACGTGGGGATGCAGCCGCAGCTGTTTGACCTCGAATCGGATCCGCACGAACTGTGCGACCTGGGTCCGAACCACCCAAAGGCAAAAGAGCTTGATAGGAAGCTCCGCGCGATCTGTGATCCGGAAGCAGTCGATGCGCGCGCGAAGTCAGATCAGCGTCATTGGATCGAGCATTGGGGTGGGGCGGACCGCATCACATCAGAAGCGCTGATGATCTACACGCCACCTCCAGGCCAACCGGCTGAGGTCGAATAGATGCAGCAATGGGGATAGACCCGCCAGGCAGAGTCGCGCAAAATCAAAACAATGATTGTGGGAGCAAACGCATGGCGGACAACGCGGCTCAACGGCCAAACATTCTCTGGTACTGCACGGACCAGCAGCGCCACGACACAATCGGCGCACTCGGCAACCCGCACATCAATACACCACAACTCGACGCGTTTTGCGAAACCGGCGTGGCATTTGACAACGCCTACTGCCAGAGCCCCATTTGCACGCCAAGCCGGGCCTCCTTCCTGACTGGTCGCTACCCGGCGACAACGCATGTGCATCGTAATGGCAACGCATACTTTCCCGCCGGAGAGCGCCTCGTCACCAAGATCTTCTCGGATGCTGGTTACGATTGCGGTCTTGTCGGCAAGCTGCACTTATCGAGTGCAAAAGGTTACGAGAAACGCACCGACGACGGCTATCGACTTTTCCAATGGAGCCATCACCCACATCCGGACCTCGATCCCGCCCATCACGCCTATCATCAGTGGTTGGAGAAAGAGAAAGGCGTGGACGCCGCCGATCTCTACAGCACGGTCACCGGCTTTTACGCTGAGGGCGTACCTGCTGAGCTGCATCAGACGACATGGGTGACAGAGGCCGCGATCCGTTTCGTTGAGCAGAAGCGCTCCGGACCGTGGTTGTTGTCGCTCAACCCATTCGATCCCCACCCGCCGTTCGACCCGCCTCCGGACTACCTTGCCCGCTACGCGCCCGGCGACCTGCCACCTCCGCTGTTCCGGCCCTCCGACCTTGAACGGCAGAAGGCGTTTCGTGGGATCGCACAGCAGACGATCGACGCCATGGATCCCATGGGTGAAATGCCGACCGAGAAACTGTCAGCCGAGGAGGCGCGCAAGACGGCCTATAGCCCGCCGAAGCAATTCAACGGCCAAGTGGTCAAGGCCGCGTACTACGCAATGATCGAATTGATCGATCACGAGTTCGGTCGACTGCTGCGAGCGCTCGACGCCATGGGTGAACTCGAAAACACGATTGTCGTTTTTCACAGCGATCACGGGGAAATGCTTGGCGACCACGGACTGCTCTACAAGGGCTGCCGCTTTTTCGAAGGCCTGGTTCATGTTCCCCTGATCGTTTCCTGGCCCGGACACATACAGGAGAACGTACGCTCCCGCGCACTGGTTGAACTTGTCGATATCGCCCCAACGCTCCTCGAAGCGACGGGGCTGGACGTGCCGGGCGATATGCAGGGCCGCTCACTCTGGCCTCTCATGACGGGCACATCCGATCTCAATACGCACAAACCGCATGTGGTTTCGGAGTTTAATGACGCCCTCGGTTCCGCTGCGATCTCGGCGCCCAGTCACGGCACAATGTACTTCGATGGGCGGATGAAGCACATCGTTTACCACGGCACTGATCTTGGTGAACTCTACGACCTCAAGGTTGATCCCGGGGAGTTTGAGAACCTCTTTGATGAGCCGGCCGTTCAGGAGCAGCGCTTGGAACTCATGCGCCGTCACTTCGATGCACTCATGGCAACGTCAAGTCCCGGAATCGAGCGTACCTCGATCTATTGAAGCAAGATCGGTTCACTCCGGCTTGGGTACGCGTCGTGATGTAGCGCGATGAACGTCGTCGCACAAAAGCCGACGAAGAGCCGTATCAATGCTCGGAGTCTGTTGGCGCTGGCAGCGCAATCAACAAGCCGACCGGCGCCACGGAAACGGTTCTGCTGATCAGACGTGTGTTTTGTAGCCGTCGTGTTCTTGCACGGCCTCCATTTATGCGACATGCTGCCTCATAAGGCCAACCTGATTTCAGCAGTGCTCGCGTGTGGAGGCGGCATGAGTAGCAGGCCGAACCTGCTTTTTATTACGTCGGATCAGCAGCGAGCAGACTGCTTCGGCTTTGAAGGGCGAAAGGTCAAGACACCTCATCTCGACCTGATGGCGTCGCAAGGCACGGTGTTCGGCCAGTGCATTACGCCAAATCCCGTCTGCCAGCCGACACGCGCATCCCTGCTGACAGGCCAGCTGCCGCGAACGCACGGTGTTGCGGACAACGGCCTCGACCTGCCGCCAGAGACCGGTGCCAACGGCTTCGCAGGCGCACTCAGCAAGTCCGGTTATCACACCGCCCTGCTCGGCAAGGCGCACTTTGCAACGTCTCACACGTTTGCGGCGACCGGGACGCCGGAATGCCGTTACTCGATGGATCGTTACGGCGACGATTGGTACGGACCTTACATGGGCTTCGACTATGTCGAACTCGTCGTCGAGGGACACAACCAGTGGGACCCCATGCCGCCGCCATTCGGCCAGCACTACGAGCGCTGGTACTACAGCGATGGGCTGGGCGAGCTGAAGAACAAGCTGTTTCGAGAGAACCACGGGCCCGACACAAAAGGGGCGCCTCAGACCTGGCATTCCGGCCTCCCGCCCGCGTGGCACAACTCAACGTGGGTTGCCGACCGTACGATCGCATACATGAATCGTATGGCGAGCGACGAATCACCATTCTGTGCCTGGGCCTCTTTTCCGGATCCGCATCACCCGTTTGATGCGCCGGTACCGTGGAGCCTGCTGCACGACCCGGCCGACGTCGATCTCCCGGAACATCGAACGCTTGATCTTGAGCGCAGACCTTGGTGGCATCGCGCAAGCCTTGAAGGCGAACCAAAGATCCGTGCCGACCTGGCCGCGATCCGCAAGGACTATTCGCGGCTTCTGGACCTGCCGGACGAGCAACTGCGTGAGGTCATCGCCAATACCTATGGCATGATCTCGCTGATCGACCATAACGTCGGGCGCATCATGGCCGAGTTGAATCGGCTGGGCCTCGCAGACAATACCATCGTGATTTATGCGAGCGATCACGGGGATTGGCTCGGCGACCATGGGCTGTTGCTCAAGGGGCCAATTCCGTACGATGGCCTGATCCGCGTGCCTTGTATCGTCCAGGGGCCCGGCGTTCCTGCCGGCAAACGCGTTGAAGAGCCGGTCTCGACTCTCGACGTACCCGCAACACTGATCGACTACGGCGCCGCGGAACCACTTCATCACATGCACTCGCAGAGCCTGCGTCCGCTGATCGAAGGCGAAGCAACGCGTGAGTTCGCGTTTTGCGAGTGGGATCTCAATGCATCGCGCTGTGGGGTTGAATTGCGTTTGCGGACGGCACGCACCAAGACCCACAAGCTGACCATCGAAGAGGTGAGTGGCGCCGGTGAGCTTTACGACCTCGTCGACGATCCACATGAGATGATGAATCGGTTTGACGACCCGGCGGTGGCCAACGTCCAGAAGGACCTGTTGGATATGATCCGAAGTCGACCGGATGACGCGCGCGACCCGCCGCTTGAACCGGTGGGGATGGCCTAGAAAGTACAGGATTGGGCGTATGATGCAGCGCTGCACGAAAGGAGGTGTTGGACGGGCCTAACGATCGTAAGTTCTTGAACTCTGGGTAGCTAATTTGCGTCACGAATAGCTGCGGCATTTGGATTGCCATTGGTTTCGACAGAGTTACGAACATCATTTGAGACATGGTTAGACCTCGAAAAGAGGCGGACCACCGGAGGAAACATATCTATGACAAAACTTTCGCGACGCGACGTGCTTGCCAGTGGTGCAGCCGTCGCCGGAACCCTGGTTCTGCCAGGTTCTGCCTATGCTGCCTATCCAGAGCGCCCGATCACGGTTGCGATGATGGCGCCGCCCGGCGGCGCAACCGACCGTGGCACGCGACCAGTCGTCGAACTCATGAAAAAAGCGATGGGCGCGCGTGCCGTGACGTTGCAGAACATGTCCGGCGCCGGCGGCATTCAGGCACTTGACTATGCCCGCGGCCAGCCGGCCGACGGTTATACCTGGCTCGGCATGAACGACATTGTCGAGTCCTTTCCGAGCCTCGGTAAGATCGACTACGACTGGCGGGCATTCGATTTTTGGATGTCTGGCGGAACGGCGTGCGGCCTTTGCGTGCCGGCCTCAAGCAAGATCGAAACCTTCAAGCAGTGGATCGAGGAAGTCGGTTCAAACCCCGGAAAGTACTCGGTGTCGTCAACGCCATCGGGTTCGCTCTGGTCAAATGTCGCCGTGTACCTGCGGAAAAAGCTCGGGCTCGACTTCAAGCTCGCCAACTACAAGGGCGGCGGGCCGTCGGTTCGTGCGGTGATTGCCGGCGAAACGAATTTTGGCTGCATGGGTGTTACCCCACAGGTCAACTTCATGAAGGCTGGCAAGCTCCGCTGCCTGGCCGCGACCGTACCGGAAGACTGGAAGACCGCCGGCACGATGATCCCATCGATGTTGCGTGACATCCAGGATCCGATCCTCGAAAAGACGCTGCCGTGGACGAACATCCACGGTGTCGCGATGGTCAAGGGGGCACCCGACAACGTGTTGTCCGCGATCGACACAGCATTCGCGACTGCGATGAAAGATCCATCGATGGCGAAGATCTACGAGGACAACGGCTTCTTCCCGTTCCGGGCGAACCGCGACACCGCGAATGATCTGATGGGCAAGCGTACGGCGCTACAGGCCTACATTGTCGAGGTCGTTCTCGGGACTGCGAAGAAGACGCGTGACGAACTCAAAATCGAAAAGATCGAGGGCTGATGTCGGACGATCATTCCGGCAACTCGGAACCCGGGGGTGCTTCAGAAGCATCCCCGGGTCCCGGTGCCGCTGACCATCGGAACGGCGCCGACAATGCCGGCGACTTCTTTGCGGGCCTCGTCATCTTTCTGATCGCGATGTATGCCGCCTACGAGTCGATCAATATGCCCTTCTACGGCGATTCCGGCGTGTGGGGCTCACCGGGCCTCACCCCAGGGCTCATCTCGGCTGTCCTGATGGTCCTCTCAGCTATTCTGATGTATCGCGCACGTCGATTTGCGATGGCGCATGTTGGCTTGTCATTAAGCCCGGAAGCGAAACGCGGGTTTGGAACCTTCGCCCTGATCCTGGTGTACGTCGCAACAATCCCGTTCGTGGGCTACGTGCCCGCAACGTTCGTGATGCTGTTCGTCTTCCAGGTCCTCTATGCAAAGACCCGCAACCTCAGGTTCTTGATCGTTTGGGCTCTCGGCCTGTCGGTTCTGTTGACCGCAGCGCTTTACTACGTGTTCGCCCAGATCTTCCTTATTCCGTTGCCGAAAGGCGTGCTCGGTGTTTGAAGCCTTCATCAGTATTGTCTCAGATCCGATCGCGCTGATGGTTGCCGCTGGCGCCGTGACGCTTGGGATCATCCTCGGGGCCTTGCCCGGCCTGACCGGTCCGATGGCGATGGCACTGCTGATCGGCGTCACCTACGGCATGCCGACGGGGTATTCGATCGTCGCCATGATGTTGATCTACATGGCCGGTGCCTACGGCGGGTCGATGTCTGCGATCTTGCTCAACGTTCCAGGCGCGCCGGCGTCTGCGGCAACTGCGCTCGACGGCTTTCCG
This sequence comes from Pseudomonadota bacterium, assembly GCA_039039985.1. GTDB lineage: Bacteria > Pseudomonadota > Alphaproteobacteria > Rhizobiales > Hyphomicrobiaceae > JBCBWG01. The sequence goes on along the minus strand of JBCCOV010000031.1, from coordinate 23,158 downwards.
CTCGCGCGGCAAGGCAGAGCAGGCCGTGCGATTGCCATGGCAACGATCGGCTCCTGTGTCGGTTCAATGATGGCCGTCAGCGCGATGGCGATGTTGACCCCGTGGTTGGTCGAGGTGTCGCTGCTGTTCACATCTTGGGAACTGCTCTTGCTGGTCCTGCTCGGTATCGTCATGGCCGGTGGTCTGTCCGGTGACGATCCCCTCAAGGGGCTCATTGCCGGCGCTCTCGGCCTGCTCATGGCACAGGTCGGGCTCGACGATCTCCACACGCATCCTCGGTTCACGTTCGGCTCGCACTACCTTGAAGCCGGCTTCGGTCTCATTGCAGCGATCGTGGGCCTGTTCGGGATCAGCCAGGTTGTGATCACCATGGCGCCGCGTGATTTGGGCGTGGTTCAGACAGCCAAGAGTGTCGGGCGCGTTCTGCCCTATTGGGAGGACCTGAAAGGTCGCGTCCGTATCATCTTTCAATCCGGTATCATCGGAACGTTCGTCGGAATTCTTCCGGGTCTTGGCGCAGACGTTGGTGGATGGGCAGCGTATGGTGCTGCCAAGCGAACGAGTAAGAACCCAGAGACCTACGGGCAGGGCTCGATCGAAGGAGTCACAGCTGCGGAGACCGGCAACAATGCCGTCATCCCGGGTTCGCTGATTCCGATGATCGCGCTCGGCCTGCCCGGTTCGGCCGGGGCAGCAATCATCATGGCCGCCCTGTTCGTGCACGGTCTCAAGCCCGGCCCCACGTTCCTGATCGACAATGTCCAGCTGTTTAACTACATGGTCGCGGGCCTCATGATTGGTACGTTGATGATGTTGGTGATCGGCCTGATCTTGGCACATGGCATCATCCATGTGCTCTTGATCCCGCGCGAGAACATCATGGCGGTTGTGGTCGCCCTGGCCGTGATTGGCGCTTACGCCAGCAAGTTACAGTATGGCGACGTGTGGATGATGTTGGCATTCGGAGCATTGGCCGTCGTACTCCGGCGCCTCAACTTTCCCCTGGCACCGCTCATTCTCGGGATCGTCCTGGGCAAGCTGTTCGACGAGTTTCTGCGGAATTCGCTTATCATTAGCGGTGGAAGTTTGACCCCGATTGTCGAGCGACCGATCGCGTTCGTTCTTTTCTGCCTTGTCGCCATTCTGACGATGCTCACGATCCCTGCGGTGCAACGCATGATTGGGCGGGCTCTTCGCCGTCGTCCGGCCTGATCGGAGCACGGCGTCTTTGAGAGTCGCGGCCGGACGTCGGCCGCATGTGCTTTGTGGCGCGTTTCGGCGTGCGGGTCTTGAGATGGGCTGATGTGAGCCCAGGACAGCGAGTATGAACCAGCGGCCTAACATTCTCATGGTGGTCACCGATCAGCAGCGTCGCGACACCGTTGGCGCGTACGGTTCAACGATCTGTCGGACGCCTCACGTCGATAGCCTTGCGCGAGATGGGATACGCTTCGATGCTGCCTTCACGCCGACTGGCCTGTGTTCTCCCGTTCGCTGCTCGTTGCTGACCGGCGTTTATCCGCATGAGCACCGCGTGCTTACGAATGTCGGCTTGCACCCCGTGCGGGCCGAGCTCTCGCCTGAGGAAGATCGTCTTTCACAAGGACTGAAGGCGACCGGCTATCGCCTCGGCTATGTTGGAAAGTGGCATGTCTCGCGCAGAGAACCGCCTGCTTTCGGCTACGAGCATTACACCTCGCTTGGTGATTTTGAATCCTGGCGCAATGCGGCGAGACAACCGCTGCATGAAGCCTTCAGCGACTACACGGTGCAACGCGCTGAGACCGATCCTGCACCACCAGAGTTCTCGCGGCCGTGGTTTCTTGCAGGGCGCGCTATCGAAACAATCGATGCACTATCCGACGGCGATGAGCCATTTTTTGTGCGACTCGATTTTCACGGCCCGCACTTCCCGAACGTCGTGCCCGAGCCTTATGCGTCCATGTATGATCCGGCGGCAATACCGCCCTGGCCGAACCACGCTGACACGCTCGACGGCAAGCCTGCTGTGCAACGCATCAAGCAGAAGCACTGGCGTACCGAAAACCTGCCGTGGTCGGAGTGGGCCCGATTAATCTCGATGTACTTTGGAGAGATCACGCTTATCGATGCGGCAGTCGGACGTGTGCTTGGGCATCTCGCATCCAATGGACTCGCGGATGATACACTGGTGATTTTCACGTCCGACCACGGTGACACGATCGGCGCGCACGGCATCTGCAACAAAGACTACACCATGTACGAGGAAATTTACCTTGTACCGCTCATCCTGCGGTGGCCCGGTGTCATTGCATCCGGGTCCTCCACGAACGCATACGTGCACCATTTCATCGACATCTTTGCGACTCTCCTGACTGTCGCCGGTGCGGCAGTGCCGGAGCCGTGTCATGGTCGCTCGCTTCTGCCGATTCTCGAGGGCAGGGGCACACCCGAAGATTGGCCCCAAAGCGCGTTTTGCGAGTTCCACGGCAGCCATATGGGTCTCTACTCGATGCGACTGCTCACGACCGATGACTATGCCTACATCTACCACACCAATGATATCGACGAGCTCTATGACCGCCGCGCGGACCCGTGGCAGATGAGTAATCTCGTTGACGATCCCGCGCGTGCCGATGCGCTTGCTGACCTCAAGCGCGAAATGATCGCCTGGATGGCGTCAACCAACGACCACCTGCACAATGAATGGACTGTGGATTGGCTCAGCGGGGGCGACCCGGACTTGATGGCTGCAGCGCCCGGGCGCAAGAAGACGCGATGGTAGTCGCTGATCTGGAGCAGGCCGTGTTTGCGCAACGGCTGCAAGACCGAGTGAGGAAGACATGCCTGAGAAGCGACCACCGAAAAACATGCTCTTCATTATGTCGGACGAACACAATGCCGACTTCATGGGGTGTGCCGGGCATTCCCAGGTCCAGACACCGACACTTGACCGACTTGCGGCGCGCGGGACGCTGTTCGACAGCGCCTACACCAATTGCCCAATCTGCGTGCCGGCCCGGGCCAGCTTTGCCACGGGCCGCTACGTTCATGATTGCGGCTATTGGGATAATGCCGATCCTTACGATGGCAAAGTGCAGGGCTGGGGTCACCGCCTTCAGGCTCAGGGTCATAAGGTCATCTCGATTGGCAAGCTGCACTACCGCAGCACGGACGATGCGAACGGTTTCGACGAGGAGATCATTCCGCTTAACGTCGTCGACGGCATCGGCGACCTGATCGGTCTGATCCGGGACGACACGCCGGAGCGCAAGGCCGTACGCAACATGGCCGCCGACGTTGGGCGCGGCGAATCCACGTACACGGGATATGATCGCGATATTGCAGCTGAAGCTGCCCGCTGGCTGCAGGAGCATGGACGCACGCAGGATAAGCCGTGGTGCCTGTTCGTCTCGTTCGTCTGCCCGCACTTTCCGCTTATCGCGCCAGAGGAGTTCTACGACCTCTACGACGAGAGCACGGTGGAGATGCCGCAGCTCTACGACATGGCAGAGCGCCCCGATCATCCCTATTACCAAGCGTTCAAGACTGTTATGGCCTACGACAAGTACTTCGACGAGGCGACCGTGCGCCGTGCGATCGTGGCGTACATGGGCATGATCAGTTTTCTCGACGCGAACATTGCGCAGGTGTTGTCTGCGCTCGATGCGGCCGATCTCACTGATGAGACTCGCGTGATCTATACCAGCGACCACGGTGAGGCGCTCGGCAAGCGTGGCTTCTGGGGCAAATCGACGATGTTCGAGGAGTCGGCTCGCATTCCTTTGATCATGGCTGGACCCGACATTGCACAAGGTCAGCGTGTGGCAACACCCGTCACATTGGTCGACTCGCATCCGACAATCCTCGCGTGCGTCGGTGCCAAGCCAGATGCCGCGGATAGCGAATTGCCGGGGCGATCGCTGTTCGATATCGCCGACAAAGAGCACGATGATCGCGTCGCCTTCTCGGAGTACCACGCGGCTGGATCTTCCACGGCCAATTACATGATCCGGAAAGGTCGCTACAAGCTCGTGGCATTCGTCGGTATGCCGTCGCAGCTCTTCGATCTGGAAGCTGATCCAGACGAAACGACAGATCTTGCAGGTGATCCCACCCATGCAGAAACCGTCGCCCTGTTGGAGGCTGAGCTTCGTCTGATCTGTGATCCCGAGGCCGTCGATCGTCAGGCGCGCGCAGATCAGCAGACAACGATCGAGAAACACGGTGGCCGCGAAGCGATCCTTAGCCGCGGTGACTTTGGCTACTCACCGGCGCCTGGGCAAACCGCTTCGTTTTCGTCTTGAGCATGCCGCGGATTGCATCTCCGAAAGCACGATTGATCTAACTCGCTGCTGACTCCGAGCGAACCGGGCTTTCTTTCGTGTAATGCCGGCAGTGCATAGCCATAATGTCCTGCTCTATCTGCTTGAGGGCTCGCCACCAGGCAGGGCGCGATCTAGTGCCGCAAATGCACGCCGCCGCATCAGAATGAACTTCAAGGCAACAAGGTGCGGGAGTTCCACCAGCATTCCAATTATGATTGCTGCATAAATAACGGGTTGATCAGGCATAACCACCATCGCAAGAGCCAGCATAAGCGGAGCGTTCCGAGCTGCTGTCGTCATCGTTATTAATACGCGATCTTCGTAAGCAAGATTCATAGCTCTCGATATCATCTCGCTTAAAAGAAAAGTCAGCATAAAAAATAGAAAGATTGCAAAAAGAATAAGTGGAACGACAGCCACATGAGACATCAATGTTGCAATATTGGCAGCAGATATCTGCCAGACCAGAACAGCGAGCAAAAGTGGCACGACCACAGAAACGGCAGATTGGACAAAATCCAGTTGATCTTCGCGTAAAAGGCGCTCCGCCAGGAATCTTAGGGCCAACGCCATGAACAGTGGAATAAGAAACCACTGCCCTAGCGTTTGAGATATATCACCTGCTGTGCCTGTACCTACCGCGTCAATCCCGAAGATATTAAGGTAGACTGGGAACAGCAAGAGCTGAATCAGCATGTTGATCGGCAAAAGCGCTGCGCCGAGCGCAGTGTTGCCATTTGCAAGACGCGTGAACCCTAGGAACCAGTCCGTGCAAGGTGCCATGAAATAAATCAAAAGGCCGATGAAGAAAAGCGGATGGGCAGACAAGAAAATTGACGCGATCGCAAAGCCAAGAGCTGGAATGATAAGGAAGTTTGCAACCAGGGCGACCGCGATAAATGATAGCCGGTTCAGGCTGTAAAGAATGCTCTGAAACCGGATTTCAAAAAGCAGCAGAAATACAAGCAGGAGAATCGTATAATCGATCTGGCCCGAGAGCATCTGGCCGGCGTGGGGGAAAGCAAGCCCAACGGCCGAACCGCAGAGGATGGCCGCAATGAGAACCAAGGCGACTCCTCGCCCGGACATGAACTCAGCTGCGCTGTGCAACGATCTGGTTAGCATAAGCACTCTCCATCGCAGCAGCTGAGGTCATCGAGAAGGAAACCGGAATTGGCATATTCGGTAATAATCGGGTTCTGCTCTCCCCATCGGCTTAATATCTCACGTACGACAACGGCAAAGCGCTGACGGTACTTATATATAAAACAAAATATCGCCTTGCCGTGCTGGACGTTGGGGCCAACCAGATAGACATTTTTATGTTTTGTGCTCTCATCGCGATCGGTCAAGACGGGGTGCCCGTTGGCGAAGTCAAACAACTTGCCAGCAAGACTCTGCGCAATATCGAAACCAGTCGCGTCTATGGCCGGATGTTGCAGATTGAATACGCGATTTTTCGTGCGGATCTCGTTTTCTGTGATGTGTTCGGCAAATTCAGACAAAAACTCAGCCTTGCCACTTTTCTTCAGGTATCGCACGCGTGCAAATGTGTATGGGCTAAGGCCGTAGCTTGAGTCACTAACCCGCTTGGCCCACGGCTCCGACGGATCAATCACGCTGACGGTGGAGCCATTTCGGACAAGATTGTAAGCGGTCTCCATGCCGCTTTCCGCGCCGCCAATAATAACGTGGTGGCCCTGAGGAAGAAGCTTATAGGATGTCTCAATGCGGACCGTGTGCGGGATTTTCTTTTGATACTGAAATTCACCGCCCGCCCATATCAGGACGCGGCATCGCACCTCGCCTTCGTTTGTGGTGAGCACGATGGAGTTGTCATCATCGACGTCAAAGTCCTGAACATCAACGCCCTCACTAAGTTTCAGATCGTAAACAGTTGCCAGATCGTTCAGATAACTCGTGTATTGACGACCTGAGGGATGCTCTGTTTGCAACCCAAAAGCCGGAGAGCTGCCGGGTGTCAGTGCATTCAAATCGACGGCACCGAAAAAGTTCCCGGTAAATGAAGGCGAGATAAATCGTGTTTCCTTCGGCCAGCGCAGCAGGCTCTCTCCGATACGGCCGCGTTCCAGAATCAGGGCAGGTATCGCGCATTGCGAAAGCAGCGCCGCCACGCCGATCCCGGCCGGTCCAGCGCCCACAATGACAACAGGGTGTATTTTCATGGTGTCAAATTTATCTTGCTTGATCCAGCCAACGCGATCTTAGTCGGCTCGGGCACGGCAATCAGCGCAAGAGCCCGAAAGCTCGACAACGCGATGGTCGATCGTGAAGCCGAGCGCATTCGCATCGACAGCGAGAAGGCCCTCAAGCTTCTCGTTTTCAATCTCGGATGCGGATCCGCAGTCGTTGCAAACGAACAAGATGCAGGTGTGATGGTGTCCGGGGTGCGCGCACGCCACATAGGCGTTCCGGCTTTCAATACGCTTGGCCACGCCAAGATCGCGAAGAAAATCGAGCGTGCGGTAAATGCTCGCCGCAGAGATGCTTCGGCCCTGTGTTTCTGAGAGTTGTTCCTTGAGATCGTAGGCACCGACCGGCTTCCTCGCTAACCACAATGCGGTCAGGACAGCCTCACGCAAAGGGGTGATTTGTGCGCCGCGCAAGCGACAAGACGCGATCGCTGCCTGAATAGACGCGTCGAGAGATTTCGCTCGTCGTGTCGGTTGGACTTTTGAGCGCGCCATAACGGAATGATCTGCCCCCATGCCTGCAACAATGTTGCAGTGAACGCTACATTGTACAACACATGTCGGCAAGTTCGTTGCGACCATATGGCGAGGGAGGCGGCCGTGGTGTCAGCGTCGCAGCGAGCTGCCGCGGCAGACGCCAGCTGCATACCCGGCTGAACACACAGCAAAGCCATGGATCGAGAACCGGAGCGATTCAATTAAAATCAAAGCATCCATTCGCGGGACGAAACATCTAGGTGTTTGGTCCGAAGAACTACGGCCATAGCCTCGCGGATCGGCTTGCCATTGTCGACAGTTTCGGCAAGCGCCAGGTCCTTGAGGTTCTCCTCCATGCGCTGAGCGACTTTAAGCAGCATCGTGGCCCGGTCAGTCGCAGATGTGCGGTCCCAGGCATCCGCGGCTTTATGTGCTGCGTCGAGAGCCAGTTCGACATCCTGATGATCCGAGCGTGCGATCTCGCCAATCTCTGCACCGTTGATGGGCGACGTATTCGTGAAGTATCGTCCACTGGTTGGCGGACGCCATTCACCGCCGATAGAGTTCTCGTAGCGGTCTGGGAACACCGACTTGATGTCGGCCATAATTTTCTCTTGTACATTCATAATCTTGCTCCTCCCAGTGGACTGTGCCGCCTTGGCTCGCTCGGCGAACGATAAGGTCGCATCTGACCGCAACGACATCCCCAACGCGACAGCTGGGAATATTGTGGATTCTTTTATTCTACATTACAATGGGACGACAGAGTATTCGCTTGTTGCAGGGAAGGGGCGACGCATGGCGGCTGAGGTTCTGGCGACAGAAGTGACTGGGTTGTTCGTGTCCCCGGACGGGAGCGCATTCCAGATCCGCGTCAACACCGCGTCTGGTGAGCAGACCAGCATCCATATGCCATCGAGCGTGTTGACAAGTCTCACCATGAGTTTGTTCGGCGCTGCCGACAAAGCCTACAAGTTGCGCGAGCAGAGCGACGACGTGAAGCTGGTGTTTCCTGCGGATCGGTTTGAACTCAAACAGACAGACTGCGGCGAGCAGTTCATTCTATCGCTGGAAACCCCTGACGGGTTCCAGGCGTCGTTCGCCATCCGGCAGGGGCTCCTTGCACAAATCGGAGAAGTCGCCGCGTACGTCGCGACCCGCGACGAAGTTGTCACTCGACTGAATTAGATCGTGTCGGCCATAGGCGGACTCACTGAACAGGCCCATGCCCCGTATTGCGTTCATCCTGGCCGGCCAGGAAGGCCGCCGGCTGGAAAGACCGAAAGAACGGGGTGTGGGATGGTTCAAGCGCAGCGCATAATCGCTTGCGACGTCTTCCGACGCGCAAACAACGCTACGACAATCAATTGGAGGCCACGATGGCAGCGAGCTACCCGAATGTGCAACTGCTGATCGGTGGCGCGTTCTCGTCCCGTCCCGGCGCCGACATTATCAACCCGTCCAGTGGTGAAGTTTTCGCGCAGGTTCCGTTTGCAACCCGAGATGATCTCGCCGCAGCCGTTGAGGCTGCCCGCGCAGGCTTTGCTGAATGGTCAGAGACCAGCCCGGCGGACCGAGAAGCGGTCATGCAACGTGCTGCCGCGCTTCTGCGTGAGCGCGCCGATGGCATTGCTACGGCGATCACGCAAGAACAAGGCAAGCCGCTTTCACAGGCCCGGGCAGAGATACTGCGAGCGAGCGAGATTATCGACTGGGATGCAGCGGAAGGACGGCGGGTGTACGGCCGCATCATTCCATCGAAACACCCGATGCGGCATTCCGTTTTGCGGCAGCCGATTGGGCCGGTCGCAGCGCTGTCGCCATGGAACTTCCCAATCAGCTCGCCTGCGCGAAAAGTTGCAGGCGCGCTTGCGGCAGGCTGCTCGATTGTGCTGAAGGCGAGCGAAGAAACGCCGGCAGGCGCTTTCGAACTTGTGCGTGCGTTTCACGACGCGGGCTGTCCGCCGGGCGTGGTCAATCTCGTCTTCGGCGTGCCGTCGGAGGTTTCTGAATATCTGATCGCTGCTGATGCAATTCGTTTGATCACGTTCACCGGATCTATCCCTGTCGGCAAGAGCCTTGCGGCTCTCGCAGCGCAGCAGATGAAGCCGACGATCATGGAGCTCGGCGGCCATGCGCCGGTTATTGTCGATCGCGGCGTCGACGCCATGCAGGTCGCCGCGACCTGCGTGGCCGGCAAGTCGCGGAATGCCGGTCAGGTTTGTGTCTCGCCCACGCGCTTTCTTGTTCATGACGAGACTTACGATGCATTCCTGAACAGCTTCGCAGGACACGCGAAGGCGCTCAAAACAGGTGACGGCTTCGCTCCCGATACGGTCATGGGACCACTTGCCAATGATCGCCGCTTGAAAGCAATGACCGAACTCACAGAGGACGCGCTTGCGAAAGGCGCAAAACTGTCGGCTGGCGGGCGGCGGATCAGTAACCAGGGTTATTATCACGAACTCACGGTGCTGTCTGACGTTCCGGACAACGCTCGCGCTGCAAATGAGGAGCCGTTCGGCCCGCTTGCCATCGTCAATCGCGTCGGTTCCATTGAAGAGGCGATTGATGTCGCAAATCGTCTGCCGTATGGCCTCGCGGCTTATGGCTTCACGAATTCCTCAGCGACGGCCGAAGCACTGGCGCACGGCGTTCAAGCCGGTAACCTGTCAATCAATCACCTGACTGCGTCGTTTGCAGAGACGCCATTCGGTGGGGTGAAGGAAAGTGGCTACGGCCGCGAAGGCGGGACTGAAGGCCTTGAGGGATACACGGTCGTCAAGAACGTATCTCACCTCATGCGCGACGTTTAGCGAATTCGTGCGAATTCGCGCGAATTGGTGCGACATGTCGCGAACGGGAATCGCAGCCGACCGGGTGCACTGCCACCCCACGTGCTGCGACACTTTATGATTACGGCGCCGGACGAGCCGAGAGTCTTGTGCCGGCGCGTGCTGTGAGACCAATTCCGCCATAGGGGAACACGATTTAAGCGTTCGCCGCGTGTTGCAACGATTGCGGCGGCGTCACCGGTTCCGCCGGCCGCTGGTGTACCGGGGTGCGGAACCTGAGGTTGTTGCGCGTGAGTTGGTCGATTGACGCAACGCCCATCAGACGCATGTCACGTTCAATCTCCGCTTTCATAAGTGATAGCGCCCGGTCCACTCCAGATTGGCCGGCCGCTGCCAGCGCATAGAGATAGAAGCGTCCACCACCGACGGCCTTTGCGCCCAGCGACAGGGCCTTCAGGACATGCGACCCTCTCTGGATGCCGCTGTCCATCGCAATGTCGATTCTGTCGCCAACGGCATCCACGATCTCTGCGAGTTGGTCAAAGGGCGCGCGCGAGCCGTCAAGTTGACGGCCGCCATGGTTTGAAATGATGAGCCCGGTGCAACCGATATCGACGGCCCGGCGTGCATCCTCGGCCGACATGATGCCTTTGAGAACGAATGGACCGTTCCATTCTTCCACCATGGTCGCGACATCGTCCCAGTCCATGGTTTGATCCAGCATTTCCGTGAAGTAGCTTCCAATCGACATCGCGCCGCCGTCCATCTTGATATGCGCGTCGAGCTGCGGGAGCTTGAACGGTTCATGGGTCATGTAGTTGATGCCCCACCGCGGTTTTTGAGCGAATTGAGCCATACCCGAAAGCGTCAATCGAAACGGAATTGAAAACCCGGTCCGGAGATCGCGCTCTCTGTTGCCGCCAACGATGCTGTCCACGGTCAGCATGAGCACGTCGATGCCGGCCGTCTTGGCGCGTTCCAGCATCGCACGATTGAGTTCACGGTCCTTGTGAAAATAAAACTGGTAGGCCTGCGGCGTCGCGTACTTCTCGCGCAGTTCCTCTATGCTGACAGTGCCAAGCGACGAGACTCCAAACATCGTGCCAAACTTGGCAGCCGCTGCAGCCACCGCGCGCTCACCGTCGTGATGGAAGAGACGCTGTAAGGCGGTGGGCGAACAATAGATCGGCAAGTCCAGCTTCTGCCCAAACACCGTCGTGCTGGTGTCGATTTGCTCGACGTCGCGGAGAACATTGGGCACCAGGTCACAGGTCTCGAAGCTCTCCGTATTGCGCCGGTACGTTATCTCGTCGTCAGCAGCACCATCAATGTAGTTGAAAATCGGCCCGGGCAGCCGGTGTTTGGCAAGTTTGCGGAAGTCTTGAAAATTGTAACACTGGTCCAGGCGCATGCCATCTCCTCATTGCTTCCGCGCATGTCTCGTTCACAACCGAGCTGCACTGTTTATCTGAACTGCAGCGGTGTCCAAACCCCCTTGCTTTATGGACAACAGAAAACTCACGCAATCAGCCGATGGCCGACTGCGACGCGGCACATCGTCGGCCAACTTCTGCGTCGGGGGTGTGAGATGGTTTCAGTTAAACGTAATATCCAGTGGCGTACGCGGCCGGACTTCAAAATCTCCAACGCAAGTTAGTTGGAAGCCTCTCCTCGTGCGTGTGCTTCGCGACAACGCTGTTGCCGTTTGCCGTCCATGTCGATCGAACGCCAGATGCTGATCCACTCGCGATGGTGCATAATTTTCAACTTAAGGTGTATGCAGATGTTCTGTATTGCTAGTGGATCATCAGTCGTCTGATGTGAGAGAACATCTTCCATTGGTAGATGAGCTTCTCCGCACAACTACCGATGTACGAAAGAGTGGCCGCCGCAGACGTTAGCGCCGCAATCGTGCGACTGAGGGGCAAATGTCCTTAGCGATCAAGGTTGGGGGGATCGAGGTATGATGACCGTGGATTGGCCTAGCTGTTGGCAGCGTGGTTCAAGCGCCTGCGGTCAATCGAGATAGCCCAGCTCTGTCTTGCAACGACGTTATCTCCATTTTCTCCACATCCAGTAGCTGTCATCACGGTTCGCGCTCCGAGTGACCATGGTCAACACGTGTGAACGGCGAGGTTTGTCTGTGCGTATCCGTCTGCTGACTGTGGTTGTATGCTTGCTGGTATCGATGCCGCAAACCCGCGCCGAGCGCGGGGTGGCACCTGCGGGCCATTCAAAGCCAGTCGCTGTCACTCAAGTCTTTGATGACTGGTCTTATCGGTGCGTGTTTCCGGCCAAGGTCTCAGAGACCAAACGGAAGAACGTTCCCCAAAAACGCAAGCGCTTGACCAAGACTTGTGAGCTCTTTCAGTCCGTTCGTATTCGGCCCGATCGTCAAGACAAACCACTGGTCGAGGTCCTAAGTCTCGCTGTGTCCCGGGCCAACGACAAGGCGCGAAAGATCAAGTGGGCGCTTGTCGTTGTCACACCGCTGGATGTGCACTTGCCGTCCCGCTTCGGCTTATCTGTCGGAAAAGAAAAACCGCTTACTGCGCCTTACAGAAACTGTAACCGGTTTGGGTGTTGGGCGGTTGTGCCCTTGGCGAACAAGACGCTGAGGGCCTTGCGCAAATCCAAAGATGCTGCCGGCCTGTTCCGGCTCCTCAACGGCAAAAGCATCAAGATTGTTTTTTCCTTGAAGGGCTTTCGTCGTGGTCATGACAGCCTGACCAAGGGTGACCTGCCGGTGACCGCCGGTAAAACTCCGCGCCAGAGCAAGAGCGAGATAAGAAAATGATCTCGCTCGATGGAATCGACATACGGCTCGAGCGTGCTGCTGCTCTTCAGGTCATGCTCCTGGCCGCCTTCCTTGCCGTCGTGCTGGCTGGCCCGAAAGCGCATGCGCAATCGGCAATCGAGCGTGCGCGGCGCCAAGCCGACGACATTCAACGACAACAGTCAGACCGCCAACGCGGACCTCAGACAACGCGGCCACAGGCACCTACCGGCACGATGCCGGCGGCCCCCAAACTGGCAGCACCCCGGCGATCGAAAGGCCGCTGCTTTGCCATCGACACGATAAATGTCACGGGCGTGAAGCTGATTAGAAAGACGCTTGTTCGCGCCAAGCTGAAGCCATTCGAGGGCCAATGCCTGGATCTCAATGCCCTCAACGGCGTCCTACAGCAAATTACCTTTCTTTATGTCAAACGCGGCTACGTGACCTCTCGCGCCTATCTACCCGAGCAACATCTGGCGGATGGCGTGCTCGATATTGTTGTTGTTGAAGGCAAGCTCTCCGGCATTGTTATCAATCGCAAGCCAGATACAAACAACGCTGAGATATCAACGGCCTTTCCCGGGCTTATTGGCAAGCCACTCAATCTTCGAGACATCGAGCAGGGTCTGGATCAGATTAACCGACTACGATCCAACAATGCGACGATCGTTTTGGAACCTGGCAAAAGACAAGGCGAGACGACTCTTGCGATTACAAACCAGCCAATGAAGAGGTGGCACGTAACATTGGGTCTCGACAACTTCGGCACCCGCGCAACAGGAGAGTATCAGCCAACCGCCGGAATTGAGATCGACAATCCTCTTGGTATAAATGATCGGCTCACCTTCAACTATCAGCGCAATTTGGCGAGAGGGGCCTTTCCCTTTTCGGGTGACCGACCGTTTGGTAACGCGTACTCTGCGTCGTACAGCATACCCTACGGTTACTGGTATTTTTCAGTCGATGGCTCTTGGACTGAGTATCAATCTGAGGTCGATGGCTTCGTTTCAGTTATTGACACATCAGGAAACTCCGCACTGATCAACCTCACTGCTGACCGTGTTATCCACCGAGATCAAGTATCCAAGACGTCGTTATCCGGCACGCTGACATGGAAGCACAACGAGAACTTCATTCTCGGAAGCCGTGTCGACGTCTCCAGCCGCAACCTCACATTTGCAACGTTGCAGTTAAGCCATGTCCGTCGGTTGTTCGGTGGCGTGGCTGCGGCTTCCGTTGCGTATCAAAATGGACTGAAAATCTGGGGCGCATTTGACGACGACACTGCGCCAGAAGGATCGCCAAAGGGGCAGTTTCGCAAAGTCACGGCATCATTGACATTCACGCGACCATTTGCGCTCGGAGCACTCAGCGTCATTTACGACGGTTACCTATCGGGCCAGTGGACGCCTGACGCGCTGTTTGGTTCGGAGCAAATGTCGCTCGGCGGTTACTCCAGCGTCCGGGGTGTGTCCGAGGCTGAATTGTTCGGCAACAAGGTCATTCTTTTTCGCAACGAGCTGGCCTTGTCTCTGCCGGCACCGCCGACCTCTTGGGGACTCGCCGGCTTTCTACCCCTGTTTGGCACGATGGAGCCGTACGTGGCGTTCGATGTCGGCCACGTGTTCAGTGAGTCGCGTTTCGATATCTTTAGTGGCACGTTGTCTGGCGCGGCAGTCGGTCTCCGGAATCGTGGCGGGGCGATGAGTTTCGATGTGTCTTATGCCGATGTCATCGACGCTCCTGCCGCACGCCCAGACATACATGAAAAGGGCGGCCTGACATACGCGCGTATTTCATTCACGTTCTAAGCAGGTGCGAAACGGTTGCTTGCAGCCGGTGAGAAGAATGCCGAGGCGGCATGATGGAGCGGATCGCAATGTGGCAAAACCGGCAGTGGCACAACGTCAGGCGTTGTTTGGCTCGGCTTGCTAAAACATCTCTGGCTGCGCTCATGAGTCTGTTGCTCGCAACGCAGCCTTTGGTTGCGCAAATTGCGACGGACTCGACTGCAGCGTCAAAAAACCGGCCATCGGTTGGAGTTGCCGGGAATGGCACACCGCTGATTAACATCGTGACGCCAAATCGCGCGGGCCTGTCTCATAATAAATATAACCAGTTCAATGTTGGCCCCAACGGCGCTATTCTAAACAATTCAAATCGAGAGCTGACTCAATCCGTTATCGGAGGCCTGATTCAAGGAAACAGCAACCTCCGCTACTCTGGTCCGGCGCGGGTCATTCTCAATGAGATCACCGGAGCAAATCGATCGTCGTTACGCGGAGCGCTTGAAGTTCACGGCTCTTCCGCTGATGTCATTGTCGCGAACCCCAATGGCATCACGTGCAACGGCTGTCGTTTTATCAACACCCCGCGGGTGACATTATCAACCGGAACACCGAGTTTTGGTGCCGACGGCAGTTTGGCAAGTCTTATCGTCAACGGTGGGTCCGTTGAGATTGGCGTGAACGGCGCTGACCTGTCGGCCGTGAATGCCTTTGACATCGTCTCTCGCAGCATTTCGATCGGTGGCCCGATTGCAGCCGGTAACGATCTTAATCTGATCGCTGGGCGAAACTCTTATGCCTATCGCACGGGCCTGATTACCCCGCTGGGCTCCGATGGTAAGGAACCCGGCGTTGCGATCGATTCGTCGCTCCTCGGTGGCATGTACGCCGGTCGAATCCGGATTGTTTCGACGGATCGCGGATCCGGCGTCAACATGCGCGGGCAGATGGTGGCCAACGCGCGCGGCATGACGCTCAGCGCAAACGGTCGACTGACACTCAGAAAAGCCAACGCCAAAGGCAGGGTGACCGCGCGTTCGACCAATAGGCGCGTTGTCGTCGAAGACACGTTGTTCTCGGACGATGCAATCGTTCTCGAGGGCGTAACAGGCGTTGAACTCAAGGACGAGGCGCTGGTCGCCGCGAAAGGCGATTTGCACCTCAAGGGTCAGACGGTTTCGTTGGGGCGCGGAGCGCTGGCCGCTTCGGGCGTTGATGAAAACGGCGTGCAAGGCGATTCCGGTTCGCTCAGCGTGACAGCCGAAACCTTGCGTGTCGGTGAAGGGCGCCTTGCAGGCGCTGGTGTGCTCGAGATCATCGCCGCGTTGATCGATCTCTCGCGGGGCACGGATGATGACACAGGCAGCCTGACGTCACGTGGTGCGATCACACTGATTACGGACCGGATTATTGCCGACAACAGCGGTGTGCAAGCCCTCGGCGCCTTGACGATCCGATCCGCCGGCGTCCTGATGCTGACCGATGGGGTCTACCGGTCCGGCGGCGAACTGCGCGTTGAGGCGTCGAGCATTGCTTCCAGTGCGGATCTGCAATCGGCCAACACAATAACCATCAGCGCCATATCGGGCAGCTTCGCCAACACCGGTGAGATTGTCAGTACGCTCGGCACGACCGCATCGGTTGCGACGGATCTCACCAACAGCGGCGACATTCTATCGGACGGTACCGTCGCACTCACGGCGGGGGGCGTGGCGACCAATTCGGCAACCGGCCGGGTCATTGCGAATGTAGGCGTGGCAATCAACGCCTCCGCTTTCATCACCGATGGCGTGACCGCAGCACAAGGCGCCGACCTAACCGTCAATGTGTCCGGTGATCTCATCAACGCTGGTCAGCTTGTGAGCTTCGCGTCGGCGTTTGTGAATGTGGACGGCGCGATCGATAACAGCGGCACACTGCAGGCCGCTGATACCTTGAACGTCAATGGGCTGACAGGGGCCCATGCCGGCGACCTGATCAACCGGTCCACGGGCGTTATCAGTGCCGGTGCAGGAACGTTCCAAGTCGCAAGCCTGAGCAATGACGGCACGCTGGTGGCACATGACACGACATTGTCGCTGGATGTGCTGTCCGATGTTTCGAACACCGGCAGCATCGGCGCGAGATCACATCTCGACATCTCGTTGGCCGGCGATCTGACGGTTGCCGGTGCCGGCCGGATCGAGACCGGCGGTGAGATGTCACTGACCGGGCGCAACGGCAGCCGGTTTGCAGCGCTGGATGTCACCACCGCAGATGGCGCAATCATCGCCGGGGCCGGGCTTGCGATTGCGGCGGCTGAGATCACCAATGCCGGCCAGATTGCTGCCGTCGGCGGGCCGCTTGTGGTCGAACTGGATGGCGATATTGACAACACCGGCGTGATTTATAGCGGCACGTCGGCGTACTTTTACCTGGATGGCGATTTCACCAATCGAAATGGCGATGTCATTACCGAGGACGACATTGTCGTCGCGGGTCTGAGCGGGTTCCGCGCGGGCCATATCAAGAATATCTCAGGCAATATCGAAGCGGTTTCCGGCGATGTTATTCTGAATGCCACATCGGTTGCGAATATACGTGATGGGCAGTTTTCTTTCGCAGTGAGCGAAAAAAAGGAGACGACTGAGGCTGACGGAGAGAGACGAATCACGACTACCACCACCGAATATGTCACTGGTGACCCAGGCGCTGCCGGAGCGATCTTTGCTGGTGGTGATATCTGGATCGACGCCGATACAGTTACCAACGAGTACAGTGGAATTAGCGCCGATGGAAATATTAATATCATTGCCAACTCCGTCAACAATACTGGCCGCTATGTTATAGAGACCACAAAAATAGTTCGCCAGAGGTGTGATGGCAGGATCTTTGGACATTGCATTGACTGGGATGATAAACCGAACGGAACGTCCACAGAGACCGAAGTCCTTGAGAACTTCCTTGGCACCATTATAGCCGGCGGGACACTCACGGCAGTGGTTACCGGAGACCTCGAAAACAATGTCGTACGGGGGGATGCCGACCCTGACGGTATTAATCCCCTGTCGAACATTGATCCACCGCCTCGGCCGGACTTCGACAACGACGCGGGTCTGCCCGGCGCGACCTCGCTGCCGGATCTGAACGCCAATCTTGACGCCCAGCTCGGCCGGCCGGCGCTGTTCGAGGTCAACCTCGACCCGAACGCGCCGTATCTTGTCGAAACCCGTGCTGACTTTGTCGATCCGAGCAAGTTCCTCGGTTCCGACTATTACCTCGGTCTGATCGGCTACAGCCCCGACGGGACCAGCAAGCGCTACGGCGATGCCTACGCCGAGAACCGCCTCGTACGCGATCAGTTGTTTGAGCTGACCGGCAGTCGCTACCTCGCCGGCTATCAAGACGCGTTCACGCAGATGAAAGCGCTCTACGACAATGCCGTCGACATGCATAAGGCGCTCGGCCTGACGTTTGGGAACGCTTTGTCGCCCGCGCAAATGGCCGCGCTGACGAAGGATATTGTCTGGCTCGAATACCAAACGGTACGCGGCCAGCGCGTGCTCGTGCCACGGCTGTATCTCTCGAAGCTCACACGCGAAAACATCGCCCCGAATGGGGCCCGCATCGCTGGCGATCGCACGAACATTTCAGCTGATCGCATTCACAACAGCGGCCTGATCGGGGGCTGGAGCGGCTTCGACATTGCGACCTGGACGTCGGTCGAGAATGTCGGCGGCACGTTGTTTTCGAACGGGGACGTGACCATCGACGCCGGCCTGATGTTCATCAACGCGTCCGGCATCGTCAAAGGCCGCAATATCGCGATCGGCGCCGTCGAATTCCTGCACACGACCGCGGTCACGCGCGACGTATGGTTCAACGGCTATAGCGATCGCGCCCATCAAATCGCGCGCATAGCGGCAACTGGCAACCTTATCATTGACGTGAGCGGCTCGGTCTCCGTTGTCGGCGGAGACCTCGCAGCGGGCAACAACCTCATTATCCTCGCGGACGGCGACGTCTCGATCGAGGCGCTCGCCCTCGAACGTGCGCATGATTACCGCTTCAAGCGCGGTTACGACAAAGGCTGGTCGCTGACCCACTACATTACCAACGTCGAGGCGGGCGGCGACCTCACAATCGGCACCGGCAAAGACCTCCGCCTTGTTGGTGTCAACGCCAGCGCCGGTCGTGATGCGACGCTGAGTGCGCGCGACGGCGACGTTACGATCTCATCGGTCCAAGATCGCTACCAACGTTCGTACAAAGTCGTGAAGAAGTCGGGTTGGGGGGTCTTCAAGTCGAAGTCCAAGACCGAGAGCGACAGCGCCGGCGCCACCACCAAGGGTGGCAACATTGCAGTCGGCGGCGATCTCACGATCAAGTCTGATGAGGGCGACGTCTCGATCACGGCGTCGAAGCTCAAGAGCGGCGGCAAGACCCACATCTCCGCCGAAAAGGGCAAAGTCGCGCTGCTGTCGCGCACGGACGAGGATTTCAAGCACGCAAAGAAAGACAAAAAGAATCTGGTCTGGCAGAGCAACCGCGACAAAGGCCACTACAAAGAGACCATTCGCCACGTCGAAATTGACGCCGGCGGCGGCCTCAAAATCACGGCTGGCAAAGGCGTCATCGCTGAGGTCAAGGCCACCGGTAGCCTGTCCGGCTCGCTCGACGCTCTGGCCCAAAAGCCCGGCATGGCGTGGGTCAAAACCCTCAGAGACCGCGACGACGTCACCTGGCGCAAAGTCCAAGCCGCCAGCGAGAGCTGGGACTATAAGGCGCAGGGCTTGACCGAAGTCGGTGCGGCGCTGGTCGCACTTGCCGTCACCGCGGTGTCCGCCGGCACGCTGTCGTCGGTCTCGGCCGGCCTCGCGGGAGCGTTTCCCGCCGGCATGCAGGCGACCGCCCAGGCTGCCATTAAAGCCGGCCTCAACCAGCTCGTCTCCAGCGCATCCGTCTCATTGATCAACAATCGGGGCAACCTCGGCGCCGCTCTGAAAGAGCTCGGCTCGTCCAATTCCATGAAGTCCCTGGCGACCGCCATTGTCACCGCCGGGCTGACGCAAGCGCTCACCGCTGAACTCGGGCACAGCGCGGCGGCACCAGGCAACCTGCCGCAGATCACGCGGAACCTGCAGCGCAACCTTGTCCATTCGGTCGTGCGTGCGTCGGTTGGCTCCGCGATCACCGGTGAGAACTTTGCCGACACGTTTGTTGACACGTTCAAGAACGTCGCCGTCAACGACGTCCTTTCGGCGACGCATGCCACCATCGGCGATCTCACCGACGGCACCGGCGCCAACGATCTGCCGGTTGCCAACCTGATCGCCCACGCCCTCGTCGGCGGCCTCGCGGCCGAAGCGACAGGCGGCGAATTCGCGGCCGGCGCCGCCTCCGGTCTCGCGTCGGCCACGGCCGCGCAGTCCGGCCTGTTCGACGGCCTCTCCGAACAACAGATCGCGGTCGTCAGCCAGCTCATCGGCGCCACCGCAGCCCTCGTCGCCAACGGCGATGCCGGCGATGTTTATCAAGGCGCCACCACCGCCCAGTCGGCTGCGTTCAACAACTATCTCACGCACGCGCAGATCAAGGAGTTTGAGCAGAAGATGAAGGCTTGCAAGGCCGATGTGGCCTGCAAGCAGGGCGTGACTGTTGCGTTTGTCGCGCTGTCGGAAAAGCAGAATCAGGACCTCGCCAACTGCGCGTCGGTTGCGTGCATTCAATGGCATACGGCACGGGTCGCCGAGGCGCGCGGTGCGGCCAACACCATTCTCAATCCGTACATCGAGGCTGATCCGCGGTACACCGTCCAGCTTCATGCGCTGCAATCGACCGAGCGTGTCGCCGCGTCCGCGCACATCGCGTTGGCCCGCACGCAAGCGCTGGCCGACGCCCAGGACACCTGCGGTGCCGACGCCGAGTGCATCGCGCGCGTTGCCAATGACCGCTTCGATGACTGGGTCGCGCGCGAGGAAAACAAGCAGATCATCGCGGCCGCCACGGGCATCGCCGTCCCCACCGCCACCGCCATCCGCGGCGTCCTCAAGCCCATCCGCGCCCCGACGGTGGGGCGAGTGGATCGCGTGCCTGACGTCCCTGAAAATGTGCCATACTTTCGTGTCCAGGGCGGCGGCACGGGACCGAAGGTAAGTCAACACCGGATCACGACCAACTCTGATGGTAGCATCACAATTAACTCGGGGTGTTCAGGTCAGCTGTGTATTAGCGTTGGAAATGCGGACCATGCAATTTACTTTTTGACCAAAAAACGCCCTGATGGATCTGTAGTTGTCTTTGACATAGACAGAGCTACTCACAATCGAATTATGGAGGCTGCAGTGCCCCAGCGGCCAATCCCAGGCATTCCGCGGGATCCCAATGCCCCGAAGATTGTTGACCCAAATCAACCTGGCACCGCAATTGAACTACCAAGGATGTGGGCTTCGGTTTTGGAGCGTGGAGCTTCCAATTCTCGGACACTGACGCCCGAGCAATTTCTCAAAGAGTTTGGAGAATTGAAGTGATGGATTTAGATAATCTTAAATCTGAGCTCTGGCAAGACATGCAGAGTATAGCCTGTTGCGTTCACCGAAAAGATATTGTGTGGGTGATCTCAAGCAAAGACAACTTTGTGCTCGATGGCGAAAGAGAGCTAAAAGCTTATCTTGAAAAAGGTCATATTAAACAATCAGAATTCGCGGCATACACACGAGCCTTTAGAGGGGGGATTTCGCATCTGACGAGTCACACATTCGATGAATTCTTGTCGATTGAGGGCGTGGAAGTTGTCTCATCAAAGCAATTGCATGATCTGTTTTATGATCAGGATATAGGTGATTTTGACGTTATGCGGCAAGCATTGGAAGATCACCTGTCTTTCGGCTATAACTTCACGGACGAGCTTCAATTAATGAGGCGGATTATGGCTTCTAGATTGCCAACATTTTATTTGAACTTCGTTAGAAGCATTTATTTGCACATGGACTGGGAAAGATCACATGAGAGCTTAGCGCACGAAGGCTGGTACGCACGATGTGAAGACTTCGGTCATAATGTGCCCGTGAAGTCACGTTATTGGTGGAGCGAGCACGCAGATTTTTGGCCGGTGAAGCATTTCGATGACTAACCTGCACGCATGCCACCATCGGAGATCTCGCTGACCGCACCTGCGCCACCACCGCGCACTCGGCCGCGTTCAACAACTATCTGACGCACGCGCAGATTAAGGAGCTGGAAAAGGCCTACGCGGACTGCCGGAATGATCTGCACTGCGAGACCAAGGTCCTCGATCTGTTCGCTGATCTGTCCCTGGCCAACCGCAAAGACCTGCAAGCCTGCGGCACGGACAACGCCTGTGTTGCCGGCCATTTGCGCAAGATCGCGACAGCTGCCGCTGCTGCAAACGATGTCTTCCAGACGCTGCACGACCAGTCGTACCTGAACCAACCGTCGGTCAACATGCTGGTCAAGTTGCAAGAGCTTGATCTGCGGACGGGCGTCGCTGCTTATCGCTACAATCTGCACCTCGAGTCCGCCTGTCCCGGGCTCGACGCCGCATGCGTCCGTCTGCAAACCGCAGCAGACACCGACCGCAAGCTGATTGACGCCCTCACCGTTATCGGCGACGTCAAGGCGTTTGCCGATGCGATCAAGTCCGGTGACGCGCTCGGCATCGCTGCCGCGATTGTCGGCATTGCACCAGTCGTCGGCGATGCCCTTGGCACGGCGCTGAAAGCCGGTAAGCTTAAGGATCTCAGCCGCAGCGACTTCGACAACCTCCCCGAAGTCGCCGGCCTGGACAAGGCCACGCGTGACCGGGCCTATGTTGAATATGTTGTGCGGGGCAACGATATCGTTGTCGACACGACGGGGCGTGCTGTGCGCCTCGGTGATAGCTTAGGCGGGCCCGGAACCTTCGAGTTCAGTTCGAAGTATCCCGCAAAGGCGGCGGATGGCGACTATCAGCAGCTGGCCACGGACGCACCACGGAATGTGGAGTACCGGGTCAAGACGGACGTGCTGCCCAGTGGCGAAAAATGGTTCGACGGCTATGATCCCAGCACCGGCAATTTGCTCGATGGCAAGCGCTACGAAAACTGGCCAAAGGATGAATTGCAGTTTTCGATCGACAAGGTTCAAGACGACATTGTTGAAAGTGCAAAGGCTGCAGCCAGTGTCGGCCGAAACGTTGAGTTCCGGGTCAAGACCGAATACGGCGCGGCAAAGATGAAGGAGATTCTGGCAGCGTATAATGAGAGTCTTAAAGCTGCGGAGCTTAAGACAATCACCAACGTTATTATTCGCAAGTACCCTTAAGGATTGAGGTATGCTCTACGAGGAAATTCGGTGTAGTTTAAGTTGGCATGATCAAACGATCACCGGACAGCAGTTCCTGGATCGCACGCGCGGGTTCGTGACGTTGCTTGCTGAGCATCTGCCGCAGTTTCTCCAGCCGTGCCGTACAACCCCTAGACAGGGCATACTTCAGCACCAACACCGCCGCTTGCGTTTTGCCTGTCCCTAATCCACCCGTCAGAATCAGGTTGTGACCCCTCGCGCGTAACCTGTCCCACTGTCCCAGTCCAGACAGTACCCGCGTGAGCGCCTGTGTGGTCGCTAGGGCGTCTGCAGTCACATGCCAGTACCTTTCTCCCACACCACTGGCTGCAAGTGCCTTCAGCGCCCGCTCAGCACCTTGTTTTTTAAGGTACTCAGGGTTAAGCGACACCGTCCCGTCGTCGTTGTAATCCCACATGTCTTCGGGGTTTACCTCGTCCTGCACGTCATCCGTGAGCGGTTTTGCGGGTATCTGCTG
>JBCCOV010000030.1:0-32281 GCA_039039985.1 Pseudomonadota bacterium | reverse complement strand
TGGGCCGAGTTCGCAGGCATCACCGCAGTCGTCGGGCTCATGTTCCGTTGACAGGACAGCACCTGTTATCGGATTCGGCCGATACGTTGTGCAGCCTTTGAGCCCGGACCGATAAGCATCTGTATAGACGTTGCGAAAATCGTCGAAGCTCATCTCCACCGGACAGTTGATCGTTTTCGAAATCGCACTGTCGATATGGGGCTGTGCAACCGTCTGCATCGCGAGATGAGCCGCAGGTGCCAGCGTTTGCGCGGTTTCCACAACGGAATCCTGCAATTCGCGTCCGAGCAGTGCGCGATGCAGGCGGACTGCAAAATCTTCAACAGTCATAGTGCTTGCAGCATTGTCGGCGCCAAGAACACGGCGCTTGAAGCGGATGTCGAAAACCGGTTCGATCCCGCTCGACACATTTCCGGCCAGTAGCGAGATCGTTCCCGTCGGCGCGATGGTTGTCAGGCAGCCATTGCGTAGGCCCTGCCGGGATATCTTGTCTCTCAGATCTGCAGGCAGCGACATCAGGTTGGGTGCGGCAAGGATTGCATCGCGATCAAATGCCGGAAACGAGCCTTTTTCGCGCGCCAGGTCACTGCTTGCGCCATAAGCCGCCCTTTTCAGCGTCGATAACCAGAGATCCGTCAGAGCGAGGGCCTCGTCGCTGCCATAGCGTACGCCACACATGATCAGCGCATCGGCGAGACCAGTAATCCCAAGCCCAAGGCGCCGTTTGGTCATGGCTTCGGATTTCTGAGCGGCAAGCGGATAACCGGAAACATCGACGATGTTATCGAGAAAGCGCACCGCAACGCGCACCATGGCCTCGAGGCGTTCCAGGTTGAGTTCCGCGTTCGGCGAGAACGGGCGCTCGATCAGTTGCGGCAAGTTCATGGCCCCGAGCAGGCAAGCGCCATACGGCGGCAAAGGCTGCTCGCCACATGGGTTCGTCGCGTAAATGGACTCGCAGTAACCGAGATTGTTGGTCGCATTCACACGATCGATGAAAATCACGCCTGGCTCGGCATGAGTGTACGTGTTCTCGATGATGCGCTGCCATAACGCGCGCGCCGGAACGGTACGAAACACATGGCCGTCGAATGTTAGATCCCAAGGCGCATCGCGCTCGACAGCGGACATGAACGCATCTGTAACCAGGACCGACAAGTTGAAGTTGGTCAGCCGCCCCGGTGTCTGTTTTGCCGTGATGAACTGCTCGATATCGGGATGGTCGCAGCGTAACGTTGCCATCATCGCACCGCGACGGGCGCCGGCGGACATCACGGTGCGGCACATACTGTCCCAAACTTCCATAAAGCTGACAGGACCCGATGCCGTAGCGCCCGTGGCCTGCAGCGCCGCACCTTGCGGCCTGAGCGTCGAGAAGTCCTGGCCGATGCCGCCGCCTTGCTGCATTGTCAGCGCAGCTTCGCGCACGCTCTCAAAAATCGCGCCGAGATCGTCCTCGATCCGGCCAAGTACGAAACAGTTGAACAGCGTGACACGCCGCCCGGTTCCAGCGCCTGCCAGAATCCGCCCGCCGGGCAGGAAGGCCAGCGTTTGCATCGCCTCTTCAAACGCACCTGCCCAGTGTTTGCGCTCATGTTTGCGCTCATGGGCATTCCCGCGTTCGGCATGCGCTGCGGCACGCGCAACGCGGCGCCACGTTTCATCCAACGTACCATCAACAACTTCGCCGTCGCGGCGAACGTAGCGATACTTCTCCTGCCAGATATGCTCCGCAATAGGAGCCAATTCGAAGGGGCTGGGATACATGCGCGACTACCGTTTTCAAAGGCAAGAACTCTCCCAACAACGTAAGTGCTGCCGCGTGATGAGTCAATGAATGTTCTTTTAATGTTCGATCTTTATTCTATCTAGGCGTTGCAGCGCGGCCGCCACGGTTGGCGGCGGGGTCGGTACGGCGGCTGCTTCTTTTACTAACGCGGTACTCATTGTCTCGACGCGCTCTACGACGCGATTGCGGAAGTCCTTGCGCGCGAGGCCGGCCGGCAGCGGTTCGCCAAACGCGACAATTATCGTGCCTGCGTAGTGCTGATGTTGGCGTGCGGGCCAGTAGAGGCCCGAGTTGAGTGCGACGGGCACGCAGGGCACATCCAGTCCGTTGTAGAGTGCGACAAAGCCTGGCTTGTTATCGGGCTCCGCGCCGGGATCGACCCGTGTTCCCTCGGCGAAAATCAGGATCTGCCGGCCCTCTGCGCAGCGGGCCCGGGCCGTCTTAATCATATCGCGCAGGGCGCTCGGGCCGCGATCCCTGTCGACGGCAATGTGTTCGAACTTCCGACAAAACCAGCCGTAGAGCGGAATCCGCGTGAGTTCTGTTTTCAAGACAATTGCCGGGTCCTTCAGCAGTGGGATCAGCGCAAATGTTTCCCAGGCGGACTGGTGTTTCGACACGATCAGGCAGGGGCCGTTAGGAAGTCGGTCGTGGTTGCGAACCTCGGTTCGTGTGCCGACAATGACTCGAAGCAACCAGGTGACTGTTCGCGCATGTGCACGCAACCCGACCATGGCCCACGCACGGGGGGCCGCCAGCAACGGGCTGCCGAGGATCAGGAAAAGCGCTGTGACGACATAGAATACGATCGTGAACAGCAGCGAACGCAACGACGGGCTCAACACAGCTACATTTGTCCCGACGAAAGGTTGAGCTCAGGCCCCTTTTGCGCCGGGGACTCTGCGCCGGATGGCTTTACAGGCTTGGCTTGTGTCGCATTCAACGCGGCGCTCGCGCAGTACATGGCGGCTGCCGGCAGAAACTTGAGGTATTCGCGTCCGAGCACACGGATTTGGTCCGCATCCGTCCACCACCGCCCGCCTAGCATGCCCTTTGGCGTCACAGGATGGGCGTAGAGCTGAACGCCGGGCAGCTTTCTTGACAGTTCGACCAAACTGCGCGGCATGTGATAGCTCGCCGTGACGATAATCAGGCTCCGAAACTGATGTTTCACAAGCCATGCGCGGGTTTCGTCGGCATTTCCGCGGGTATTGAGCGCGTCGTAGCCGATGTCGACACAACACGCGAACAAACGCCGCGGCAGTCCTGTCAGCGCTCGAATATCGCGCGTTGTGGTGATGCGGTTCACACCGGACACCAGAAGTCTCCGGGCCCGCCCCGAGGCCAAAAGGTCCGCGGCTTCTCGAATGCGGCGACTGCCGCCGGTTAACGCGACAACGGCGTCGGCGCGGACGCTTTCCCGCGCGACGTCGCGCGTGACCATGGTCGCAAAAACCACGAACCCGAGAAAGAGAAGTGCGATGAGCACGAGCGCGCCCCCGAACGCGATCCGAGCCATATTGCGCCGTTCCTTATCGTCGTCCCGCCGATTGCGCCTTCAAACTCCAGACGAAACTATAGTAATCAGCTCAAACTGAGATCACCAGCACCACAAGAATCCGGCCCGTGACCGGGAGGTTTCGGCAGTCTACCTGCAATTCGTCATGTCACGTCCTACGGATCAATGCTCAACTTTGAGCGTTAAGGATCCGATAAACGCCAAAGCGTGATGTCAGCATGCAAAGTGCTGAAATCACGACAACCACGATGCCGATCAGCAGATAACCTGGACCGTCCAGCGTGCCGGTACCCAACAGGCGCCGAAGTTCCGCAGCCGTCACCGTTCCGCCGCCAAGGCTCTGCATGGCGACCGGCATAAGGAAGAACACGAGGGCGGCACAAACCGCCCCCACCAGGCCGGCGCGAATGCCGATGGTCAGAAAGTGTCGCTCAAACTCACGCGCGATAAAGCGATCTGTCGCGCCAATGAAATGTAAAACCTCAACAATTTCACGGTTCGACAGCATCGCGCTGCGCGTCGCAGAAATGATGATTGCGGTTGTCGCAGCGCCAACCAACAGCAGGATCGCGAAGCCTCCGAGTGCAAACGAGCCCGTCACCGTCCGGATCTGTTGGCGCCACTGACGGTGGTCGTCGAGCGCAACCTTTTCATTCGCAAACTCGCGGTTCAGGTTCGCGATAACCGTTGTCAGCTCGGCCGTGGTTGACCGGTCGATCTGAACGGAAATCAGCCGCGGAATCGGTAGATCTTCAAGCCCGCTGGCCGAGCCCAGCCAGGGCTCCAGCAGCTTGCGAGACTCTTCCAGGCTCAAAATGCTGGTGTTGGTTATTCCAGGCTGATTGTCCAGAAACAGCTTGACCCGCAACAGTGTGGCTTCGACGTCAGTTCCGCGCCGCGGTTCAACCTGGACGGTGACCTCGCTGGCGACGTTTCGCAGCCAGGCAGCCGCCGACTGATTCATGAGGTAGACGGCGCCAGCGGTCAGTGACGCAAAAAAGCACATGATCGCGATCACAAGCGTGAGCGATCCACCAGCCACCGAACCGGCAGGAACGATGGGGGCGTCTCTTGGGCCTTTCTCGCGACCACTAACAGGTGCAGCGTAAAGATCTGCGGGCGATTCCAATTGATCGCTGGTGTATGAGCGGGGCGGTTGGGCCCGCGGTGTTGTCGTCGTTGTCGGGTCTTGCAGCGTCGGTGCGATCGTGGGGGGCTCGGTCTGTAGCGGTGCGGATGCCTCGCGGCGCCCGCGGCTGTAACCAAGCGGGTCGCGATCTGGCGGCGGCAATGGAACCGGCCGTTTGTCGAAAGGTCCTGACATCTCAAATGATCCTGACGTGACCGTCGTGGAGCTCCAGGCGGGGCGCCTTGAACTGACGCATAAGCTGATGATCGTGCGTCGCGATCACGACTGACGTTCCCAAGCGATTGAGTTCAATGAACAGACGGAGAAGCCGGCGCGCCATTTGCGGGTCGACGTTACCCGTCGGCTCGTCGGCAAGCAGCAATTCTGGTTTACCGATCACCGCACGGGCAATCGCAGCGCGCTGCTTTTCCCCACCCGAGAGGACCGAAGGGTAATGATGCATGCGGTCCCCAAGCCCCACCCACTGTAGCAGATCAGTCACGTCTTCCCGATAGTCCGTTTCACGACGCCCCAGAACACGAAGCGGTAACGCGACGTTTTGCCAAGTCGTCAGGTGGTCCAGAAGCCTGAAGTCCTGAAAAACAATGCCAATTCGGCGACGCAGAAGAGCCCGTTTCGATGGTGTAATCCGGCTGACATCCTGGTCAAATAGCTCAACTCGGCCATCGGTCGGATGGATCGACAGAAACATCAAGCGCAGCAGGGTCGTCTTGCCCGCGCCCGACGGACCGGTCAGAAAGTGGAATGACCCGGGCCGTAGATCGAAGCTTACGGTACGTAGAACCTCTGTACCGCGACCGTACCGCACACCTACGTTCTCAAGTCGGATCACGTTGTTGCCTTTCGATTCCTGCCAGCGGTGTTATCGATGATGGCTTGAAAGGGTTCAATCGACTCGCGAGATTTCATCGACAACCATCGTGATGCGCCGCTGCGCAGGGTCGTGTGCTTGTAAGATGTATGAGTGATCACGTGCGTCGGTTCTTTGTTTTCAGAGCTTTTGGAGTTCGCGCGTTGGCGCCGATCGCCAACGTTCGATACACCCGGCCGGCATTGGCGATCGTATTCGCCTAAGGGGTTGCGGCTGAAGTGAGAAAGGACGTCTATCGATATGACACAAAGCGACGATCGCACGCCTCGGATTGAGGTGATTTTTCCGGCGGATGTTATCCAGGACCGGATCGTGGCCCTGGCACGCGATATCGCGGGGACATCGCCGGATACATTACTTGTTGTCGCGGTTTTGAAGGGCAGTTTTGTGTTCGCAGCTGATTTGATCCGCGCCATGCACACCGTCGGGCTTCGTCCTGAGGTCGATTTCATTACCCTATCCAGTTATCGGGACAGCTTGCGATCGTCCGGTACCGTGTCCATTCTGCGGGATCTTGATCTCGATGTGACCGATCGCGACGTTCTTCTCGTCGACGATATACTCGAAAGTGGGCGGACTTTGGCATTTGCCAAGGATCTGATCTCAGCGCGGGGCGCGCGCAGTATCTCGACGTGCGTTCTTTTGGATAAACCAGGGCGGCGCAACGCCGAAATCGAAGCCGATTTCAAGGCGTTCGATTGCCCGGACGTATTTGTCGTCGGCTATGGAATGGATCTGGCCTATAGCTTCCGGCAGTTGCCGTTTGTCGGGCGTGTGATCCAGGAGTGACTCCGGCCGGCACTACCGCGGATCAGGTTGCCGGAGAGTGTGCTGCTGTTTTGCGCTGGCGCTCGCGATGGAACGTATAGAGGCCGGCCCCAACCACAATCGCTGAGCCCATAATGGTCCAGCCTGACGGCACTTCGCCCAGAAACAGATAGCCAAACAGCATCGCCCAAAGCACGACCGCGTACCGAAATGGTGCGACGGCTGACACCTCGACGCCACGCCACGTTTCGATGAGGAGCGCATAACCCAGCAGAACCAGCACTGCCGCGGCGCCAAGTCGCAGAAGTGCGTCGATGTCCGGCCACACCCAGACTTCTGTCGTACCAAGCAGGCAGCCCGCACCCGTTACAACGGCTGCTGTCAAAAAGGTGACGGCCACCGTCGGCGTTTCAGCTGAGATCATCCGCGTTGCCAGATCACGCGCCGTGATAAAGATGACGGAAATCAAGGCTGACACGTACCACCACGAAAACGCGTCCGTGCCGGGTCGTATGATCAAGAGGATACCCGCAAGCCCGACGCAGGCCGCCGTCCATCGCCGCCAGCCGACGCGTTCGCCGAGGAAAATCGCCGCTGCAGCCGTCATCGCGAGCGGCAGGGTTTGAAGGATTGCCGTGACGTTGGCGAGCGGCAGCCGAAACAGGGCTGACAGGAACAGGATGACAGCGACAATCTCAGACACATTCCGGATCAGGATGGGCCGGGAATAGGAGCGTGCCACCGCGGCGATACCGCAGGTGCTCATGACAATCGGCAGCATAATCAGCGTCGCAATCGCACCGCGCAACGCAATGATCTGCCCGGTCGGCAGCGTGTCCGAGACGGTCTTGGTGAACGTATCGTTCAGCACAAAGACGCCCATCGCCACGGTCATCAAAAAGATGCCACGGAGATTGCGATCGGCGACATGTGTGCCACCGGGAAGGGCGGGAGAAATGAGGGCCATGCCGTACCCTCTAAGCCGGTGTTGGGTTGTTCGGCTAGGTGGCGTTTGGCGGGGCGGCTCTGCATCTGGCGCATGCGTCATGTTAAGCGCAGCTCATGCGTGTCCTCTGGCTCCTCGTCCCATTGTTCGATGCCATTCGGCAGAATGACCCATGGCAACTTGCGCTTGACCCATATGTGGCAGGTGGGCGCCGGCGTCGTATCGAGTGCACCGCCCTTAACCGACAGACCGTTGTCGGACGCGTGCCAAAGACGCGTGCCGCAGGTCGGGCAGAACGCACATTTGAGCGTGCCGTCACTGCCGGTTTTCCGTGTCCAGTATCGCGGCGCGCCGTGCAGCAGCGTTAGAGCGGAAGGCGGCCAGATGACTGACAGCCCAAATGCCGAAGCCGATTGCTTTCGGCATGCAAGACAGTGACAGGCGTAGACGGCAATTGGTTGCCCGGCGAGACCAAACCGGACCTCGCCGCATTGGCAACCCCCTTCGTGGTCGATTGGTCGTTTCGCTTCTGCTGTCAGTCTCAGCCTCCGGTCACGCTCATGTGGCGGGCGACGGCGGGTTGCCGCGTCTGCCGATCAATGACGAAGTCGTGGCCTTTCGGTTTCCGATGGATGGCCTCGTCAATTGCCACGGCGAGCGCTTCGTCGTCAGCACTCGTCCTGAGAGGCGTGCGCAGATCGGCGGCGTCGTCCTGTCCGAGGCACATGTAGAGTGTGCCGGT
Source organism: Pseudomonadota bacterium (assembly GCA_039039985.1). Classification (GTDB taxonomy): domain Bacteria; phylum Pseudomonadota; class Alphaproteobacteria; order Rhizobiales; family Hyphomicrobiaceae; genus JBCBWG01. The sequence continues at coordinate 24,496 of JBCCOV010000030.1, read as the reverse complement.
GCAGGTCAGCCGGACCCGATTGCAGCTTTCGCAGAAGTTGTGCGTTAGCGGTGTGATGAAGCCGAGCCGCCCACCGGTCTCGTTGATCGAAACGTAACGCGCTGGGCCGCCGGTCTTATAGGGTATGTCCTCAAGGGTGTAGCGCTCCATAAGGTCGGCGCGCACTTTAGACAGCGGCAAATACTGGTCCGTGCGGTCGCCGTCGATGTCACCCAGCGGCATCGTCTCGATCAGGGTGAGGTCCCATCCACGATCATGGGTGTAGTGGATGAGGTCGTCGATCTCGTTCTCATTGACCCCCTTCAGCGCAACTGCGTTGATCTTGATCTGAAGGCCGGCCGCCGTCGCAGCAGCCAGGCCTTTCTGTACAGTCTCAAGGTCGCCCCATCGCGTGATTTGCTTGAACAGATCCGGCTTCAACGTGTCGAGCGAGACATTTACCCGCCTAACGCCGTAGCCGACCAGTTCCTCCGCATATTTCGCAAGCTGGCTGCCGTTGGTCGTCAGCGTCAGTTCTTCCAACGCGCCGGACTCGAGATGCCGTGAGAGTTGGCGAAACAGAAACATGATGTTCTTGCGGACAAGCGGTTCGCCGCCAGTCAGACGCAGCTTCGTGACACCCTTGGCAATGAAGGCACTGCACAGTCGATCCAATTCCTCGAGCGTCAGCAAGTCCTTGCGCGGTAAAAACGTCATGTGTTCGGACATGCAATAGACGCAGCGGAAGTCGCAGCGATCCGTTACGGAAATCCGCAAGTAGGTCACGTGGCGACCAAATGGATCGATCATTTGCTTTGTCGTCGCCGCGGTCGATTCGTCCAGCATGCTTGCCGTTCCTGTACGCTCGTGCATTCCGATACTTCATATAGATAGCTACCGGAGACTTCGACGACAACGCCGGTCAGCGGCGTATCGTACGCGGTCATGGTTAAGCTTGTGAATGGAAACGTCGTTTGGCGAAGTCGGCAATCTCGGCAATTGCGTCGCGAGCGAACTCCGGCGGTGTCAGACCCAGATCGGTTCTGTCCGTCACGATCGCAATAATGTCCTTCATGTCTGCCGATAGCGGAGCCCGTGTCTCCTGGCCCGATCTTCGTGTCTCGATTTTGAGCATCGGAGCAGTTTTGAAGCCCTCCACCAAAATCAGATCTGCATCATGCAGGCGTTCCGTGAAGCCGCTCAGATCATGCGTCTCCGCTGTGAACGGGGTTTCATCGATCCAGCATCCGGTCGGGCTTACGAGTATTGTGCGAACAGCGCCGGCCCGGCGATGTCGTGCGGTATCGGTTTCGTCATGTTCCCATGTTGGGGTGTGATGCGTGCGTTTGATCGTGGCAACCCTCAAACCGCTGGCCGTGTAATGCGTGACCAGTCGCGTCAACAGCGTTGTCTTGCCGGAGTTTTTCCAACCGACGATGCCGAGCACCGGCGGTCTGGCCGGCGATGATCTTGTTGGGGTGATCATGGTGCAGGACTCTCAGCTGCCACAGCCCATCGCCGGGCGGCGTCGAGATCGTCCGGCGTATTCACATTGAAGAACGGGTCAACTGGCATTGAGCCAACGAGGACATCGGGGAAGGTGACATTGACCGCGCCAAGGCGCTCGACCAGATCAAACATCCGGTACCGCCCCGCCTCGAGTGCGTCAGCGACCTCGGTCACGGCGTGTACCGGCCATAGCCCGACAGTAGGATGGTGTCGATCGCGCGAGCTTGCGATCCGGACATGATCGCGCTGCGGATCGGCGCCGCGCAAGCGCGCCAGCAGATCCTGCGGCAGAAACGGCAAGTCACATGGTGCCGACAGAACGTGTGTCACGTCCGGGCGGGTCTCTGCGCATTGCAGTCCCGCCAACAGACCAGCCAGCGGCCCCGGACGTGACGCAACGGTGTCGGGAACAATCTCGTAGGGAAGGCTTTGCCAGCGTTCCTGCTGATCGTTGGCACTCACAACCAGCTCGGTCACCTGGGGGGCCAACCGTGCAATCACGCGCTGGATCAAGGGTTGCCCACTGAAATCAAGCCACGCTTTCGGCGTGCCGCCCATCCGGCGCGATTGGCCGCCCGCCAGCACAACGGCGAGTATGCCAGACTTTTGCGGGATGGGCGCGCGTGTCATCACTCCGGTCGCTGGTTGCGGTGTTGCGTGAACCCAGACTGTGGACAGGTCTGCGCAACGGACTGGTCCACAGCCAGTGGTGTCTCAGGCTTCGCCTTCGCCGTAGTAGACATGCCACGTACCCCACGCGACGCGCTGTCCGGGGCCGAGCTCAAACACGTCATCAGCGAGGTGCTCGTCGGCTTCCTCGATTTCGGAGAGATCCTCGACAACCGTATGATCCTCGATACCGATGACGCGCAGGCGCTCAGCGTCCGCGGCTGCACGGATCAGTTGATCGACATCCGCGAGCTCGGTCGCGATCGCGGCGACCCATACGTAGGCACCTTCCTCTTCTTCGGCGAGGAGGTCTTGCATGCCATTTTTTTCGAGTTGGACGAGGGCAAGCCACCAAAACTTATCGTCCGGAATGTCTGGTAGCGTCCGTTCGTCCGTCTCCCACATTAATTCCCGTGGTCTTTCCATGCGCTTCGTCAGTCCTTCGGTACGCGGCGAACTCTCAGTCTCGTACAGCACGTTCTCATACAGCACGTATTTCGATTAGAGACCCGTTTCCATTGCAGTTTGGTCAACTGTTGCCGGCATCTGGCGTTACCGGCAAGTCTTTGAATGTCGCTCAACACGTTCCAAATTGGGATCCGTGTCGTTCCACAGCTCATTCCTTAAGCAGTGGCGATGCAACCGACCCAATTGTGTTGCCCCAAGTGTCCAGTGTTGCCAATTTACATGCGCGACGAACATGATGTGCTTATACAATTCGCGTCCGCGATTCGCGCCAAGTCAGACCCGGCCGATCCGTAGAACATAAATCGAACGTAGCTGCAATAGGATTGATGAGCGAAAGGCTGATATCGGTCATGCCGTGATGTCATGGCTGGTCCAACGGGCTCATAGTCCGTCGCTGTGTCACGCCGCGCCAGTATGACATGTGACGTCGCGCTTGCGTTTGGCGCGGCAAAAACAGACATATCAAAATCATCACGCAACCGGTTCGGTGCGCTATCCTGGGCGCGACTATTCCTGTCCGGCGCCCCATGGAGAAGTGTTGATGGCGGTATCACAAGAGCAGGTTCTTGAAGCGCTGCGCCGGGTGAAGGGCCCCGATCTCGAGAGCAACGTTGTTGATCTCGGTCTCGTTTCAGAACCTGCGATCTCAAGTGGCAAGGTGTCTCTGTCCGTGTCGGTTGATCCGGCGCGTGCGCAGGAGCTTGAGCCGATGCGCCAGGCTTGTGAGTCGGTTCTGCTTCAGCTGGACGGCGTCGATGCTGCAATGGTCGTCCTCACGGCCGAGCGAGCAACCGGTGACGGCGGTCCCAGAGCTGGTGGGGGCCCGTCACGTCCGCCTCAAGGCCCTGCGAGAGGGCGTGCCGCACCCGGCCCAGGTGGCGGTCTGCGACGTGCAACAGGTGTGCCCGGCGTTCGGCATATGATTGCCGTCGCGTCAGGCAAGGGCGGCGTTGGCAAATCCACGACGGCCGTGAACCTGGCATTGGCGCTGCAGGCTCAGGGGCTGACGGCGGGCATACTCGATGCCGATATCTATGGCCCGTCGCAGCCGCGACTCTTGGGACTGTCGGGGAAACCGCAGACCGCCACGGACGGCAAACGGCTACGTCCGATGGAGGCGTTCGGTCTCAAGGTGATGTCGATGGGGTTTCTTGTCGACGAAGGGACTCCGATCATTTGGCGCGGCCCGATGGTGGTGTCGGCACTCAATCAGATGATGCGTGAAGTCGACTGGGGGCCGCTTGACGTGATGGTGATCGATATGCCGCCCGGTACCGGTGACGTGCAGTTGACCATGGCGCAGCAAGTTCCGTTGGCCGGTGCCGTCATCGTTTCGACGCCGCAGGACCTGGCCTTGATCGACGCGCGCAAAGGTCTCAGCATGTTCAAGAAGGTGGATGTGCCTGTCCTCGGCATCATTGAGAACATGAGCTATTTTATCTGTCCGAGCTGCGGCGAGCGCGCCGAAATCTTCGGACACGGCGGCGCCGAACACGAAGCCGGCGCGCTCAATGTTCCGTTTCTTGGTGCCGTGCCATTGCACATGGACATTCGTGCAAAGTCCGATCTCGGTCAGCCGATCGTTGCGAGTGCTCCCGATAGTCCGCATGCCGCTGTTTTTGGAGATATCGCGGCGCGCGTTCTTGCGCAGCTTGACGCAACCGGAGCGACAGCGCAGTCGCCGCCCGTCTTAACGCTCTCAAATGATCGAAAGTCGCTGATCGTGACGTACGAAGACGCGACGTCTTATACCCTGAGTGCGGAATTGCTGCGCGTCATGAGCCCCTCGGCCGAAGTGCAAGGGCATAGCCCGGATCAGCGCGTCACGGTTGCCGGCAAACGCGACGTCACGATCACGGATCTGCGACCGGTTGGAAACTATGCCGTGCGGATTGTGTTCGCTGATGGCCACGATACGGGGCTTTTCACGTGGACGTACCTGAAAACGCTTGGCGTTGAGCAGGACCAGCGATGGGCCGCCTACCTTGCCGAGCTTGAGGCCAAGCAAATGTCACGTGATCCGTAGTCTATCTTCTGCGGGGGAGGGGGTAGGGTGTCTCTCGCCGAGCGTGAGACGGTAAAGTGAGCCCGGTGGATCGCGCGTGGCACATGGGCCGACGCGTGTCCAACGGGTAAGCACGAGATCAGGTCTCGTTGCAGTCGTACGTGGCATTCGTCGTCTCTGACGCGAAAACGTACTGCGCCATTTGACGGAAGTCTGCTTCTGTTATTGTCGTTGTCGCGACCGTTAGCACCAAAGAACACAATACGAGTGCCAGTCCGTTAACGTCACGCCAGCGCCAACCGTTTTTTGTGTCGGTCGTCATTATCCGGCTCCTGCTCTTCTCATCTCAAGTTATTGCGGCATGCTCTATTCGTCGTTCGAACCGCAATTTCAGTTCCCTACGTTACTCGCAGTTTTCAACGCGTGGGATCGCAATATGCGCGCGCGTTTTCACCTGTGTGTGAGGACCCGATCAGCATGCATGTATCCCCCAGGACATGAACAGCACCTGTTCAACGCGTACGCTTGTGCTGTCCCGTCGCAGCGCTCACGGTCTTTTCGACGTAGGCCGGGAGCGCAAATGCCGCATGATGTACGGCAGGTGTCCAGAGTTGGGTCACAATCTTACGCCGGTTTGCACGTCGCGCGATGGTTGTCGGATCGATGGCGCCCGGCGCAACGCCGTTCGTTCCGCAGTTAATGGCGAGTGACCCGCCGAAATAGCATGGCTGGCATACCAGATATGGTGTCACGCTCTTAAAGAGACCGGCGAAGTAGGACGTCGTGCGCGCTAGGTGGTCCGGCGAAGAAAACGGCAGCCCGTTTTGCGCCACGAGTATGCCGTGGTCCTTCAAGGCACGCTGACAATCGGCGAAGAATGGCTCGCTGTGCAACACGGCAGACGGGCCGATCGGTTCGGAGCTGTCGACGATGATTGCATCATACTTCTTCCGCGCATCGGCAACGAACGCAACGCCGTCAGCAATCTCGACCGTCGTACGCGGATCGTCGAACGCGCCGTCCGATACACCGGGAAAGTACTTAAGCGAGAGATCGATCACCTCGCGATCAATGTCGACCAGGGTCGCAGATTTCACGCCTGCGTGTTTGAGCACTTCGCGCAGGATCCCACCGTCCCCGCCACCGATAATCAAAATGTCACGCGGGCGTTCAAGCGCCATCAAAGGCACGTGAGCCATCATTTCGTGATAGTGGAATTCATCCGATGTCGTGAGCTGAAACACGCCGTCAAGTAAGAGAACCGTACCCCATTCCTCGTTTTCAAAGACGACGAGATGCTGGTGCTTGCTCTTGACTTCGTGAAGCACCCGATGGGCTTTCAGCCTTACCCGCCAGTCACTATGAAACGTCTCCTCGATCCAGCGGGTTCGAGGTTTGGTGGTGGCCATTGTCGTGCACTCCTCAATATCGCAATCGAAGATCGGCGGTCTGACAACGTCGAACGTTTCCGCTGTCGCCGGGGTAGACTTCGAAGCCCGAAACATACGAGCTAGACCGCTTTCGCATGTCATGATTGCGCCTGGCCAGACCGTGTCCGTCGCGGCGAATGCCTATCGCGATCTTCGATGTGGAACGTTTCAACAAACCCGAGGCGATCCCAGGTTCTCTCATCACATTGCTGCAAACGGAAACGCGCACTGCCGAAAGCAGTGCGCGCTGTCATGTGTTTGCGAGCCGGCTGCAGCCGGCCGCGTCATGGTGTGTCAGGCAGCCTTCGCCTCTTTTGTCGGTGCGCCGGCTTGCCACGCGACAAGGTCGAGTTCCTCTCCGCGGCGATGCGTCTTCACGACGACATCACGCGCTTCGAAGGCTTCGCGCAGCACGTCAACGCACAAGTGCGGTTTCGCGTCACCGCACATGAACACGTCGAGCGCAGCGTAGTCGGCCTCCGGCCAACTATGGATCGAGATGTGGCTTTCTGACAGAACGGCCACGCCGGACACGCCGCCGTTCGGCGTGAAGTGATGCAAATGGCAATGCAAAAGCGTTGCGCCCGCTACGTCGACGCAGCGCGCGAGAGTTGCTTCCACGTGTTTGAGATCGTCGAGCCGCTTCGCCCCGAAGAGGTCGATAATCAAGTGATTGCCTGCGTAGCGAACGCCATCACGTTCGATAAAAAAGTCGAGGCGTTCTTCGCTTTGATCTCTGCAAGATCGATTGGTCTCGCAAAGCTCGGTGTCGTCTTGCGCTACGCGCGGAGTTTCACAGTGATCTTCCTTTTGGGCGGTGCTTGAACGAGTCAAGTCCATCCCCAATTGGAAGAGGGTGTCGTTGTAGGCCATCGGACCCTCCCCAACCAGCAGATAGATGTGGCTCGTCCGCTCCTTACTTTTGGGGCCTAGAGACGGGCACGCGGGCGCGATTCCTCTCTTACCTTCAGGGCAGGTGGTCGAACGGAAGATCGTAAATGACGATTCATCCAAACGAACGCAAGGAAAAACTGTTCTAAGGGCGCAATTTTTCTCGACAGAAGGCTTTGGAACTTAAAGGAAATTTGACGCTTGTCTCACGGTCCTGCCGATGTGACAGGCTAAGCGCACAGAATTGCTCAATAATCTGGTTCGACCACCGATGGCGATTCGTTAGCGCCCGAACAAGCCATCGATTACGTCGCCGACGCTCTTGCCCTTAAACTTCTTACGAAGGCTATCGACCGTGTTCTTCAGCTGATCCGGGTTCTGCAGCAGCGAGTCGTAGTCTACGTTTATGGACGGGTCGTCCCAGTCACCCTTCACCGTGACCGGCACAGCAACCTTACTCTCATCGCCGGATGCGCCCTGACCTTGAAGACTTGCAACCAGGGCAGGCTGAAGAACGAGGTCGAGTTTCCGTGTCGGTGCCAGGACCTTCCCGGTACCGCTGACGCGCACGAGTGGGCTCAGCAACTTGAGGTCCTTCGTTTCCGCCACGCCGGACTTGACGTCAAAGCTTGCTGAAAATTCAGAGAAATCCGTCTTCTCGGTCGGGGACTGGTCGAGGTTGAAGACTTGGCCTTGCGATATGCCGCGCATCATCTTGGCGATGTTCCAACCGACAATAGCACCGTCGCGGAAGACAAATGATGCGTTGCCATTCGCATTCGAGACGAGGCCGAACTCGTGCGCGCCGCGTGATGCAAGTACGAGCTTGAGATCCCCGCGCCCGGAGATTTTCTCGAACGCGCCAACGTCCCGCAGCAGGGGTTGCACGCTCACTGACGTGAGCGTGACGGTGCCGCCGACGGACAGACCGTCCTGGACCGGATCTGCCGTTAGCACTCCGATGCCGGAGCCGCTGTAGAGCTGCATCGAGTCGATATTGGTGCGCATTGCGCTGTCCAACACGCGAACCCTGGCCACCACCTGGTTCATGGTTAAGCCGGCCGTCTGCACAGCCTCCAGATTGAGCCGTGCTGTCACATCAACTGCGCCAAGTGCGCTCGTGTCGATGGGCACGGTGCTCCATCCGTGGCGCTGCGTCGTCCCGCGCACCTCCGGCGTGCGGCCGTTGGTGTCCGGTGTGACTGAGCGGCGGATCAGATCGTCGATTGATTTTGGGTTCCCCGCTTTGGTTGACGCGCCGGTTGTGTTTCCTGCCAGTCGCCGTGCGCCGGCAAAAACGCCTGCCAGCTTGTCGACATCCACCACGCCCGACGTCGACAAGTCTGCCGTAATGTTCGGGCGCACGGATGCCAGCGCGATCGTGACCTGTCCTTTGACTTGGAGATCGCCCAGTTTGGCCTGGGTTTTGTCCAATTGAATCACGTCACCGCCGATGGAGACGTCACTGGTGGCTTCGAATGTGCCAAGGCGCTCGGCATCCGGTAGTGTCGTACCGGCCAAACGCGTCAGGGAGTCGAGAACTGCCGCGGCAACCTGAACATTGCCGTCAAAGGTTGGTTGACCTGCCAGTCTGATCGTCCCATCGATCTTGGCTTCCGCTCCCGTCGTCTTGGCAGTCACTTGGACAGGTACCGCCTGTCCTGATAGCAACGCGCGCGGTGGCGCCAGTTCGCCGTCCAGGCTGAGCGGCCCACCGGGTGATCGGAAAGAGGCGGTGAAGGAAACAGGCGTGTCGATCGTGGCGATCCTGAGCGACAGATCGATGTCCTCAAAAGTCTGAGCCTCGCCAGAGCCTTCGTTCTGATAGTTGATCGTCCCGTTGGCGATTTCCAGGCCGTTGAGCTTCAGACGCTCCAGGGCCGCAATCAAGTCATCCGATGAAGCGGATGAGCTTGATGAAACAGTACGGCCGGCATCCGTTGTCGTCGTGCCCGCTTGTGCGTAGCGCGTCGACCGGTTCGGTGGCGCCAGTGATCCGAACTGCCAGCTGGCGCGCCCGTTGCGATCAACCCGCAGGTCGATCACCGGTTCAACAAGTGCAATCCGGTCGACTTCGACATTGCCCGTCAGCAGCGGCCAAATCGATACGCGGATGTTCAGACTGCGTGCCCGAACGGTTTCCGGCGCGGTCATCCCCGCCGGCGCGGACAGGCGGATTTCGTTCAGCGCAATGCCCATTGCGGGCCAGAACGACAGGCCGCTGCCGCCTGAGATAACAAGATCGCGCCCCGTTGTCTCTTTGACGTGGGCGACGAGTTGCTCTTCCAGCAGTTTGGCTGGCGATAGGACGGCAACCAGTACGGCAACGGCTGCGATGGCGCCGACTACGACGACGCTGAGGCCGATCGCTATCCGGGTGAGCCAGGTTGCGGCAGATGATGGCGGTGCCTTTTGGCGGCGTCGCCGCGGGCGGCCATGTCTGTCGAGTGGCGGCGGGCGCATTGCCGCTGACGCGTCGTTTGGATCCGTTGTGCCCGCGTATGGGTTTCGATCCGTCATGCGGCATGACCCTTTTTTCAGCCAAAAAGCTCAACCGGCGTATGTCCGGCAGCCGTTTGCTGCGAAAACGTATACATTTCACCGCTTTATCACGCGGTAACGTCGCAGCGGGGCTGGTACATGCGCCACAGATGTCGCGTATTTATGTCAAGGCAATAGGATTGTTCCAGAGCTTACGCTGTCGTTTGAGTATTTCTTAGTTGGAAAAGCTCAAGCGAATCGGGACGCGGGAATGGATGCGACGCTGCCGGCACAGTCGTTAATTGCGATTGTCGCCATTCCTTTCATAGCCTTTGCGATCTCTGAAGATCGGCGGGCGATGTCAGCGTCCCAGATCCTGTGGTTAATCGCCGGCGGCCTCGCGTTGCAGTACGCGCTTGTGATCATGCTGTTGGCCATGCCGTGGACGCGGGGTTTGTTTGATGCGCTTGGCGGGGCCGTGCTGGCACTCCAGAACGCAACGGACGCCGGTTCGCAGCTGCTGTTCGGTTATCTCGCGGGCGCAGACGCTCCGTTCGAGGTTACGAAGCCGCAGTTTGCCTACATTGTCGCATTCCGAGTTTTCCCCATGATCCTGGTGCTCTCGGCGCTGGTGCGTCTGCTTTATCACTGGGGCATTTTGCAGCGCGTGGTGCAGGCATTCGCGTGGGCCCTTCAGCGCACATTCGGAACCGGCGGTCCGTTGAGTACGGGCGCTGCCGCAAGTGTGTTCCTGGGTCTCGTTGAGGCGCCGCTGGTGATTCGCCCGTACCTGAGTGACATGGGCCGGGGTGCCTTGTTTGCGACGATGGTGTGCACCATGGCGACCGTGTCCGGCACCGTCATGGCATTGTACGCCGGCATTCTGTCGGCGGTTGTTCCCGGTTCGGCCGGCCACATCGTCGCGGCCTCACTGATCAACGTTCCGGCCGCTCTCATGCTCGCGAGACTGGCGATCCCAACGGATTTTACTGGTGGGCCGAGCGGGCTGGATGTGCACATCGAAGATCCGCCGCGCAGTAGCGTCGACGCGGTCGTGCAGGGGACGATGGACGGCATCGGTCTCGTGGCCGGTGTCGCGGCGATGCTGATTGTGATGATTTCGCTGGTCGCACTCGTGAACGGCATGCTGGGTGCGATTGGACCGGTCGGCGATGCGCCGCTGACGCTGCAGCGTATGCTCGGTGTCGTTTGTGCGCCGATTGCGTTCGCGATTGGGATCCCCTGGTCCGAAGCGGCCACCGCCGGCAGCCTGATTGGGCAGAAGGTCATTCTGAACGAATTTTTCGCCTACCTGCAGTTGGTTGAGCTTGGGAAATCTGATCCCGGTGCGCTATCCGAGCGGTCGCGGCTGTTATTGACCTATGCCTTGTGCGGATTTGCCAATCTGGGATCGCTCGGCATCCTGATTGGTGGGCTCTCGGCGATGGCTCAGGAGCGACGGCCGGAAATCGTGGCTCTTGCACCGCGTGCAATGCTTGTCGGCTTTCTGGCGACTATGCTGTCGGCGGCTGTCGTTGGTACAACGACGTGGTCCGTACCGTCGTAAGCGCATGATTGGTTATATGATTGGTCAAGCGTCGGCGGTCTCGCGGACACATCGGCTGTGAGCGCTCTCGTCGGCCCTTGGTTCTCGGCTCATGGCTCACTCGCTCGGCACAGTCCATCGGTCGCGCAAAGAGGATTTGTTTTGACTGTTGATCGCCCGCCCGCTTCGCCTCGTAATCTCTCGCAATGGACCATCGGGGGCAGCAGCTTGGCCGGCGTCGGGCTTGCGTACGTGGTCGCGTCCATCGGAGCCGTACTGTTCGTGACGATTGGCGCGCCATTGCCGATCTTTCTCGGCGCGCTCAGTTTCGCAATGATTGCGTCCATCGGAGGCGCGCCGGTCGCGCGACCAGGATTTCTGTCCGTACCCATGCGGATTGTGCTTGGCGTTGCCGTCGGCAGTGCATTCAGCCCGGCGTTGCTCGGCCGTGCCGAAGAGCTGGCGATGACGCTGGCCCTGATCATTCCGTTCAGCGTGGCGATTACGGCGGCGGGAACATGGTTCTATCATCGCATTGCCGGCTTTGACCTGGCGACCGCCTTCTTCAGCTCGGTGCCCGGCGGTCTGAATGACATGGTTTCGATGGCAGAGGACGCCGGCGCCAATCAGCGGATCGTCACGCTGGTGCAATCCGTGCGCTTAACGCTGATTGTGTTTCTGGTCCCGATCTGGCTTGCGCTGACGGAAGGCGCCCAAACGACCGGTGGTGTGATCAACACCATTCACATCTGGGAAATGGCGCTTCTGGATTTGGTTGTGCTCGCCGGCTTAGGTGTTGTGGGCTGGTGGGTCGCGCTGAAGTTGGGCATTGCGGGTGCTGCGATTGTTGGCCCAATGATTCTGAGTGGTGTGGTTCATGCGCTCGGCTGGACAACCGCGAAAGTCCCGACCGAATTGTTGATCCTTGCACAGTTGACGCTCGGCCTGTTGTTGGGTGCGCAGTTCCGTGGATTGACCATGCGTGAATTCACGTCCTGGTTGTGGTGGGGCTTGGTCTTTTCCGTCGTGCTCACGGCGGTTTCGATCGCGGTTGCGATTGGTGTTGCGGCGATCAGTGGTGCTGATGAGATTTCGGTCCTGCTTGCATATGCGCCCGGCGGTCAGTCGGAATTGAACCTGCTTGCGATTATTCTTCATCTCGATGTTGCATTTATTGCTTTGCACCATCTCGTGCGGGTCGCGGCCGTCATTATCGGTGCGCAGATCGTGTTCATGATGCACCCGACTTGGCAAAAGCGTGATCAAAACTCGTGAGATTATCCCCGTGCGCGTTGATTTTTATCGTGGTCAGTTGCCGGTGAGCGCTTGAAGATCGCGGCGGAGCACATTAGCGTACGCCGCGTTATTGGGAGAGATCGGCCTCGTGCCGGCGCCGAAGGAGCAACCGCCCCGGAACCTCTCAGGCGAAAGGACCAGTAACAGCAGACTTAAACTCTGGAGAGAGGCGCGCCAATTCGGGACGGCGCCCGCCGACGGGATAACACTCTCAGGCAAACGGACAGAGGGGGCGTCGATCTTGATGACGGCAGTGGTGCCGTCTGAGGTCTGCGCCCGGCATGTGCTTAGGCTCAGCCAACGGCGCCTCACGCATGGAGGCCGAAGTGGCAGATACCGGCGATCTTCTGAAAACCCCGCTGCATGAATTCCATCTCACGCACGGCGCACGCATGGTGCCGTTCGCCGGCTACACCATGCCAGTTCAGTATGCCGATGGTGTTCTCAAAGAACACGTGCATACGCGAAGTTTGGCCGGGCTTTTCGACGTCTCGCATATGGGCCAGGCCGTCCTTCAGGGGCCGTCCCATAGTGCCGTCGCGGCCGCAATGGAGGCGTTGACGCCGGGTGATCTGGTGGGGCTCGGCGCCGGCCGGATGCGCTATACGCTTCTGCTCAAGGACGACGGCGGCATCGTTGACGACCTGATTGTCACCCGGCCGGCCGATCCGGCCGACAACGGCCAGTTGCTGATTGTCTGGAACGCGTCGCGGAAGGCTGTTGACGCAGACTATGTCCGTGAACGCCTTCCGGATGGCATTACGCTGTCTGACGTGCCGGATCGCGCGTTGCTTGCGCTTCAGGGGCCGAAAGCGGCGCAAAGTCTCTCTGCCCATTGTCCGGATGTTCTCGATCTCAAATTCATGACGGCCCGACCGGCGCAGGTTGCGGGCGTCGACTGTCACGTGTCTCGCGCGGGCTATACCGGTGAAGATGGGTTCGAGATTTCCGTACCGGCCGCCGATGCGAAGGCCTTGGCGGAGGCCCTGATTGCTGATGACGCCGTGCGGTCGATCGGGCTTGGCGCGCGCGATTCGTTACGCTTGGAGGCCGGACTTTGCCTCTATGGCAACGATATCGACGAGACGACAACGCCGGTTGAGGCCGGCCTCACGTTCGCAATCAGCAAGGCGCGCCGGATCGGCGGTGTTCGGGCGGGCGGCTTTCCGGGAGCCGAGCGGATTCTAAGCCAGCTCGCGAATGGAGTGGACAAAGTGCGCGTCGGCCTGATCGGCGAGGGGCGCGCGCCGATCCGTGCCGGGACTGACTTGTTCGCCGATGAGGACGCCCAAGCGTCCATCGGCTCCGTCACGTCGGGCAGTTTTGGACCCAGCGTCGAGAAGCCGGTCGCGATGGCGTATGTGCCGCCCGAGCAGGCGGTCGTCGGCACCCGAGTGTTTGCCGATGTGCGTGGCAAGCGCCTGCCTGCAATTGTTTCGGCAATGCCCTTTGTTCAACCGAACTACGTGCGGGGCTGATCGTAGCCCCCCGCACCGCGAGCCTTAAGGAGACGGCGATGCTCAAATATACGGAAAGCCACGAGTGGATTTCGGTCGACGGCGATATCGCAACCGTCGGCATCACCACCCATGCCACGGAACAACTTGGCGATGTCGTCTTCGTCGAACTGCCCGACGTCGGGGCAACGTTCGCAGCCGGTGGCGAGGCCGCGACCGTGGAGTCGGTCAAGGCCGCATCAGACATTTACGCGCCGCTTGCCGGGACCATTACCGAAGTCAATCAGGCCATCGTTGATGATCCGGCCAAGGTCAATGCAGACCCGATGGGCAATGCCTGGTTTTTCAAACTGAAACTTGATGACCCGTCTTCAGCCAGCGGGCTGCTCGACGAAGCCGCCTACACTGCTCTCATCGGTTGACACGCAACAATGGATCGCACCATGCGCTTCGCCTTCACGACTTACGAGCCTTACGACTTCGGAAATCGACGCCATATCGGCCCGTCACCCGGCGAAATGTCGGAGATGTTGACTGTGGTGGGCGCCAAGAACCTTGACGCCTTGATCGACGAGGCCGTGCCACGCGCGATCCGGCAGGAACAACCGTTGTCTTGGGAACCGGCGCTATCCGAAAGCGAGGTCCTCGTCAGGCTGCGTGAGACGGCTGCGAAGAACACGGCGTTGGTCTCGATGATCGGCCAAGGCTATCATGGCACGATTACGCCGCCGGCGATCCAGCGAAACATACTTGAGAATCCGGCATGGTATACCTCGTATACGCCGTATCAGCCGGAAATCAGCCAGGGCCGACTTGAGGCGTTGTTGAATTTCCAGACGATGGTTTCGGATTTAACCGGGCTTGATATTGCCAACGCCTCGTTGCTCGATGAAGCAACGGCCGCGGCTGAAGCCATGGCGGTCGCCCACCGTGTCGCCAAGTCCAAACAGACGGCGTTCTTTGTCGATCATCACTGTCATCCGCAGACGATTGCCGTTGTCGAGACGCGGGCGAAGCCTCTGGGCTGGGAGGTGATTGTCGGTGATCCATTCGTCGATCTCAATCCTGAAGCGGTGTTCGGTGCGTTGTTCCAGTATCCCGGCACGTACGGCCATGTGCATGATTTCACGGGTGTGATCGCGGCGCTCCACGCGAAAAAAGCGATTGCCGTAGTGGCTGCTGATCCGCTGGCCCTGACGCTGCTGAAGCCGCCCGGTGAAATGGGTGCCGACATTGCAATTGGCTCGACGCAGCGATTCGGTGTTCCGATGGGCTATGGTGGACCGCATGCCGCCTACATTGCCTGCCGCGATACCTACAAGCGGGCGTTGCCGGGCCGCCTTGTCGGCGTGTCGATCGATGCGCGCGGGAACCGGGCCTATCGCCTGTCGCTGCAAACGCGCGAGCAACACATCCGCCGTGAGAAGGCGACTTCGAATGTGTGCACTGCGCAGGCGCTGCTGGCCGTGATGGCGTCGATGTATGCCGTCTTCCACGGGCCGCACGGATTGAAAGCCATTGCGCAACGCGTCCATCGCAAGGCTGTTCGCCTGGTCGACGGGCTGGAACAGCTCGGCTTTGATGTCAGGCCGACGGCGTTTTTCGATACCGTCACCGTGGAGGTTGGTCCGCTGCAGGGCGTGATCCTGAAAGCGGCCGAAGCCGGCGGCATCAATCTTCGCAAGATCGGCGATACCCGTTTGGGAATCGCGCTGGATGAAAAGATCAGGCCGGCTGATATCGAAGCCGTATGGCGCGCATTCGGCGGTGACTTGGTCGATGCTGGCGACACGAAGGACAACGCGCATAATCATCGCCTGCCTTCTGACCTGCTGCGCACGTCGGAGTACCTGACGCATCCGATCTTTCACATGAATCGTGCCGAGGCCGAGATGACCCGCTATATGCGGCGGTTGGCCGATCGTGACCTCGCCCTGGATCGCGCCATGATTCCGCTTGGGTCCTGCACCATGAAGCTCAACGCGACGGCGGAAATGATGCCGGTCACGTGGCCGGAGTTCGCGGAGATGCATCCCTTCGCACCGAAACATCAAGCGGCCGGGTATCGCGAACTGATCGCAGATCTCTCCGACAAGCTGTGCGTCACGACTGGCTACGATGCGATCTCGATGCAGCCGAACTCAGGTGCCCAGGGTGAGTATGCCGGCTTGCTGACCATCCGCGCCTATCACGAGGCGCGCGGAGAGGGCCATCGCGACGTCTGCTTGATCCCGACGTCGGCCCACGGAACGAACCCAGCGTCCGCTCAGATGGTGGGCATGACGGTCGTGGTCGTGAAGTCGGCAGAGAACGGCGATGTCGATCTCGCGGACTTTCGCGCCAAGGCGGAAGCGCATGCCGATCGCCTTGCAGCGTGCATGATCACGTACCCGTCCACACATGGCGTGTTCGAGGAAACCGTGCGCGAGATCTGCGACATCACGCATGCTCACGGCGGGCAGGTTTATCTGGATGGGGCCAATCTCAATGCCATGGTCGGGTTGGCGCGTCCGGGCGATATTGGCGCGGATGTCAGCCATCTCAATCTCCACAAGACGTTCTGCATTCCCCATGGCGGTGGCGGGCCGGGCATGGGTCCGATTGGCGTCAAAGCGCATTTGGAGCCGCACTTGCCAGGGCACGTGATGGAAGATGGCCGTCCAGGCGCCGTGTCGGCTGCGCCATTCGGGTCGCCAAGCATTCTGCCGATCAGCTGGGCCTACTGCCTGATGATGGGCGGCGACGGGCTGACCCAGGCGACGAAGGTTGCCATTCTCAACGCGAACTACATTGCCGCGCGCCTGAAGGATGCCTACCCGATCCTCTACACGTCGGCCTCGGGCCGTGTTGCGCACGAGTGCATTGTTGATACGCGACCCTTGGCTGACAGCGCCGGCGTCACGGTGGACGACATCGCAAAGCGTCTGATCGATTGCGGGTTTCACGCGCCGACAATGAGCTGGCCCGTGGCGGGAACTTTGATGATCGAGCCAACGGAGTCGGAGCCCAAGGCCGAGCTTGATCGGTTCTGTGATGCGATGATCGCAATCCGCGCCGAGGCGCAAGATATTGAAGACGGTCGCGCAGACGCATCCAACAATCCGCTGAAAAACGCGCCGCACACCGTTGAGGATCTGGTTGGCGAGTGGGATCGCCCCTACTCGCGCGAGCAAGCGTGTTATCCGCCCGGCGCGTTCCGCGTCGACAAGTACTGGTCGCCGGTCAACCGCGTCGACAATGCGTACGGCGATCGTCATCTCGTCTGCTCATGTCCACCGCTGGAGACCTATCAGGAGGCGGCGGAGTAGCGTCGCCGGTCTTTCGGCCATGAGACGTGTGCGGTGTTGAGAGAGATCAAAGCACCGCACACGCCGATGCAGGACCTTCGGTGATCGGTTTCGGTGTTGCGAACCGACGCACGATCACACCTGAAAGGCTTGCATGATATGTCGCACGTTCCCCACGAACTCGCCGCTGAATTCCCTGAGCTGAAAGACAAGATCCACGAACTGAAGACGACGGACGCGCACTTTCTTCGCTTGTTTGATGCGTATCACGACGTCAATCGGGAGATTCACCGGGCGGAGGCAGCCGGGCTGAACATCTCTGACGAGCACTACGAAGAACTCAAGAAAAAGCGCATGACGCTCAAGGACCAGCTGTACATGATGCTGACACGCTGATCGGCGTCGTACGAACGGTGGACACACAAACGCGTTGTCCACCGTTCGCGTTGCCCAACTGGCGCCGACACTACCTACTACCTCGGACTGTTGAGACTGTTCACGTACGCAATGATTTTATCGACATCCTGAGAGGTGAGATTGAAGGCCGGCATCTCGCGGTGGGGTGCTGCAATGCCGCGCGTTATCGGCTCGCGGATTTCAAGCAGCGGATACCGGCTCGTCAATGTCCGGAACGCCGGGGCATTCGGGTTGGTGCTGACGTCCTTGCGATCAATGGCATGACAGCGGCTGCACAGGATCGTCGCTAGTGTTTTGCCCTCCGCAACGACAGTCGTGATTCTCTCGCTGGCGGACGTCACGCCGAGACGCTTCAAGCCATCGATCGCACCTCGCATTTGGTTATCGATGGTCAGCGCGCTCTGGAAGGCCGCGATCGCCTCCTTCTTCCGTCCGGCTGCTTCGAGAGCGTAGCCGCGATTGGCGTAAGCCAGCGCGTAGTTCGGGCTCAACCGTATCGCCGTCGCGTAGTCCTGCAGGGCCTGATCGAGATTTCCCTTTTTGCGAAACGCCAGTCCGCGGTTGTTGTAGGCGACCGCGTTTTTGGGTTGCAGTTTGATGGCCGCGTTGAAATCCACGATCGCCTTGTCCAGTTCGTTGGTCACAAGGAACGCGTAGCCGCGGACGGTCAACAACCGCGCATCGGATGACTGTCGGCGTATCGCTTCGCTGAGATCAGCAATTGCGGCTGCGTGGTTCTTGAGAACGAGATAGGCAAGCCCGCGCTTTTCATAGGCGCGGACGTCGTCCGGCGCGAGTTTGATAGCAGCCGTGAACGCGTCGACTGCGTCTGCATGGGTGCCGGCCTCGGCCAGCAAACTGCCGCGTTCGCGATGCGCGCGGGCTTTTTGGCTATCGGTGAACTCGCGACCACGCAACACCGTGTCACAAGCCTCAAGGCGTTTGCTGCCGTCCCGCGCGGTGAGGCAGTCGGTGTAACCCGTGGCGTCGCTCGCGCCCGCGCTCAACGCCAGTAGCACTGCGCCGGTTGTTATGGTTGATCGCATTCCGTCCCTCCCTGTGGCGTCGGCACAACGGCACATGTGCAGCTCAGGCAATGCCCGAGCTACCGGTACCGCGCACCAGGATCGCTCTATGCAAACCAACATGGGCGTAGCAGGACGCGTTCGGATTGATCTGTCTCAAACCAGAGCAAATTGAGTTTGTGGCAGGTAGTGCTGCGCAGGTGACCGCACAGTTTCCGTGTGGTCGTTCGCGTGCGCCAAGCGCAATCCGGGTCCGGGTGAATTGCCGGGGCCCGTCAGCGCCGCATGCCAACGTCGACTGAATTGCGATTTCAAGGCGGAGAGCCGGTCCGTTGCGTTTCCGGGTCGGATTGGTGCTGGGAGCGGGCGAATGAACTGGCACGGCGTAGGGTTGCTTGCGGTCGTCCTGACCATATCGATATTGCCGATAGCGACCTATGCGATCGCACGATCGGATGAATCCCGGACTGAGGCTGCAGCACTGGCGCACGGCGCCCGCCTCGTCAATAAGGGGCGATTGGAAGACGGTATCGTTGCGTGTGTGGCCTGTCATCGCGACTCCGGCAAAGGCGATGCCGGCTCAGCCTTTGGCAATCTAACCGGGTTGTCGAAAGCCTATCTGGCGAAGCAGCTGCACGACTATCAAACCGGAAAACGCGAAAACCGCGTCATGCAGGTGATTGCAAAGAACCTGACCAAGCGGGACATTGATGCGCTCGCAACTTATTATGCGAGGCTGAAGTTTGCGCATGACTTGAGCAATATCCCCGAAGCGCCACCGGAAGGCGTTCGGCTTGCCGAAAGCGGTGATGTCGAACGTGGCTTGGTCGCATGTGTTACGTGTCACGGCAAAGACGGGCGCGCGGCCGATGATCGCGTGCCGAACATCTTTGGGCAGCACCCGCTTTACATCACGAACCAATTGACGGCGTGGCAATCGGGCCAACGCAAGAACGACCCGGACTCGATCATGGCCGAGATTGCGAAGAAGCTTACCCCGCTTGAAATCAGCGCCGTTGCGATCTACTTCGCGCGTCGCTCCCGGTCGGAGAATTAGGTATCTCGGGACGTCAAGCGAGCAAGCCGTTTTGGCTCCAATGAAACTTGTTTCATCAGCGGTGCATTTCATCCTGCTGCGCCCTTGTCTGCGCTTCACCAAGAAAGGCGCGCGATCGCGTGAGAGCCGCGTGACAGATGCGCGGTGTCTCCCCGTCTGATCACGCACCGCGCAACCGCTATGATGGGCGCACGTTTCGTTAGGATGATTTTCTCGTGCTATGGTGTTTTGATGGACCAAAAGATAGATAAGGAGATGATTGTGCAGGAAGCGTTGCTAGAGACGTCTGAGGAGTTGTCGCGCGTCGCGTTCGGTTTCATGGCATCGAAGGCGCTGTTTGCCGGATTGCACATCGGGTTGTTTACCCACCTTGGCGACGGGCCGATGACGGTTGACGAGATCTGTCAGGCAACGAAAGTCCCGCGCAACCGCATCGTCACCTTGGTCACGGCGTTGTCCAGCATCGGTGCGCTCAAGGCCGAGGACGGCGGCAAGTATGCGAATTCTCCTGCTTCCGAGCACTTCCTGGTGCAAGGCGCACGGTACGATTTCGGCGACTATTTGCGTTATCAAATCGACAAGCAGATGTATCCGTTCATGCAGCAGCTGAACGATGTGCTGGACGGCAAGCCGGACGAAACTGCCGTCGATTCCTATGCGCACTGGATGTCGGATGCTGAGCAGGCGCGGCTTTATAGTGAGGCGCAGCATTCCGGCTCGCTCGGGCCCGGGCGGACCTTGGCGCGAACTGTCGACTTGTCGCATGCGCGGCAGCTGCTGGATGTCGGTGGCGGTACCGGTGCGATGACGATCAGCCTGTGCAAGGCTTACCCGAACCTCGAATCGACCATAATCGAATTTCCGAACGTCGCGGAAATCGGCTGGGACTTTGTCTCCGAGGCCGATCTGGTCAATCGCGTGCGTTACATTCCCGGAAACGCACTGTCGTCAACATGGCCGACAGACCAGGACGCGGTCCTCATGTCGTATCTGTTGAGCGGTGTGCCCGGAGATCGGATTGCCGACCTGTTGGTCTGGTCGCGTGACTCGCTCGTTCCAGGCGGTGTTGTCATGATCCACGACTTCATGGTCGACACAAACAGAAAGGGGCCGACGCTTGCCGCCCTTTGGCAATTGCAGCACCTCGCGTTCACGCCGGATGCGCAGTCGATCTCGACGGGGTGGCTGGAAAAGGCGCTTCGCGATGTGGGCTTTGACGTGGTCCACAGTGACGATTTGATTCCGAGCATGACCAAGCTCATCGTCGGCAAGAAGCCTCTCTAATACAATATGCCCTGATCACGAGTTTGGTGCGGGTCCGGGCGCATGTTTGAACGTGCGTCTGGGCGCGCACCGGCGGTGGTCAAAGTCCGAATTCAGACCGGAGGCGACGAACGATGGCGCGTGCGGATTTCAAGTTCTTCTTTGCGTTTCGCGTGCGCTACTCGGAGGTTGATGCGCAGGCGATCGTCTTCAATGCGCACTATCTGACGTACTTCGACACGGCAATTACGGAGTACTTTCGCGCGCTGCCGTACGACTACAAAAGTGCGGTTGCTGCAGCGGGGTGCGATTATCATACGGTCCGCGCGCTGGTTGAGTACAAGCAGCCATTGTCATTCGATGAAACCTTTGACGTCGGCGTGCGGGTCGCGCGGATCGGAACATCGTCGGTCCGGTTTGCGCTTGAAGCTCATGGCGCGCAAACAGATGACTTGCGCGCAACCGGAGAAGTCGTCTGGGTCTACACCAACCAAAGCACCGGGCGACCGCAAGCTGTTCCCGAGGCGTTTACAAGTCGCGTCACCGCGCTTGAGGGTGATGCCATTCGCGCAACTTGAATTTGCGGAGCGTGGCAATCTTTGCGCCACCGCGTGAGGCCAGGCGAGCGGCAGGTGCCGGTCTCGCCTCGTTCGCGTGGGTGTCAGAATGCTCACTTCTTTTTCGGCGCACTCTCGGCTTTCGGTTGGGGCTTTTTGGCGGCACCCGCATTTGACCTCGCCGGCTGATCGCCAAGATTGACAGCCTGAACAGAAATACGCGCGAGCCGCCAACGCGCGCGATAAACCGCATAGGACAACTTGAACCGTACTTCGAGTGGCTTGGTCGGAAAGCGTCCCTCGACGACGAGTTCATTTCGATTGTCGACGAGGGGTGGGACTCTCAGGACGGGGGTTATGACCGCGACCGGATCCAGATTGATGCCGCGCCGTGAGAAATCCGAAAAAGCGGCAGCCAGTTGTGCCGGCGTGGTGTTGAGGCGGAACGCCGGTGTGCCGAGATCCCGCAGGACTGCGAAGTTGCCGGTATTCACGGCATGGCCGACACCCAGCATTGTCGATCGGATCAGGACCAGCAAACCCTGTGCGCTTGGCGGCTTGAGCTGTGCTGCGTTCGCTTGGGGCGATTTGGCCGCCGCGGCGGCTGGCGCCTTTTTGTCCTGAGCCAGAACGCCGTTGCTGGCAGATATGACGAGGGTCAGTGCAACAAGTAACGCGGCAAGTTTGCGCAACGGGCGAGTCATTCGGACGTCCCCAATATGGAAAAGTGGATGACCGCAAGATCATCCACTCTCATTCAGGCTTCGGAATGGCTGTTACTTACCAGGAGGCGACGAAACCAAGACGGCCGCCGGCTTTACCTGAGTCCGTGCCGACACCGACCGCACCGATGAAGGTGAACGTGTTGTTCAACTTGAGCGCGGTTTGACCGGCGAGGGCGCTCTTGCCATCCCAATGGCCCCAGTTGACCGCGACCGCATAGTCGCGTCCGGCCGGAAGGACAAGGCCGCTCATCGCCATGGCGACAGCGATACCTTCGCGGTTTTCGTCGATCTCTTTCAGCGCCTTGTTGACTTCGTTATCGACGTATTTCTTGTTCGCCGCGTCGTATGGATCAACCGGCGTTCCGACATTTGTCACGCGCTGATAGTTGAAGTCCGCACGCTTGTAGACGGTCAGGTAGTCCGTATCGACGTCTTTCGC
This sequence comes from Pseudomonadota bacterium, assembly GCA_039039985.1. GTDB lineage: Bacteria > Pseudomonadota > Alphaproteobacteria > Rhizobiales > Hyphomicrobiaceae > JBCBWG01. The sequence goes on along the minus strand of JBCCOV010000030.1, from coordinate 1,995 downwards.
ATTGACGTACTTTGCGTTGACGACCTTGGCTTCGACCTTTTTGGCATGCACTTCCTTGGCATACACTTTCTTGGCGTCGACGATCTTCGCGTCGACGACCTTTGCGCTCACATACTCGGCGTCGACGTCGTAGGCGTTGACGTATTTGGCGTTGACGACTTTGGAGTTTGTGACGACCGAATTGCTCACGACGGAGTTGCTGACGACGGAATTCACCTTCACAGCGTCGATGTCGTACGCGTTGACATACTTTGCGTTGACGACCTTGGATTCAACGACTTTCGTTTCAACCTTCTTAGCCTTGACTTTGCCGTCGACGTGGACATCGCCACCGACTTTGAGGTCTCCCTTGACCCCAGCGTCGCCATGCACGCCGAGATCATTTTCGATTTTCAGGCCGGTCGAATCGTTAACGACAACTGGTCCGGGACCGCCGTTATTGATGCCGCCCTTGACACGGAGATCATCATTGACGGTCAGGTCGTCACCGACCTCCAGATCCTTCTTGAACTTTGAATCCTCAGCGACGTGAAGTTCGTCTTGGATTGTCGTTTTGCCGGTCACGATCAATGGGTCGGAAATCGTTACATCACCGTCCAGATTGTCGATCTTGCCGCGTACGTCCAGCGTACCGTCGACTCGTGCGGATGAGTCCGACGAAACATGGAGGCTGGAACCGCTTTCAATCTTGAGCTTTGCGCCGTCCGTGAAGGACATCGTGTCGGGGACGCTTGTGTTGAACAGGTTTCCTGGGCCTGGCTCAGCCTGCTCTATTTGGCCGTTCTCGCGGGTGAACACGTTGCACCGCGCGACCGCGGCAGATCCAGGGCAGTTCAGAGAATCCGTCTCGCTCGTAAAACTCATGGATTGCGCAGATGCCGGCGCTGCGGATGCCGCGATCATCAAGGCTCCAGCAGCGACGCTGGCCGCGAGCGCTGAACGTGTCGGAGACCAAAGTGAGATAAAAACTTGGGTAGATTCGTTACGCACAACATACCCCCTACGCACATACGAATAACACACAAATTACCGACAACCCGCCACAACCCGCTGTCTCGTTGGCTGCCTTCGGATTGTGCATAACTGCCTTCTTCTCGCCTTACATCCAGATTGTGCACAGTCGGGGGATGGCTCTGAATAAGTGCTGCGGATTGGCCACAGCTCAAATGAGTTTTCATCCGCTAACGAATTATTTGCAATTGTTTGGGTGCTGAGTATAAATGATCTCATTTCGTTTTATCGATGAGATTGATAATTCCCAGTCCGTTCAGAGTTCTGCGCAGTTGTTCTCGTGTCTCTGTTCGCTTTGAGTCGCGATAACAAACGGGGTTGAACTGCGCTTATGACCTAGGTCCTGGCTTGTCGTGAGGCGCGGACATGACGGTTCAGGGGCTCGGTATTCCGGCTTGCTGTATGTGGAAAACGTAAATTCGCTCGCGCATCTCTGTCCGATGTTATGTGTCGCCAATGGGAGACAGATGTGGACGGGGCTCTGTCAGAAGTGCGCGGGTGTGGAAAGCTGTGCCGCCACAATCCACAGCCTGTAGCCATAACCGCTTGCCACAATTCATGGCCGGCGCAACTCACGGGTCACGGTTGGACATAGTCTGCGAGGAAGCGTTCGACGACGGACCAATACACCTGCGATGACGTGTTGCAGGTCGCGATGAGAGCGAGAATCTTTAGATTGCGTTGTTCGCACGCGCGTCTTTCGTTGCGCTACCGCTCGCGACAAGCGCTCGCTACTTGAGCGCGGGCCAGCCGTCGGGCACCCCAGGCCGCGCCTGCGGCCCGGCGCGTTGCGGCGCGCCCACCCCAACGCGGGAACACCCGCGTTGGGCATTTCAGATGTCGAGATGGCGAGCACGCCATCTCGGTAGGGGCCTGAGCGAAGCGAGCAAAAGCCCGGGAGAGATGAAAAACCTGCGCGGGCAAGCCGTCGGGAGCCCCAGGCCGCGCCTGCGGCCCGGCGCGGTGCGGCGCGCCCGCGCGGGG